>NZ_JALNTN010000008.1:0-160947 GCF_023161905.1 Pseudoalteromonas sp. 2CM41L
TAGCCGAACAAATGTATCTAAAGCGTTATGCTAAAAGTACCATTAAAGCGTATTTATACTGGATAGCTTCGTTTATTCGATTTAACTCTATGAGGCACCCAACAACAATGGGAAATAATGAGGCCGAACTTATTTTGAATCACTTAGTCAACCAAAAAAAGTGGCTCCTAACACTCAAACCAAGCCTTAAATGCGTTGAGCTTATTATTTAAAGAGGTGATTCAAAAGCCACTCTTATTAGGCATTTTTAAAACAAAAAAGCACAGCCCACAAGCGCCATACTTTTTAAATCAATCTTAACCTAGTTCGGTTTACAAACGAATACCGCCGTCTATTTCAACCACGCGACCGGTGAAAAAGTCGTTTTCGATTATGTACTGTGCAGTATGGGCAATTTCGTCGCTTTCGCCTAAACGCCCTACGGGTGTTACTGCAAGCATGCGCTGTTTGGCTTCGGGTTTCATGGCGTCGGTCATAGCGGTACTTATTACACCTGGTGCAATAGCGCCTACGCGTATACCAAAGCGGCCAAGCTCTTTAGCCCACGTGGTGGTAAGTGCCACTACGCCTGCTTTTGAAGCTGCGTAGTTTGTTTGCCCAATATTACCCGCGCGCGCTACGCTCGACATATTAACTATTACGCCGCCTTTGCCTGATTCAATCATGTGCCTTGCAGCTTCGCGCCCTGCTAAAAATACGCCAGTGAGATTTACATCAATTACTGATTGAAATTGCTCAAGTGACATTTTTTTAACCACTTTGCCGTCTTTTGCTTTTATAAACATGCCGTCGCGTAAAATGCCAGCGTTGTTTATAAGCACGCCAATGTGGCCAAAATCGCTATTAATGGTATTAAATACGTTTTCTACTTCGCTCTCAACAGTTACGTTTGCGGCGTAGCCTTTAATAGTGCCAGATACACCTTCCAGCTGTGTTAGTTTCTCGCACGCTGTGTTTAATAACTCTTGCGCCATATCTATAAGTGCGATGTTAGCGCCCATAAGGGCAAATTTTTGCGCCATTGCAAAGCCTAAGCCTTGTGCGCCACCGGTTATTACTACCGTGTTATTTTTAATTTCCACGCCTTGCTCCTACTTAGAAAACAGTTTAAAAATGGCGCTAAAATCATCACTGCCCGCACCTTGGTGCTGTAGCATAGTGTATAAATTTTTAGCCATTGAACCCATTGGGGTTGAAGAATTACTTTGCTGCGCGGCTTCCATGGCAAGCCCTAAATCTTTAGCCATTAAATCGACCATAAAGCCCGGTTTGTAATCGTTACTTGCAGGGGATGTATCCATTACGCCTGGGCATGGGTTGTAAAGTTCAAGGGTCCAGTTACGGCCAGAGCTTGCAGTCATAATGTCGCTGAGTACTTTTGCATCTAGCCCATTATTAATACCCATTTGCAGGGCTTCGCTCGTACCTGCCATTAAAATACTTAACAGCATGTTGTTGCATATTTTTGCAACTTGTCCTGCGCCAATATCGCCTGCATGAAATATGTTTTTACCCATATCATTAAGCACAGGTTGTGCGGTATTAAACGCGGCTTTACTACCACCAACAATAAACGTAAGCGTGCCTGCGGTTGCTCCAGCAACACCGCCCGATACCGGTGCATCTACAAAGCTAATACCCTGCTCGCCAAGTGCGCTGCCAACCACACGGGCCGACTCTGCATCTATTGTTGAGCAATCTATCACTAAGGTGTTGTTGCTAAGCACATTAATTAAGCCGCTATCGTCGTTATTGCCTAAATAAAGTGATTTAACATGTTTGCCCGCAGGTAACATACTAATAAGTATATCGGCATTGGTTGCACATGCATTTGCATTATCAGCTGCGTGTGCGCCTTTACTTGCAAGTTCATTTAAGACCGACTGGTTTAAATCAAATGCTGTAACATTATGGCCGGCTTTAATTAAGTTAGCCGCCATTGGGCCGCCCATATTACCTAAGCCGATAAAACCAATATTGAGTTTAGTCATCGTCTTTCCTTTATGTGTGTTGGGGTGTCTAAGCCATTGAGTGGGTGATTTTCGCCAAAACGGTTAGCAAAAAAGCTCTCTATTATGGCTTGTGGTAGATCACTCAGTGTTTTGTATTGCCAATTAGGCGCGCCGTCTTTATCTATTAATAGTGCTCTTACGCCTTCTTGAAATTCACCTACTTCGCCAGCGCGTACCGACATACCCAGCTCCATTTTAAAACACGCTAGTAAGCTTTTGCCTTTACTGGCTTTTAGCTGCTCACTTACTAGCGCGCAACTTAGTGGGCAACCATGCTTAAGTGATTTTTGGGCGCGTTGCAGCCATTTATCGTCAGTAGCTAGGCCTAAAATATAATCAACTTGTTCTTGTAGCGTATTAAGTTCAGCTAATTTTTGAATGGTTGCTAAGTTAGCTTTAATATTGCCTTTGGGCATACGCGCAGATTGGTTATCTAAATCGGTTAATAATTTAGTCAAACGCTCATGATTTAAACTTGCGGTTTTGCCCCACTTAGCCGCTAAAATTTGCGCTAGCATGGCATCATATTTAGTGCTGTCGATAAAGTGATCAGCAAGCGATACAAAGCGTGCATCTTCACAATTAATAGAGGCCGATGTTAGCCCTAAAAATAGCCCCACACCTTGTGGCATTTTATGTAAAAAGTAACTACCGCCTACATCTGGGTATAAGCCTATGGTTTGCTCTGGCATAGCAATGCGCGATGTTTCGGTTACTACGCGGTGGCTAGCACCGGCCATTAGGCCTAAACCGCCCCCCATTACTATGCCGTGCCCCCATACTAAAAGTGGTTTTTCGTAGCAATGAATAAGGTAATCAAGTTTGTACTCAAGGGTAAAAAAGTCTTCCACTAAGCTTGTTGGTTTTCCTTGCGCCATTGCATGATGAAGACTCACTACATCGCCACCAGCGCAAAATGCTTTATCGCCAGCGCCTTTTAAAATAACCATTGCGATTGCATCATCGCTTTGCCAAGCGCGCAATTGCGGCTCGAGTAATTTGATCATGTCAAAATTAAGGGCGTTTAATGCTTTAGGTACGTTGAGTGTAATAACCCCAATTAAGCTGCCGTTTTCTGCACTTGCCGTTTCAAATAGCACGGGGTCGTCGGCATTATTTAATAACGTTAAATTACTCATTAGCCATTTACCCAATTTGCGCGGCGTTTTTCTAAAAAGGCATTAACGCCCTCTTGTTGATCTTGTGTATCAAACAATCCAACAAACAATTCACGCTCAAGTGGTAATATACTTGCCATTGGTTGGTGGCGGCCTTTTTGTATAAGCGTTTTACATGCAGCTACCGAGCTTGGGCTTTGCTCGCTTACTTGATTGGCAAGTTTTAACGCCGCTGCAAAGCTTTCGCCTTGTGGTACAACTTCTTCTACTAAGCCAATTTGCAGGGCTTTATCGGCTTTTAAGCGCTCGCCGCATAAAATCATTCGTTTTGCCCAGCCTTCACCTACAAGCCATGCTAAATTTTGCGTGCCACCCGCGCACGGTAACAAACCCACTTTTGCCTCTGGCAGTGCCATTTGTGCTTGCTCTTCTGCTATGCGAATATCACACGCAAGCGCTACTTCTAACCCGCCGCCCATGGCATAACCGTTAATGGCCGCAACCGACACCCCTGTAAAATTAGTCAGTGCTTCAAAGGCTTCACCAAATACACGCGACATATCAGCGGCAACGCCTTTATCGCCACTAGCAAATACGTTTAAATCGGCCCCGGCGCTAAAAAACTTCTCGCCTTCGCCAGTAAGCACTAAGGCATAAATGTTTTTGTTGTTATTAAGCTCGTTAACTTTGTTTTTTAAATCAATTAAGGTGTCTTTTGTCCAGGTATTAGCTGGTGGGTTAGACATAGTTAAAATAGCAACATGGCCTTCGGTAGTCAGTTCAATACTCGGGTTAGATTGTGACATAACTTGCTCCTTATAAAACGTCGCTTGCAGACTCGGCTAAAATACGGCGCGCTATAATTACACGCATAATTTCGTTAGTGCCTTCTAAAATTTGATGAACGCGTACATCACGTACATGGCGCTCAAGCGGGTATTCTTTTATGTAACCGTAACCACCATGTACTTGCAGTGCCTCGTTACACACAGTAAAGCCAACGTCGGTGGCAAAGCGTTTAGCCATGGCGCAATAGGTGGTTTTTTCACTATCGCCGGTATCAAGTTTAAATGCCGCCAGCCTTACCATTTGGCGTGCAGCTACAAGCTCAGTGTTCATATCTGCAATTTTAAATTGCAAAGCCTGAAACGCAGCCAGAGGCTTACCAAATTGAGTACGCTCTTTTAAGTACTCTTTTGCCGTGTTTAGCGCAGCTTGTGCAGTACCAATTGAGCATGTGGCAATATTAATACGCCCGCCATCTAGGCCTTGCATAGCAAATTTAAAGCCTTCGCCCTCTTTACCTAATAAGTTATGCGCCGGAATACGCACATCTTCAAAACTAATTAAGCGTGTTGGTTGTGCGTTCCAACCCATTTTTTCTTCTGCTTTACCGTACTCAACGCCTTGTGCGTCACCAGGAACTACAAATGCCGAAATACCCGCAGCGCCTTCGCCACCGGTACGTGCCATTACTACTAATACTTCGGTTTCGCCCGCACCCGATATAAACATTTTTGAGCCGTTAATAACGTACTCATCACCTTCAAGCACAGCTTTTGTTTTTAGTGATGCTGCATCTGAGCCTGCCCCTGGCTCTGTTAAACAATAAGAGGCAAGTAGCCCGCCCATTACTAATTGTTCTACGTATGTGTCTTTAACTGCATCTGTACCAAAACTTGCTACCATCCAGGTGGCCATATTATGAATAGTTAGCATGGCCGTTGTAGCTGTACAGCCCATCGCAAGCTGCTCAAATATAATGCTTGAATCTAAGCGTGATAAACCAAGGCCGCCGGCTTCCTCTGGCGTGTATAAACCGCAAAAACCAAGCTCGCCCGCCGCTTTAATCGTATCTTTAGGAAAAATATGCTCGCGATCCCACTTTGCTGCATGTGGAGCAAGTTCTGATTCTGCAAATTGGCGTGCAGTTTCTGCAAAGGCTTGTTGATCTTCTGATAAGTTAAAGTCCATGGTAGACCTCTTTAATTGTGTTGTTAGTGTGTCCCATTAGGGTAAATGAGTGAAGAGCGGCAAAGGCTGATGTGTGTGTTCTAGTTGCTTGTCAGCGGATTTAGCCTTTGCGCCCTTCTTTATTATTATTTTTGAGTGTGTTTATTTTAAATTAATGCTCATGTTTGGACCTGAAGCGATGTCGTCTTCAAACCAACGTGAAGTAATGGTTTTAGTTTCTGTGTAAAAACGTATACCTTGCTTACCATAGGTGTGCGTATCGCCGTAAAACGAGCCTTTCCAACCCGTAAACGAGAAAAACGGCAGCGGTACCGGAATAGGCACATTAATACCCACTTGGCCCACTTCTATTTCGTGTTGAAATTTACGAGCCGCAGCGCCACTTGAGGTAAATAACGAGGTACCGTTGCCGTACGGGCTTTCGTTAATAAGAGCAATTGCCTCATCAAGCGTATCTACAAACATACAGGCAAGCACAGGGCCAAAGATTTCTTCTTTGTATAAGTCCATGTCTTTTGTCACATCGGTAAATAGTGTTGGGCCAACCCAGTTACCTTGATCAAAGCCCTCTACTGTGTAGTTTGAGCCATCAATTAAACAGGTGGCGCCTTGCTCTTTACCGCTTGCTATAAGCGATAAAATACGCTCTTTTGCTGCTTTTGATGTTTGTGGGCCGTAGGCTGCGTCTTTGTCATCCCATACGCCTGGGCGTACGTTTTCAAAGCCTGCTTTTATTTCATCTACCCACTCACTTGCTTGGCCTACAAACACAGCCACCGAAATACCCATACAACGCTGGCCTGCAGCACCAACCGATGCGCCAACTAGGTTATTTACCACGTGCGATTTACTCGCATCTGGCATAATAACCATGTGATTTTTAGCACCCACACACGCTTGTACGCGCTTAAGGTTTTGTGTGCCTTTAGAATAAATATATGCACCTACACCACACGAACCCACAAACGAAATTGCACGTACTGCTTTGTCTTCTAGTAGGCGGTCTACTTGCGGTTTTGTACCATGAACCACTTGTAATACGCCTTTTGGTGCGCCGGCTTCAATAAATAGCTCAGCTAAACGCATTGGAGTGAGCGGGTCTTGCTCAGAGGGTTTTAAAATAAAGGTGTTACCACATACAATAGCTAGCGGAAACATCCAAAGAGGGATCATCGCCGGAAAGTTAAACGGCGTAATGCCTGCACAAACGCCAAGGGGCTGCATGTAAGAATAGGTATCGATTTTACGGGCAACGTTTTCCATTGTTTCGCCCATCATTAATGACGGTGCGTTAGCTGCTTGTTCCACTACTTCAATACCGCGCCATACATCGCCTTTTGCATCTTCAAACGTTTTACCTAGTTCGTGGCAAATAATGGTCGCAAGCTCATCGTGGTGTTCTTTTAACAGCGCCGCGTATTTCATCATAATGCGGGCACGCTCGGTAATGGGCACATCTTTCCATGTTTTAAATGTTTCTGAGGCCGAGGCAATCGCTGCATCCATTTCTGAGTCGGTAGTGCATGGAACTTGCGCAAGTACTTCTTGGTTTGCTGGGTTAATTACATCAATAAGCTCGTTTGAAGCCGACTGAACAAATTCGCCATTTATAAGTAGTGGAACTTGGTGCATGGGTAAATCCTGTTGTTAGTGTGTTCTTTTAAAAAATGGCACCGTTTTGTTATTAGTATGAGTACGGTGCATTTTAGTTGCTGTTAGTTAATTAACTGTTTTGTTAGTAAGCCTCTACAGCCATGGCTACAGCTTCGCCGCCGCCAATACATAAAGACGCAATTCCTTTTTTAAGGCCACGGTTTTTAAGCGCGTGAATAAGCGTGACTAAAATTCTCGCGCCGCTGGCACCAATTGGGTGGCCAAGAGCACACGCCCCACCGTTTACGTTTACTTTGCTCTCATCAAGTTTTAATTCGTCAATAGCAAGCATGGTAACCATGGCAAAGGCTTCGTTAATTTCCCAAAGGTCAACATCAGCGGTTGTCCAGCCTGCTTTTTCAAGCACGCTGTTCATTGCGCCCACAGGTGCTACTGTAAATTCGCTTGGTTTTTGAGAGTGCGTGCTGTGCGCTACAATTTTACAAAGCGGTGTTAAGCCTTGCTCTTTTGCTTTTGATTCGCTCATTAATATAAGTGCTGCGCCACCATCAGAAATTGACGATGAATTAGCCGCAGTGATGGTGCCGTCTTTTTTAAAGGCAGCACGCAGGCTTGGTATTTTTTCTGGGCGGGCATTACCGGGTTGCTCATCAACCGATACGGTTACATCGCCCTTGCGGGTTTTTATGGTGTGCGGCGCAATTTCGTTTTCAAAGCTGCCGTTTTCAATTGCCGCATTGGCTTTACTTAACGAGCTAAGTGCAAACTCATCCATTTGCTCACGGCCAATGCCGTACTCATCGGCAGTATCTTGTGCAAAGCAGCCCATTGCTTTGTTATCGTAAGCATCTTCTAGGCCATCGCTCATCATATGATCTTTAATTTCGCCGTGGCCCATACGCATACCGCCACGTGCTTTAGGTATAAAATACGGTGCGTTACTCATGCTTTCCATGCCACCAGCAATTGCACTACTAATTGAGCCCGCTTTAATTAAGTCGTTTGCGAGCATAGCGGCTTTTAAACCAGAGCCACATACTTTATTAATGGTGGTAGCACCCGTGCCCAGAGCAAGGCCTGCTTTTAACATTGCTTGGCGTGCTGGCGCTTGGCCAAGGCCCGCCGGCAATACACAGCCCATAATTACTTCATCTATTGCATCATTTGCTAAACCAGTTTGTGCAAGCGCACTTGCAATGGCGGTTGCGCCAAGCTCGGTAGATTGTGCATCGGTCAATGCGCCCATAAACCCGCCCATTGGCGTACGCTTTGCTGCTACAATTACCACTGATTCTAAAGTCATAATTAACTCCGTTGTATTTATATGCAAATAGTTGTTAGAATATTTGCTCTATTAATTTAGTATTCATTTATTGTTTAACACCCTTACACAATACTAACGTTTACGCTAACGTCAACTAAAAAGCGTTTAATTTTTAGTTTTAAAAGTGTAAGCATTATTTTCCAGTAACGGCGAAGTGAACAATTAATAAAAATAAACTATTGAATATTAATAATATAATTTAACATTTCACATCAACACTCCTTTATAAATAGTTTCATACCACACCAAGCTTTACCTTTACGTAAACTTCACTTATATTGGAGTTATTCGAATGAGGTAAACACAACTATGAAACCAGATAACCAAACAAACTTTGCAAGTTCTGCAAAAGCGCCAAGCAGTAACGATCAAACCTTTAGTATTAGCGATTTAGCTAAAGAGTTTGATATTACCACCCGCTCTATTCGTTTTTACGAAGACCAAGGTTTAGTAAGCCCAGAGCGCAATGGCCAAACCCGTATTTATTCAAAACGCGACAAAGTTCGCTTAAAGCTAATACTGCGTGGCAAACGCTTAGGCTTTACGCTTGCAGAAACAGGCCGTTTGTTTGAACTGTACGACGCTGATAAATCAAGCGCTAAACAGCTGGTGACTATGCTCGATTTAATAGCAGAGAAAAAAGCCGACCTTTCTCAGCAAATGGACGACATAAAAGTTGTGCTTATGGAATTAGTGACAGCGGAGCGCCGCTGCAGAGAAACACTTAATAAAATAGACGAGTAGCCTATTTTAATAATAAAAACACACTGACAACACACACAGGAATGAATCATGAGCACTATTTCACTTTATAAAGAGATGAACTTTGGCCTTGGCGAAACCGCCGATATGATCCGCGACCACGTAAATAGCTTTGCAAGCCAAGAAATTGCGCCACTGGCTGAACAAACCGATATGGACAACGCGTTTCCTAATCAGCTTTGGCCGCAAATGGGCGAAATGGGTGTACTAGGCATGACCGTATCTGAAGACTTTGGCGGTGCAGGCTTAGGCTACTTAGAGCATGTAATTGCCATGGAAGAAATTAGCCGTGCGAGTGCATCAATTGGCTTAAGCTATGGTGCGCATTCAAACTTGTGTGTAAATCAAATTAACCGTAACGGTAATCAAGCACAAAAAGAAAAATACTTACCAAAGCTTATTAGTGGTGAACACATTGGTGCCCTTGCCATGAGCGAGCCAAACGCAGGCTCTGACGTGGTATCAATGAAACTTAAAGCTGAAAAAAAAGGCGATAAATACATTTTAAATGGCAATAAAATGTGGATCACCAACGGCCCCGATGCACACACATTTGTTATTTATGCAAAAACAGATTTAGAAGCCGGCGCTAAAGGCATTACCGCATTTATTGTTGAAAAAGACTTCCCTGGTTTTTCTACCGCGCAAAAGCTAGACAAGCTTGGTATGCGTGGCTCAAACACGTGTGAACTGGTGTTTGAAAACTGCGAAGTACCAGAAGAAAACATTTTAGGTAACCTAAACGAAGGCGTTAAGGTACTAATGAGCGGCCTAGATTACGAACGTGTAGTACTTGCTGCAGGCCCGCTTGGCATAATGCAAGCCTGTATGGATATTGTTGTACCGTACATTCATGAACGTAAACAGTTCGACACCCCTATTGGCCAATTTCAGTTAATTCAAGGCAAAGTAGCCGACATGTATACACAAATGAACGCAGCGCGCTCATACGTTTATACCGTTGCAAAAGCGTGTGACCGCGGCGAAACCACCCGTAAAGATGCCGCCGGCGCCATTTTATATGCAGCTGAGCTTGCCACTAAAATGGCGCTCGATGCCATTCAAATTTTAGGGGGTAACGGCTACATAAACGAATACGCCACAGGGCGCTTACTGCGTGATGCCAAACTATACGAAATTGGTGCTGGTACATCAGAAATACGCCGCATGCTTATTGGCCGCGAACTCTTTACCGAAAGCCGTTAAGGATTAAATTATGACGATATTAAAATCGAGCGTTAATCCTCACGATCCTACTTTTGTGCAAAATCACAAAAACATGGCAGCTTTGGTTGATGATTTACATAGTAAAGTAGCCACCATAAGCTTAGGCGGCGGCGCTGCGTTAAAAGAGCGTCACGAAGGCCGAGGTAAGTTATTTGTACGCGACCGTATTAGCACTTTATTAGATGAAGGCTCACCGTTTTTAGAAATTTCGCAATTTGCAGCCTTTGGTGTGTACGAACAAGAAATTGCCTGTGCGGGTGTAGTTGCTGGTATTGGCCGTGTTAAAGGTATTGAATGCATGATCATTGCAAATGATGCCACGGTAAAAGGCGGTACATACTTTCCGCTTACCGTTAAAAAGCATTTACGCGCACAAGATATAGCCGAGCGTTGCCACTTACCGTGTATTTATTTGGTTGATTCGGGCGGTGCTAACCTGCCTGAGCAAGACGATGTATTCCCTGATAAATTACATTTTGGCCGTATTTTTTATAACCAAGCCCGTATGTCGGGTAAAGGTATTCCTCAAATTGCCGTGGTAATGGGGTTATGTACCGCAGGCGGCGCATACGTACCCGCAATGGCCGATGAAAGCATAATTGTAAAAGAGCAAGGCACTATATTTTTAGCCGGCCCGCCACTTGTAAAAGCAGCGACTGGTGAAGTAGTCAGCGCCGAAGAATTAGGCGGCGCCGATGTACATTGTAAAACATCGGGGGTGGCTGACCACTTTGCAGAAAATGACGAGCATGCGCTGTCTATTGCCCGCCAATGTATTGAGCGTATTAATTACACGCGCCCTACAGCCCCTCTTTTAGAGGATGTAAAACCGCCACGTTACGATATAAACGAGCTTTACGGCATTGTAGGCACTGACCTTAAAAAGCCGTTTGATGTGCGTGAAGTTATTGCCCGTACGGTTGATGATTCATCGTTTGATGAATTTAAACGCTACTTTGGTGAAACGCTGGTAACAGGTTTTGCCAGTATTTACGGTAACCCTGTAGGCATAGTGGCTAATAACGGCATTTTATTTAGTGAGTCGGCGCAAAAAGGCGCGCACTTTATTCAACTATGTGCACAGCGCAATATTCCTTTAGTGTTTTTACAAAATATTACCGGCTTTATGGTGGGTAAAAAATACGAAGCTGAAGGCATAGCAAAGCACGGCGCTAAAATGGTAATGGCGGTTTCGTGTGCCGATGTGCCAAAATTTACGGTACTAATTGGTGGCTCTTACGGCGCGGGTAACTATGGTATGTGTGGCCGCGCATTTGAACCCACCATGATGTGGATGTGGCCCAATGCCCGTATTTCGGTAATGGGCGGCGAGCAAGCCGCCGGAGTAATGGCACAAGTTAAGCAAGATGGCTTAGCACGTAAAGGGCATAGCATGAGCGAGCAAGAAGTTAGCGATTTTAAAAAGCCAATTATTGATCAGTACGAAGAGCAAGGCCATCCGTATTACGCAAGCGCCCGCTTGTGGGACGACGGCATTATTGACCCTGCCGATACCCGTAACGTATTAGGCCTTGCCTTAAGTGCAGCTAAAAATGCACCACAGCAAGACTCTAAGTTTGGCGTATTTAGAATGTAACCGGAGCGCAAAAATGTCAGTAACACTACAAATAACAAAATCTAATGTGGCTGTACTTGTTTTAAGCCGAGTTGAAAAACGTAACGCATTTAATAGTGAAGTAATACACGAGCTAATTCAGTGCATAGAGCATGCAAATACACTCGATATTCGCGCTTTGGTTTTAAAAACTGAAGGCAAGCACTTTTCTGCCGGTGCCGATTTAGCTTGGATGAAATCAATGGCTGATAACAACTACGCCGATAACCTAGCTGATTCAATGCAGCTCGCTAAATTAATGCAGGTATTGGCAAGCTCGCCGCATCCAACAATTTGCGCTGTGCAAGGCGCTGCTTTTGGTGGTGCACTGGGCTTAATAGCCTGTTGCGACATAGCCCTTAGTAAAGACGATGCGCAGTTTTGTTTAAGCGAAGTAAAGCTAGGGCTTATTCCTGCGGTAATTAGCCCGTATGTAATTAAAGCCATTGGTGAGCGCGCTGCGCGCCGCTACTTTTTAACTGCCGAGGTGTTTGATGCACACACAGCAAAACAACTTGGTTTGGTTCATCAGGTGACCGGTAATTTAGACTGTGCCCTTGATAACATGCTGCAAACATTAATCGATAACGGCCCAGTCGCTGTAAAAGCCGCTAAATCATTAATTAACGATGTAGCAAATAAGCCTATTAATGATGAGCTTATTGAACTCACGGCCGAACGTATTGCAAATATTCGGGTTTCGGACGAAGGCCAAGAAGGACTAAGCGCCTTTTTTGATAAACGCCCTCCCGCTTGGCAACTGTAGGACTAATTATGAACACACACACATTAAAAAAGATACTCATTGCCAACCGTGGTGAAATTGCATGCCGTATAATGCGAAGTGCAAAACAAATGGGCCTAACAATGGTCGCTGTTTACTCTGACGCCGACAAACACGCACAACATGTAAAAATGGCTGATGAGGCCTACCACATTGGCCCTGCACCAAGTAAAGACTCATACCTTGTAACAGATAAAATTTTACAGGTTGCAAAAACAAGCGGTGCCGATTGTATACACCCTGGGTACGGTTTTTTATCTGAAAACAGCGAGTTTGCTAAAGCCTGTGAAGCTAACAACATTGCGTTTATTGGCCCTCTTGCAAGCAGCATAGAAGCCATGGGCTCTAAAACCCGCGCCAAAGAAATTATGGCCGCGGCAAATGTACCATTAGTGCCAGGCTATTACGGTGAAAACCAAGATCCTGCTTTTTTACAATCTGAGGCTGAAAAAATTGGCTACCCCGTGCTCATTAAAGCGGCCTTTGGTGGTGGCGGTAAAGGCATGCGCGTTGTTGAGCAAGCCAAAGACTTTATAAGTGCGCTTGAAGGCGCACAGCGTGAAGCAATTGCGGGCTTTGGTAATGACTTAGTACTGCTTGAGCGCTATGTTAACCAGCCTCGCCATGTTGAAGTACAAGTTTTTGCCGATAACCACGGTAACTGTGTTTATTTAGGGGATCGTGATTGCTCATTACAGCGCCGTCATCAAAAAGTAATTGAAGAAGCCCCAGCGCCTGGTTTGTCTGATGAACTGCGTAAAGAAATGGGGGAAGCCGCAGTACGCTGTGCCCTTGCAATAAACTACAGAGGTGCAGGTACGGTTGAGTTTTTACTGTGTGGCGATGATTTTTTCTTTATGGAAATGAACACGCGCCTGCAAGTAGAACACCCTGTGACAGAAATGGTAACTGGTGTAGATTTAGTTAATTGGCAAATTAATATTGCCGCTGGGCAAACGCTGCCACTAACGCAATCAGACATACAACTCCAAGGCCACAGCTTTGAAGCGCGTATTTACGCGGAAGATCCAAGTAACGATTTCATTCCCTGCTCGGGCACTATTGAATCGTTAAATACTCCGCTTAACAGTGAGTTTGTAAGAATAGATACAGGTATTGCACAAGGCGATGAAATAAGCCCGTATTACGACCCTATGATTGCAAAGCTTATAGTACATGATGATAACCGAGAGCAAGCATTATCGCGTTTACGCCAAGCTCTTGAGCAATTTCACTTAGCGGGTTTTAGCACTAATATTGGCTTTTTACACAACTTAGCAAGCCACCCTACATTTGTTCAAGGTGCGCCAAGCACCCACTTTATTGCCGAGCAAGGCGATGCATTGGTAAGTATTGATAGCGCCGCGCTTGAAAAAGCACAACTAATTGCAGCCTTTGCCTACCTTGAATCGCTTGGTGCTAAAAAGACAACTCAGCAAAGCGCAAGCCCGTGGCAACAACTCAGTGGTTTTACACTTAACGCACCACAAAAATTGGATGTACCATTTACAGACTTAGCTATTAGTGCGGTTAAAACTAAAACGGGTTATGTTGTAACGCATAATGATAAGTCGTTCGATATAGCGGGCTTTGTAAACCAAAACGTATGTAATTTGTTTATTAATGGGGAAAAATTTACCGCCCATGTTTGCCACGTTGATAACAGTATTAGCGTGATGTTTGCTGCGCTGCAAATTAAGCTTGCTTTAAACACTAAACATTACATTAGCAGCCATGAAAGTGACGCCCTGCCCCTTGCGGCGCCACTTAATGGCACTGTGGTTAAGCATTTAGTTGATGTAGGCAGCACCATTACCAAAGGCGATGCCGTAGTGATTATTGAAGCCATGAAAATGGAATACACGCTCAACGCCCCGCACGATGGTATTTTACAAAGCTACTGCTTTGATGAAGGCGAATTAGTTTCGCACGGCGCTTTATTAGCAATTGTAGAAGACACCACGGCGCAGGAGGCATCGTGATGGCTGCTTTTCCAACTGAAGTTAAAATTGTTGAAGTAGGCGCGCGTGATGGCCTACAAAACGAAAAATCAGTCACTGCAGCTGATAAAATTTCATTAATAAATGCACTTAGTGACGCGGGTTTAAAAAATATTGAAGCCGGTGCTTTTGTATCGCCTAAATGGGTGCCACAAATGGCCGATTCAGCCGAGGTGATAACAGCGCTTAATTTACTCCATGTAAATTTAAGTGCGCTTACACCCAATTTAAAAGGCGCCCAAGCAGCCCATGCCGTTGGCATAAAAGAATTTGCCATATTTACCGCGGCAAGCGAATCGTTCTGTCAAAAAAATATAAATTGCAGTATTGATGAGAGTATTGAGCGTTTTAGCGACGTTATGGCATTTGCAAAAGCCAATAACATACGTGTACGCGGTTATGTAAGTTGTGTACTCGGTTGTCCTTATGAGGGAGAAATAGACCCCCATAAAGTACTTAGCGTTTCGCAAAAGCTTTTAGATTTAGGCTGCTACGAAATAAGCCTTGGCGATACCATAGGTGTTGGCACTGCAAATAAAGTTACCCAGCTTTTAACACTTTTGCTTGAACATATTGATAAATCAAAACTGGCAGTGCATTTTCATGATACCTACGGGCAAGCGCTCACAAATATTTACGCAGCGTTAAGCTTAGGTATAGCAACGGTTGATGCCGCTGTTGCAGGCCTTGGCGGCTGCCCTTATGCCAAAGGCGCGTCAGGAAATGTTGCCACCGAAGATGTGGTTTACTTACTCAATGGGCTTGGCATAGAGCATGGAATTGATTTACAAAGGTTAAGTAGCGCTGGTTGGAAAATTACACAAGCACTTGGCAAAACGCCTGTAAGCAAAGTTTCAATTGCATTAGGCAACACACAAAAATAATAGCTTAACTTGCCAAATGGCAGTTAACACAATGAGGAGAGTCTCATGGCCGGTTTTGATAAAGTGGTTTCTAGTTACGAAGCTGCAATGGCAGGGTTAAAAGACGGCGATACCGTTATTGCTGGCGGCTTTGGCTTATGCGGTATTCCTGAGGGCTTAATTAAACAAATTAAGGCAATGAACACCAAAGAGCTAACCGTGGTTTCTAACAACTGTGGTGTAGATGACTTTGGATTAGGAATTTTACTTAAAGATAAACAAATTAAAAAAGTAATTGCCTCCTACGTGGGCGAAAACGCCCTATTTGAGCAGCAATTACTAAGCGGTGAAATAGATGTAGAGCTTACCCCGCAAGGCACCTTGGCTGAAAAAATGCGTGCAGGCGGCGCGGGTATTCCTGCATTTTATACCGCTACAGGTTACGGTACGCCCGTTGCCGAGGGCAAAGATGTAAAAGAATTTGACGGTCGCCCTTATATTTTAGAAGAGTCGATCACCGGTGAGTTTGCCATTGTAAAAGCGTGGAAAGCCGACCGATACGGTAATTTAGTATTTAGGCACACTGCCATGAATTTTAACCCAATGGCCGCAACAGCAGGTAAGATTACCGTTGCCGAAGTAGAAGAAATAGTAGAGCCCGGTGAACTTGAGCCAAGCCAAATTCATACCCCAGGCATTTTTGTAAATCGCGTTATTAAAGGCGACTTTGAAAAACGCATTGAACGTGTAACAACACGAGATTAAGCAGGAGCATAGGTTATGGCATTATCACGTGAACAAGTTGCAATGCGCGTTGCACAGGAACTACAAGACGGCTTTTACGTTAATTTGGGCATAGGAATTCCGACACTCGTCGCAAACTATGTACCTGATGGTATTGAAGTTATGTTACAGTCAGAAAATGGGCTTTTAGGTATGGGTCCCTACCCAACAAAAGCCGAGCTAGACGCAGATATGATAAACGCGGGTAAAGAAACCGTGACAGCTGCCACAGGTGCAGCCATATTTAATAGTGCAGATAGTTTTGCCATGATACGGGGTGGTCATGTAGACTTAACCGTTCTGGGTGCATTTGAAGTAGACCAAAGCGGCAACATTGCCTCGTGGATGATCCCCAAAAAGCTGATAAAAGGCATGGGGGGCGCAATGGATTTAGTCGCTGGGGCAAAGAATATTATTGTTACTATGACCCATGCCAGTAAGCATGGTGATTCTAAATTATTAGAGTCGTGCACATTACCGCTAACGGGCGTTAATTGCGTTAAAAAAATAGTAACAGATTTGGCCGTACTTGAAGTTAAAGACGGCGCATTTCATTTACTCGAGCGCGCTCCGGGCGTATCGGTTGATGAAATAATTAGTAAAACAGCAGGTAAATTACTTGTTGACGGTGAAGTACCAGAAATGGTTTTTTAACGCTTTACCATGTACCGACCTCATTCCCAGTGCCAATGGCGCTGAGTTACCCAAAATCCCTCGAAAGAGGGATTTTTTTTGCCTGCCATAAACTTTTTTTCAGTTTTAATACAGTTGTAGTAAATATTATCTATAATACAAATAGCTTTTAATGTAAGCGCTTAGATTATTTGCACTAATTTGTGGATTGTCTGCACCTTTTTTGTGAACTAGTGCTATATTTAAAATTAAACTATTGATATTATTATATTAAATTATTGGTTCGATTATTGCCTATTAAAGGCGTCTTAAATTAATTAAACAATTCTGGAAAACATGCAAACTCCTATTCGAGGCCTCCGCTCTTTTTGCTTTGCAGCAAAAAGCTTAAGTTTTAAACATGCAGCTAAAGAGCTGTACTTAACGCCCTCTGCGGTAAGCCATCAGATAAAACAACTTGAAGAACAACTGGGCATTGAACTCTTTCAACGCCAAACCCGATCCATTAGTTTAACGGCTGCGGGTAAAAACTTTTTTGATGCCATTTCGCCTATTATCTATACGCTTGAAAACACCATCAACGAGTTCAGTCAATTGCAGCAAAATACTAATATAACTATTACGCTGCCTGAATTTTTTGCCAGTGAACTACTTATGCCTAAATTAAGTGAGTGGACATCTGAGCACCCTAATATAAATTTACAAATGGATACGCTCAAAACCCGTAAAGAGCTAACCCGCCACAGTGATTTATCGATTGTTTTATCCTCAAGTAAACCCACTGAGGGCCTTACTACAGAGCTATTTAATCTTGAATATATACCGGCGTGTAACGAAAAACTGTTAAAACAGTGGAAAGACGATCACTGCCAAGCATTAAACCAAGTACCATTAATCCTTCACAAAGCAAGGCCGTGGGCATGGCACCAATGGGCTGAAAAAGCGGGTATAGATGACTTTTCGCCTACGCAAATTATACAAATTGATAGTATGTTTGGGGTCGCTCGTGCAGCGCAACAGGGCATTGGCATTTCACTTATACCGCTGCCTATTAGCCAAAGCTGGTTTGATGAAAAATGGCTTTATAAATTATTTCAACAGCCCCTTACCACCAAAGATAAATACTATTTAGTACAGCATGAAGCTAATTCGCCAAATCCCGCGCTAGATTTATTTGCTAAATGGGTTGTATCTACATTTAGCAACATTCAAGGTTAGTGTTGCCTTAGTAAATGCAATTTACATTTTGGTTTAATAACGGCAATTTTAATGTGTGCAGCACGTAGCAAGTGCCAAAGCTGCACGCATTAAACTGTAAAGCTCCTTCTTTTTTACTTTCCTGAAGCTTAACAACACCGTTTAGTGATTTATTATTAATTAAATATTTTTATTTAATCATTCGTTTTTGCCCTACAAGCTAACCTATAAAAATTTATCATTTAAAATCAATAAAATAACACAACACGTTAGACTAAAGTCTATAGCTTAATTTTTTTCACTTATTGGTTTTATTTTTATCGTTTGTCTGACTTTTACGATTATTTTAAAGTTAATCCATCGCAAGCAAACAGCTAAACGTTTTTACTAATTAGACATTATTTACTGTTTTGCACCAAATAAATGCAACCTTTTTAGATGTGATAGCTCTAACAAGGTAAGAAAAGAATCTTATATTGTGTGTGTAAGATGTTGTCAGTGTGAAAAGGCAGTTCAAGTCAGGTGGTGACTTGGTTTGGACTGTTTTTTATTCCACCAACAGTACGCAGCAATAACTAAATTAGCTACTTTGTAGCAAACCAAATCTTATATTGTGTGTGTAAGATGTTGTCAGTGTGAAAAAGCAGTTCAAGTTAGGTGGTGACTTGGTTTGAACTGTTTTTTATTCCACCAGCAACACGCAGCAATAACGTAATTAGCTACTATGTAGCAAACCAAATCTTATATTGTGTGTGTAAGATGTTGTCAGTGTGAAAAAGCAGTTCAAGTTAGGTGGTGACTTGGTTTGAACTGTTTTTTATTCCACCAGCAACACGCAACAATAACGTAATTAGCTACTATGTAGCAAACCAAATCTTATATTGTGTGTGTAAGATGTTGTCAGTGTGAAAAGCGGTTCATGTGAGGTGGTGACCTTATATGGGCCGTTTTTGTTTTATAAACACAATTACCTGCCCCACCGTTTTATACCAACTCGCTTAAATTAAGTATTATTCAACTATAAAGTTATGCTTTTGTTTAAGCTCTTCAATGGCATTTTCATTGTCTTTTAAAAATACATTAAACTTTTTAACGAGCTGTGGGTGTTTAATGCTCGATAACATAAACGCTTGGTGATCAACAGGCAACTGATGCTGAAAAAACACAGGGACGGGGGTATCAAAAAACTCTTCTATATTGTATTTAAGTACATCGTGTGAAATATATATACAATCAACTCGCTCTTTATGCAGCAAATAAATCATCTCTATAACGTTATCATTTTCGAGTACTTGCAAGCCTGGCATTGAGGTTAACTTTTCAAGCCCTTGCAATGTAAAGCCACGCACTTTTGCAAGTGATTTACAATCTTCAAGTTTAATATTGTCTTTTAAGCTCGCTATGCCTGTATGTGTAACTAATGAAGGCACAGAATAATTAATATTTTGTTGATGCTGATTTTTATAACTTACTTGCCAATTAGGGTTGTCGGGGTATTTAAAGTCAACATGGTGATGCTCTATAAATTCTTTATAAAGGCGCGGAATAGGCAAAGTGTAAAATTCAAATTTAATATTTTGTTGTTTTGCAAATAGTTCCAGTAACTCTTTACTAAAACCAAAATAATCACGCTTATTAGTGCCACTGCCATCGTAATAAGGCAGGTATTCTATATTCTCTACCCCTATTACATATTTTTCGGTTGGCTGTGCTAATACAGGGCTTATAGTTATAAGCCCTGATACAAGTGCTAACGTGTTAATCAATTTGATAGTAAAATGCCGTTTATATCGTTTGGATTATTAATTTATATATCATAATCACAGTTAATTAAAGTTTAGATTTATTAAATATAAAAGAGCGAATTAATCGCTCTTATAAATTAGCTTTTGTCACGAGGTATAAACTCTAACACAGTAGCATTAATACAGTATCTATCTGTGCCTCTTGGCCCCTCACCTTTAAATAAATGCCCTAAATGTATACCTGTGCTTTTTGATTTGAGCTCTATTCGAGTCATCCCCCAGCTGGTATCTTTATGCTTAGTAACACTATTTTTAACCGGATGTTTAAACGACAGCCACCCCGTGCCCGAATTAAATCTATCGCGGGTATCAAATAATGGCTCACCACTTAATTTATCAACAAATACGCCATCGGGAGTGTTTTTAAATTCTTTATACTCTTTACAGTAAGGTCTGTCGGTGCGCTCATTAAATGCAACTTCGTAAGCATCACTATCACCTAGCTTAAAGGCGCCAAGCGCTTTGTAAAATTCGGCGGGGCTTGCATAGCCTTGACGCGCGTACACCTCTTTTCCATTTTCTAAAAACAAAATGGTGGGGGTTGCCCAAGTTGCCGATTTTATAGTTAGGCCATTAAGTTCATCTGCATGGCGAAATGTCAGTGGGATTGAACCTTTGTAATTGTTAGCGACTGTTTTTTTAAATTTTTCACAGTAAGGGCAGTATTCGCGCGAATCAAGTACCACAATCTGCTTGCCCGTGAGTAAAACACTATTGTCTATATCTGCTTTTTTAGTTTTATTAAATACCACACCCGTGGCGTGATCTGGGCAATAGCCATTTGGATTCTTTTGTAAATAATTTTGATGGTACTCCTCAGCAGATACAAACCCCTCAAGCGGTTTTATTACTGTTTTAATTGCCCCATAACCGGCTTCACTTAATAACGGCTGATACTCGGCTTTAACTTGCTCTGCAAGCTGCGCTTGCTCTTTAGTGGTAGTAAGAATAATTGATCGATACTGCGTGCCAATATCATTCCCTTGGCGATTCGATTGTGTAGGATCGTGGCTTTCAAAGTAATTTTGTAATAGCGCTTTAGAAGAAATGATATTGCTGTTGTACATCACTTGCACTACTTCAGCATAGTTGTTTTCGTCAAACCGGCGAGATTGGTCGGTGATATTTTTATAGGTTGCTTTAAAGCCGTGCCCGTCTGCATAGCCTGACTCTGCATCAATAACCCCTTCTAGTGCTTCGTAGCGCTTTTCTGCTCCCCAAAAACAGCCAGAGCCTAACACAATGGTTTTTATATGCATTGTGGCCTCTACGTTGCTGTGCTCTATTTTTTCGGTTGATAAAGCAAAGCAGCCGGCGCTAAATGTAATAGCGGCGCCTAATAAATAAACTGAGCGAGAAAATGTCATAAATACCTCTTAATACCTGCGTGTTTTAATTAAGACCCAACATCCCTTGTTTTAATTTCAGTAAATAAATACGTGCTAAATTTGAATACAGTTTGAGTCTGCATTTCTTTTTCGTTTATTTTTCTTATGGCTAGGTACTGAATAAATTGACAAAACTATGTTAGCTTTGCTGCACGTTGTATAAAAAGATTAAATTATGACTGCATTTTTACAGGTATTTACTTTAACAAATAACAGTTTGCTATTAGATGCCACACAGCATAAACAAAACAATGTGTTAGACACTCAAAAAAAAATTTGGGCACTCACTAAGCAGCTAAAGCAAAGTAACGAATTTATCGATTTAGTCCCAGGCATGAACTCTTTAACGCTTTATTTAAAATCGGCAAGTAATTTAAAAAAATGGCAAAACGCCTTGCCTGATTTATGGGACAAAGTACAAGCAACAACATTTAAAGGCACTCACCATAAAATACACACTACTTATGAAGGAGAAGATTTAGATTTAGTTGCCAAACAAACTAATTTAACACCCCAGCAAATTATTCAAATACATAGCCAAGCCACTTACCACGTTTTATTTTTAGGGTTTCAGCCCGGGTTTGCTTACCTATATGGATTAGATTCACGCTTGCATATCCCACGCAGAGACACGCCGCGTACCAAAGTACCTAAAGGAGCCGTTGCTTTAGGCGCAGAGCAAACTGCCATTTACCCCGCAGAAACACCTGGCGGTTGGCATATCATTGGCCACACAAACACGCCCCTTTTTGATAGCACACACTCAGATCCTTGCTTATTTAAACCCGGCGACACGCTATCGTTCGTTTCAATAAACACAGTGCAAGGAGCATAAAGTGATAAAAGTTCTTAAACCCGGCGTACAACTTACAATTCAAGATGGCGGGCGCTGCGGTTATCGTCATTTAGGTGTAAGCCTAGCGGGTTGTTTAGACCCTTACGCACAAATAATTGCCAATAAATTAGTGGGTAACAAAGATAATGAAGCTGTGCTTGAAGTTACGTTAGGCCTATGCGAGTTACAGTTTAAAACCGATACTGTTATTGCCCTACAAGGTGCTGATTTAAACGCTGCGCTTGATGAAACGCCCTTGTACCCTGGCTGGAGTTACCAAGTAAGAGCTAAACAAACTTTAAGCTTTGATACAGGCCGCGCTGGTTTGCGTGCCTATGTAGCCGTACAAGGTGGTATTGATGTTAAAGATATCATGGGCTCAAAATCCACCGATTTAAACGCGCTCTTTGGTGGTTTAGCAGGTAAAGCTCTTAGCGAGGGCGACATTATTCCTATTAAAACATCGCCCGTGCCAATAACGCGCTTTATACAGCGCGGCGCTATTACTCCGCCTAAACTAAAGGTGATTAGGGTACATGCAAGCCCACATGCGCAACTATTAGGTGATACGCTACTTAAACAGTTTTTTTCAACGGCGTTTAAAGTAAGCCATAACAGCAACAGAATGGGCCTTAGGCTAACAAACGAAAGTCCCCTAACTCATAGTCACTCACTTGCCTCTCTTGGTACAGGCCCGGGCTCTATTCAATTACCGCCCAGTGGTGAGCCTATTGTATTACTTAACGACGCACAAACAACCGGTGGCTACCCATTACTTGGCACGGTAATAGAGGCTGATTTACATCAATTTGCGCAATTTAGATCCGGTGACTCAATTGAATTTAAGCAAGTAACCCATGAGCAGGCTAGCTTAGCAAAACAAAAGCTTAAAGGTCACTTACATCAGCTCAGCTTGGCGCTTAAATATAGTTAACTCTAAGGTGAGATATAAACCTATTACAAGGAGCTAATAAAAGTACAAGCGGCGCTCTACTTAACTTGCAATAGGTAGGCTTAGATTGGTTAATTAAGCGCATAAAATTAAAACACGCTAACGCAAAAAATTATAATAAGGCAATTTAAGCTCTGCTTTAATTTTCGCACACACTTGGTGCATTTGTGCAGTGTGCTTTTTTGCAAACACTGCACTGAATGCCTTACTAACGCCACTTTACACACCAAAAGTGTTGTGAATATAGCCGCACCTGCGCGCAGCGCACTACTTTGGTGCGCGAACTTTTCAGTTGGTGCATAAATTATTCTTAATTAATTGTAAAAGCAGTGTGACTTGAGTAATTATTTCTGATAAAACAAGGTTTCGCAGCACAGCAAAGTTGCCCTGCTGCACACATAATAGGAATGAGGAGTTACTATGTGTTCAATTTTTGGTGTATTAGATATTAAATCTAACGCCACTCAGTTGCGTACCCAAGCAATTGAAATGTCAAAACTACTAAGGCACCGTGGCCCAGATTGGTCTGGTGTGTATTCATCTGAAAAAGCGATTTTAGTGCATGAACGCTTAGCCATTGTTGGTGTATCAAGCGGCGCACAACCATTATACAACCCTGAAAAAACAAATATTTTAGCGGTTAACGGCGAAATTTATAACCACAAAGAGCTGGCAGCAGAGTTAGAGGTTGATTTTGAGTTTCAGACTCAATCAGACTGTGAAGTTATTTTAGCGTTATACAAACAAAAAGGGCCTGAGTTTTTAGATGACTTAAATGGTATTTTTGCATTTTGTTTATACGATGAAGAAAACGATGCGTACTTAATTGGCCGCGATCATATTGGTATTATTCCGCTTTATACTGGTCACGATGAGCATGGTAATTTTTATGTTGCCTCAGAGCTTAAAGCGCTTTCACCAATTTGTAAGCACATTGAAGAGTTTCCACCAGGGCACTACCTATACAGCAAAAATGGTGAACTAACGCCTTATTATAAGCGCGATTGGGAAACCTTTGATGCAGTTAAAGATAACAGCGCACAAGCGCAAGACGTAAAAGAAGCGCTAGAAAGCGCTGTAAAACGCCAGCTAATGTGTGATGTACCGTATGGTGTATTGCTATCGGGCGGTTTAGACTCGTCGGTTATTTCGGCTATTACGCAACGTTTTGCTGCTAAACGTATTGAAGATAACGATGAAAGCGACGCATGGTGGCCTAAGCTGCATTCATTTTCTGTTGGGCTTGAGGGTTCACCTGATTTAGCCGCTGCGCAAAAAGTAGCGGATATGATTGGCACAGTACATCACCCTATTCACTTTACCATTCAAGAAGGTATTGATGCGCTTCGTGAGGTTATTTACCACATTGAAACGTACGATGTAACCACCATCCGTGCCTCAACGCCAATGTATTTAATGGCGCGCCAAATTAAAGCTATGGGTATTAAAATGGTATTATCAGGCGAAGGCGCTGATGAACTATTTGGTGGCTATTTATACTTCCATAAAGCGCCAAACGCACAAGAGTTTCATGAAGAGCTAAACCGTAAAGTGTCAAAGCTGCATATGTTTGACTGTTTACGTGCCAATAAGTCAATGGCTGCATGGGGCGTAGAAGCGCGCGTACCGTTTCTTGATAAAGAGTTTGTTGATGTGGCTATGCGTATCAACCCTGAAGCAAAAATGTGTAAAGATGACAAAATTGAAAAGCACATTTTACGCGAAGGCTTCGATGGCTACCTTCCTGAAGAAGTACTGTGGCGTCAAAAAGAGCAATTCTCAGACGGTGTTGGCTACAGCTGGATAGACACGTTAAAAGAGTTTGTAAACGAGCAAGTAAGCGACCAAGAGCTTGCTAACGCTAAGTTTAAATACCCTATTAACACGCCAGATTCTAAAGAAGCGTATTACTATCGCTCTATTTTTGAATCACACTTCCCAGGTGATGCATCGGCTAAATGTGTACCACATGGTAAGTCGGTCGCGTGTTCAACCCCTGAAGCACTTGCATGGGATGCATCATTTCAAAATAATGCTGATCCTTCAGGCCGTGCAGCTGGCGTTCACAACGACGCGTATGCAAGCAAAGGCTAAACGCGCCATTTTATCGCAACGTAGGCTACAACAGCTTAGGTTGCGATATATAAAGCACCTTTATTCAGTTCCTGTATTTTCTAGTTCACAGCATAACTTGGCCGGTTCAAGTGCGTTAATTGTTATTTATACGCAAGGGTTAAGTACGCGTGTAATGCAAAAAATTGCATCAAATTCGCAGCACCCTGCTAGCGTTTTTTTAAATGAAAATGAAATTTCTCACCGTGTATGTAACATTCGCTGGTTTAACCAAACATCTGAAATTAAGCGCTGCGGCCATGGCACCCTTGCTGCTGCAAAATGTTTATTAGCACACTTTGGTTTTTGCCCTTCACACTTTATTTCAAACGATAAAGAACGGTTTAAAATCAAGCGAGCTACAGGCCGGGTACAACTTCAGCTAGCGGCTATTAATTTAAAAAAGAGTGATGAGGTTAACAGCCTTAGTGATGTGTTTTCGCACTCTATAAAAGCTATTTACTCAACAGCTTATAAAAATGGCTATACCGTTGTACTGTTTAAAAGCATGGCTGATTTAAAGCATTTAGAGGTTAATTTTACACATTTAGTAAATGTGCATAACAATGCGGTAATTGCATTGCAAACACATAGTATTAATAAAACCAGCGCAAGCGCGTATTTTAGGTATTTTGCGCCTCAATTTGGGGTAAATGAAGATACTGCTACAGGCTCTGCCGTGTCGGTTATTGCACCACTTATTTTTAGACTATATGGTTTAAATAAAGTAACCCTTATGCAGCAGTCACCAAAAGGGGCGCTGCTAAACTATACGTTTAGCAGCAATCAGGTAGTTGTAAGTTAAGCTATTACATTGGCCTTAGTAGGCAAAGTGCAAAGTAGCTTTTCTCGTCTTGCCATGTTTGTTCAAGAGATAAATTAGCTTGAGCAGCAAGATTTTTAAACGACTCAAGCGTATATTTGTGCGAGTTTTCAGTGTGAATGCTCTCTCCCGCTACAAAGTCTATTTGCTTATCGTTAATGACCACGCTTTGATTACACTTGCTCACTAAATGCATTTCAATGCGGCTGTGCACTTCGTTAAATCGCGATTCGTGTTTAAAATTATCTAAAATAAACGTGCCATTTAATTCGTTATTTATACGCTGGAGCAAGTTTTTATTAAAGGCGGCGGTAATGCCGGCTTTGTCATCGTAAGCATCAAGTAACACTTGTCGCTCTTTTACTAAATCAATACCTATTAATACATAGCCATCAACACCGCATAAACGGTGGAAATTATTCATTATTTCAATGGCTTTTACTGGCGCAAAGTTACCCAGTGTAGAGCCTGGAAAATAAACTAAATTTGCTTGGCTGTCTAAGGCGGTGTCTTTTGTTAACTGCTTAACCATTTGGCTATGGGTAAAATCACCTAGCAATGGCGTAATGGCCAGCTCCGGAAATAACGGTGATAAATGCGCTAACGAGTAATTAAGCATCTCTGATGATATTTCAAAAGGAATAAAGGTTTTTACATTGCTCATATGGGCGAGTAAATACGCGACCTTTTTACCCGAGCCACAGCCAGGCTCAATAATTGATAGGTTCTCAGGCAGTTTATTAGCGATAGCTTTTGAGTAATCTTCTAATATGGCAAGTTCAGTGCGGGTAACATAGTACTCTTGCAATGAGGTTATTTGCTCGAATAAAGCCGCCCCTTTATCATCGTAAAAATACTTACACGGCAGCGACTTTTGCTGTTGAGCAAGTCCATGTAATACATCATTTAAAAAGTCTAGATCGGTTATTGATTGCTGATTAATTGCTGTTACTTGGCTCATAGTATGTCCTTTGCTAGTCTAATGCCGCTGCACATCCACGCTTGGTGCGGATAAAAAAAGTTACGGTAGGTCTGTCTTAAATGATCTTTTGGGGTAAACACGCATCCGCCACGCAAAACCATTTGGTTATTCATAAATTTACCATTGTATTCCCCTGCGGCTCCGCTAAAGGGTTTAAAGCCTGGGTAAGGTAAATAGGCGCTATTAGTCCACTGCCAACATGTATCGCTTAACTGCGAGATATCATCTGGGTTTTTACATACACTTGGCGTAAGCAAATCGTTGTGCTGTTGCTTAAGTGCTTGCTGCTGCGCTACATACTCCCATTCAAACTCAGTAGGTAGGCGCGCATTTACAAAATTAGCATAGGCTGCCGCTTCAAAATAACTTACATGGCTCACTGGCGCATCTAAATTTAAAGGCTGCAGTCCGTAGAGAGTAAATTCAAACCACTGCCCGTCAATATACTGCCAGTATAAAGGGTGACTAAGTTGCTCGGTGTTTATATTAGCCCAGCCATCACTTAACCAAAATGAAGGGTTTTTATACCCGCCCGCCTCTATAAATTGTAAGTACTCTCTATTAGTCACTAATCGATTAGCAAAACTAAACGCATGGATAAGGGCCTGATGTTTAGGTTGTTCGTTATCGTACGAAAAGCCGTTTTTAGCATCAGCCCCTATATTGGTTATGCTTTGGCTAAATTCGGTATATTTTAAAGTGCCTAACGAATCACTCACCTTTATTAAGTTATTTGGGGTTTGGCTGTAGGCAGGAAAGCTTGGATTAACCGAAAAATTATATTTAATATCCATTAGCATGAGCTCTTGATGTTGCTGCTCATGATTCAGCCCAAGTTCTATAATATTGCACAGTGTTTGGTTAATGCCTAATTGAAGCAGCTCGTTTAGCGCATTATCAACATAGGCTCTGTAGCGCAACACCACCTCTAAACTGGGGCGAGATAAACATCCTCTATTAGCACGCTTAAACTGCTCACCTATGCCGTTATAGTAGGAGTTAAAAAGCACCTTAAATTGTTCATCAAAGAGCGTGTAGTTAGGCAGATACTTAGCAAGTAAAAATGTTTCAAAAAACCACGTGGTGTGAGCTAAGTGCCATTTCATTGGGCTTGCATCATCCATTGCTTGTAGTTGGCAATCTTCTGCGCTGAGGTTTTTTATAAGTGTAAGACTATGTTGGCGAATTGACTGAAATTGAGCGTGTATTTTTTCAGTACTGTGCGCTTCATTCGTTTTCGTGTTTAGCATATTAAAGTTAGTCCTTTTCACTCTTTGCGATTAAATAAAGCCTACCCCAGATTTTACCTTTATGCATGTTACATAATGATTAAATCGAACCCTCTACCCATTTAAAACGTAGACTAATGTATTAACGACTAAACGAGTTTGGTGGCGCTGCTTTAATTTTAGTTTAATAACAAACTAATTTTTAACACTCACTGAATTAACAATAGCTTATCTTTTTAGTGATAAATAGCTTTTAGCGCTAAGTAATCAGGCATATATAACCAAATAGTTTTACATTTACGATTTAACTCATACACTATTAAGGGTATGATCAGCGATTAATTTAGTTAGTCCTCAAATAAGTTTTATTGTAAATAATGCAACTTACTGTGTGGCTAATTAACTTAGTGTTATGCCGGAACTCTCTGGCTTGTTAGGACAACATAAGAGGTATTCATGAGCGAAAATCATGACAAGTATAGTATTGATAATACGGACTACACCGTAGGTCAAGATAACGTGCAAAAATGGGGATTTGATATACATAATCCTGTTTTTGGTATTAGTGCCGGTTTGATTGTCATCTTTTTAGTCGCCATTCTCGTTTCGGATGCGCAAACAGCCAAAGCAACGCTTGATGGTATTAAGCTCGATATAATAAATAACTTTGATGCGTTTTTTATGTGGGCAGCAAACTTCTTTGTTATATTTTGTTTGGCATTAATTGTATCGCCCTATGGTAATATTCGTTTAGGTGGAGAAGGTGCTAAACCAACGCACTCGCGTATGTCATGGCTTGCTATGTTATTTGCCGCAGGTATGGGTATTGGGTTAATGTTTTGGGGTGTTGCTGAGCCTGTAGCTTACTTTACCGGCTGGTACGAAACCCCACTTAATGTAACCGCAAATACGCCAGAGGCTGCAAAAGTGGCAATGGGTGCAACCATGTTTCACTGGGGTCTTCACCCGTGGGCTATTTATGCCGTTGTAGCGCTCTCACTTGCGTTTTTTACTTATAATAAAGGTCTTCCTTTATCAATCCGTTCAATTTTTTATCCACTATTAGGCGACAGAGCTTGGGGCTGGCCTGGTCATATTATTGATATTCTTGCCGTACTTGCCACTTTGTTTGGCCTTGCAACCTCGTTAGGTTTAGGCGCACAGCAGGCTTCTGCAGGTATTAATCATGTATTTGGTACTGATGGCGGCGTAGGCGCACAATTATTGGTTATTATTGGCGTTACCTTACTAGCTATTATCTCAGTAGTACGCGGCATTGATGGCGGCGTAAAGGTTCTTAGTAATATAAACATGCTCATTGCATTTGCCTTACTCCTGTTTGTTGGTTTAGTTGGCTTTGCTGTGGCAATCGGTAACGTACCAAATACGGTTATGGGTTATGTTGAAAATATTATTCCACTGAGCAACCCACATGGCCGAGAAGACGAAACATGGATGCACGGTTGGACTGTATTTTACTGGGCATGGTGGATTTCGTGGTCACCGTTTGTAGGTATGTTTATTGCGCGTGTTTCTCGTGGTCGTACAATTAGAGAGTTTTTAATCGCTGTATTATTAATTCCTACTGCGGTTACTATTTTATGGATGTCTATTTACGGCGGCATTGCAATAGACCAAGTTGTTCAAGGTGTAGGTAGCTTAGGCGTAAACGGTTTAACCGATGTACCTATGGCGATGTTCCAAATGCTAGACGAACTGCCTATGTCGAGCGTGCTTTCGTTCCTAGCTGTGGTTTTAGTATTAGTGTTTTTCATTACCTCTTCTGACTCGGGTTCATTAGTTATCGACTCAATTACAGCAGGCGGTAAAGTGGATGCGCCAGTACCACAACGGATCTTTTGGGCTACGGTTGAAGGCTCTATTGCTGCTGCTCTATTATGGATTGGCGGTACAGAGGCGATTCAAGCATTACAAGCGGGTGCTGTTTCAACAGGTCTTCCGTTTACTTTAGTGTTACTACTAATGTGTGTAAGCCTATTATTAGGATTACGTACTGAGCCTCGCGCTGTTAAATAATTAGTCACTTGCCAGTAAACTAAAAAACGCCGCATAATATGCGGCGTTTTTATTGGCTAAGCTAAACTTTGGTTAATAAGTTTAAACCTGTATTGCATTCGCTAAAATTTAAAAATAAATTTAACTTAGTAATTCAGCCAGTGGCGTATCATCGCGGTAATGGTATTGCAGCTGCGCAATCAACAGCTCTGCTGTGGCTAATGCATCAGTTAGCGCATTGTGATTATGATAGGCAGGTAAAGAGTATCGACTGCGACAATCTGTGAGTCTAAGTGAGCCTACCTTTTGATTAAACAAACGCCCTATTAAGCCTTGGCGGGCGCGCAACGCTCGTTGCTCAATTTCCATGGTATCGACTAATGCAAACTGGATCCCTTCGTTAATTCTCGCAAGTAATGCATTGTTTAAAAAGTGCCGCTCTATCGCTGCATAATGCACCACCACGACTTTACCACTAAGTGCATTAAGTAGCGGCCCTAGTCGAGAGGTTAAATCGGGAGCATCATCCACTTCTGAATGCGTAATACCATGAATAACAATCGAATCCTCACTTAAGCTTTTACGAGGCTGTACTACCCAATGCTTAGCATGTGTGCAATATACTCTTTGCATTGTAAAAGGGACTAAGCCAATACTGACTATATCGTCCACCTCACTATTTAGACCGGTTGTCTCAAAATCAAGAGCCACAAACGAAATGTCTTTTATGGGCGTGTGCGTATCACCATAAGCGTGCTGATAAAACGCCTTTAAATGCTCATTTTTAGCGTTTTTAGCCAGTGTTTTATAATGAGCCTGCCAGTCAAAATACGATTGCTTAGCCATTCGTTACTTAACACCTGCATTGGCTGAGTAACTAAACTTTAAGTAGCTTTGTGCTTTTTCGAGTATGGCAAACGCCTCTTTTAAATTGCGTTGCTCAAACGGCGAAAGCAAATGCGGGTCTATGTCGTTATCGGGCTCTTCTTCTTGCTCTATTTGCCATGCTTGATGGCGAATTCGCATCATGGCAATGTATTCTAACGCGTCACGTAAATCCTGTGCTTTACCTTCAGGTAACAGTCGCGACTCAATAATATCTTCAAGGCGTTCAAACGAATTTTGCTTACGAGAGCCTATCGCCAGTGCATGCACTCTTATCACATCAGAAAGCGGTGCGGTGCCTCTGCGTTTTAAGTTCATTGAGCGCTTATGCTGGCCGTTATGTTCAAGCACAAAGCCTTTAAAAAACCCAAGTGGCGGTGTGCGGTTTCGGGCATTGGCAGCCATATTTGCTAAAAACACACGGTTTTGTTTACTTTGCTTAGCAATAAAAATTTTAAGCTCGTCGGCCCATTTTGTTTTACCCCACACCCCATCTAAATCAAAAAATATTGAGCTGTTAAGTAGGGCTTGTGGTTTAGGTAAGGCTATCCACTGTGAGAATTGATCAAACCATTGCGAGCGTGTTTTACGCCATTTTTTGAACGAGGCCATAATTTCGCCGCTGCAATAGGTATAACCACATTGCGCTAAGCCATCACACACAAAATCAGAAATATTTTGAAAGTACTCGTTGTGTTTTTCATCATCGTAATTGTCATCCAAAATAAGCGCGTTATCTTGATCTGTTACAATAAGTTGTTCATCTCGCGCCATAGAGCCTAACGCTATAAAACAGTAAGGTACTGGCGGCGGGCCATATTTTTCTTCAGCCAGTACTAATAAGCGCTGTTTAAAAGTACGCCCTATTACCGCCATTGCCGTACCAATCATATGTGAATTAGCATCTTCGTTTACCATACGTACAAATACATTGGGCAGCTGGCGCGCGTAATGTGCTAAATCTTCAATGGTTTGCTGCGCTAAAATACCGCGTACCAAGAGTAAACTACTTTGCGACTCGTACCTTAAAATATCGGATAGTGAAATAACCCCAATAGGTCGGCGCTTTTGTACCACAGGTAAGTGGTGCAAGTTGTCGCGCAGCATAGCAAGAACGGCTTCAAATACATAAGCATTTGAATCAAGCAGTACAAGATTAGTCGACATAATTTTATCTGCGGTAACATCAAGCCCTAGGCCTTCGGCTACCACTTTTGTGCGTATATCGCGGTCGGTAATAATGCCTACAATTTGCCCATCGTCTTCTTCTGGGTCGTCGCTTATTGGTTTGTCTAAATCGGTAACTAACACAGAAGAAACCGCTTCTTCTGTCATTACTTTAGCAACATCTTGTATGGTGGTTTGCGTACTTAGCGTTACCACATCGCGGTGAATGAGCGACTTAACTTTGGCGGTTGTTAAATCGTTGCTGTCGGCTTGCTCAACTAACGCTTGGCGAAGGCGTACATTGCCATCGGCTTCAAAATAATCAGCAAAGCCGTCAAACTCGTCACAAAAACGGTTAAACAGGGTAAAGTTAATACAATACACTAGGGTGTCTTCGAGTGCCTTTGCAGGAAAGCGCACTTTACGATTCATCAACAAGCCCATTTGGCCAAAAATACCGCCCACATCTAAGCGGTTATAAAGCTCGTTATTACGACGATAAATTTCTACAGAGCCACTGCGAATTATAAATAAATCAGCGATGTCTTGGCCTAACGTTAAAATATCAGTTTGCGAGCGGTAGTAAGCTACCTCAACTTGTTGCGCAAGCTCGTTTAAAGCGTTTGTCGGTAAGTCATCAAATGGCGGGTGCTGCGCTAAAAACTGCGCAATTTCAACTTGTTCGGCTTGCATTGGGGATTCCTTGTGGCCACACAAAAAGGCATGTATATGCTTAAGTGGCTATCTTAACAAACAAGTAGTGCCAATCAAGCCATAACCATGCCCAGTACACTTTTAATTTAAAAACGTTGCTGGGCATGGCTTTAAGGTTAGATTTTTTCAAGCTCTTGTGCGAGCTGCTTAGATTCATCCCCCCTTGGCGTGGTAAAGCGTGCTAAGCCTAAGTAAATTACCGGAGTAAGATAAAGCGTAAACAACACCGCAAGTGCTAATCCGCCAAACACCACCCAGCCAATTGCATTTCGGGCCTCAGCCCCTGCGCCTGTAGAGAGAATTAACGGCAATGCTCCAAGTAGAGTAGATATAAGGGTCATCGTAATTGGGCGTAAACGTACCAGCGCAGCTTGCTCGACGGCTTTTCTGACCGTTAAACCTTGATCGCGTAATTGGTCTGCAAATTCAACAAGCAAAATTGCGTTTTTAGCGATTAAGCCTATCAGCATCACTAAACCAATTTGAGAGTAAATATTTAACGACGTGCCGGTTAAATAAAGCGCTAATATGGCCGAGGTAATACCAAAGGGAACGGTTATCATAACCACAATGGCACTATTTACATTTTCAAATTGAGCAGCCAATACTAAAAATACAATTAAAAAAGCAAGTACATAAGTTACAAGTACTTCGCTAGATGTTTCTTCATACGTAAGCGCTTCGCCTTTAAACGCTAGTGCAATACCTGGCTCTAACGATTGCTCAGACACCGTTTTTATTTGCTCTACTAAAGCAGCAATGGTTAACGATTCTGGCAACTCCATACTGAGCTCTATTGAGCGGCGCTGGGCATGACGTTCAAGCTCTGCAGCCACCCCCTCTTCAGAAATATAGGCCACACTACTTAATGGTACTAAACTGCCATTACCCGCTCTGATATATAAATTAGCCAAATCACTTGGACTGTTTATGGTTTGGTTTTGCGCTTGGAGCATAATTGGCACAGACTGATCGCCAATGTTTAAATCTTCTACGTCGTCGCCATTTATTGCTGCGCGCAAGGTTATGGCAATGTCGTCTAGCGATACACCGAGCTCTTGTGCACGGCGTCTGTCTATATTTACTCTTAGTTGTGGTTGCGATGGCTGATAAGAAATACGCACAGGTGCCACCTCAGGAACGGCTTTTTCTAATGCCGCAGAAAACTGCTGAGCCGCTTTAAATATTTGCAAATAATCTTGCCCAAGCAGCGCGATTTCAACGCCTCCCCCTTGACCACGTAGATTTAAACTATTAGCCCCACCTGGGTAAGCTGGTGCTCCTGGAATATCGCCAAGTGGCTGGCGTATCTTATTAATAATTTCTTGTTGGCTAAAATGGCGCTCATCCCAATGCTTTAATGGCACAGTAATAAACACAATATTAGGGTCCCATTGGCCTACCACAGTATAAATTGACTCAATTTCGCCGCTATCGACAAACGGAAGTAAAATATCTTCCATTTTTATCGCTTGCCTATCCATAAAGTTTAGTCCTACACCATCTGGGCCACGTGCAAATATACGAATTTTTCCTCGGTCTTCTGTGGGCAAAAGCTCGCTGTCTAAACTGGCGTACAACGCCCCTGAGCCTGCTGCAACCAATAAACAGAGCGCAAATGTAAGCCATGCATGGTTAAGCACTTTATGAATTGTTTTTGTATAAATACCACCCAACCAATGGCCTAGTTTAGCAAATGGGTGAAAACCGCCCTGCTTTAACTTTAATTTGGAGGTAAGAGCAGGCACTAATGAAAGTGCCACAAAGCTTGATATAATTACCGCACCGGCAAGTACTCCACCAAACTCTCTAAATAAGCGACCGGCAGTAGAGGGTAAAAACGCAATAGGTATAAATACAGCAGCAAGTACAGCCGTGGTTGCTACAACAGCAAAAAATACCTCGCGCGTGCCTATTACAGCAGCTGCCCGACGCCCTAAACCTAGCCCCCGCTGGCGCTGAATATTTTCACTTACTACTATGGCATCATCAACAATTAAGCCTGTGGCTAATACAAGCGCCAACAAGGTTAAAATATTTATTGAAAAACCCAGTGCCCATATAAGTGCTAAAGACCCTATTAAGGCAACAGGAATAGCAAAAGCAGGCACTAAAGTGGCGCGCCAAGAGCCAATAAATACCCACAAAGTGACAACCACTAACAATACTGTAAGTAATAAAGAGTAAATTACTTCATCTACTGAGCTTCTTATAAATTGTGCGTCATCGGAGGTAAGTGTAAATTCCATTTCTGGAAAGCGTGTTTGCATACTTGTAATAAGCTTTAGCACTTCATCTGATATTTCAATTGTATTTGATTGTGCTTGTCGAATAATTTCCATACCAATAACGGGCTTACCGTTTAGCCTTACCATAGAGCGCGGATCGGCAGGGCCAAAATACACAGCTGCAATATCACTAATTCGGGTATCGCCTTGTATTATAATATCGCCAACTTGTTCTGGAGTAATAGAGGTTGCATCGGCACGTACAATAATTTGCTGATCGTTTGACTTTAAACTCCCTGCTGGCACATCAAACGGTGCTTGGCTAAGCACTTGTGCTACATCGGGCACTGTTAAATTAAAGCTACTTAGTTTTAGCGGGTCAATTCGTACTCTTAATACGCGTTCTCTATCACCGTTTAAGCGTACATCTGCGACACCCGGAATAGTTAAAAATTGCGGCGCTAAGTCAACATTTACGCGCTCGGTAAGTGCTTCAAGCGATAAATTTTCACTTGAAACAGTCAGAGATACAACTGCTTCGGCGTCGTTGTCGGCTTTAATAATAGAAACACGCTCGACTTCCTCTGGAAGGTCTCGCTCTACACGTGCAACAGACTCACGCGTTTCATTCGCGGCGTCATCTAAATTTATGCCTGGTCTAAATTCGACCACAATACGTGCATTTCCCTCTTCACTTTGTGCACGTATTGATTTAACGCCACTTACACGCGCTACTGCGCCTTCTAATTTGCTGGTTACTTCGGTATCAACGGTCTCAGGCGAGCCACCAGGAAATGGCGCCGAAACCGTAATACGTGGTCTATCTACATCAGGAAGCTCTCTTACTTCAACACCCGCAATAGCGGCAATACCTGCAATAATAATTAATAAGTTAAGCACCACAATAAGTACTGGGCGGCGAATCGCCATTGAGGGTAAGTCTTGCATCATAGGTTGCTGTTTCATACCTACTCCTGCGTATCTTGCGCGGGTAAATTAAAGCTTAGCTCTTGGCCTGCACGTAAGCGTTGTACCCCTTCAATTACTAAAGTATCGCCTTTATTTAACGGCCCAGAAACCAATAATCGCCCCGCCAAGCGCTGCTCTATTTTTACATCAACACGTGTGGCTTTTTTATCAACGCTGATCCATACATACGGGCCTGTTGCCCCCCACAGTAATGCAGCCTCAGGAACTGCAGCAAAACGCTCGCCTAACACTTCAATATGTACTCTAAAGCTCATACCAGGTAAAAATTGTTGTTTTTCATTATTTAGCCTGGCTTTAACACGTAAAGTACGAGTTTGTGGGTCTACGCGTGAGTCTAAATAGGCAATATCAGCGTTAATGGCAGTGTCTGATTTCCAAGGAAACACCGTTAAGCTGCTTTTATTACGCAGCATACTGATAGCCGACTCCGGTGCGTTAAAATTTATGTACAGGCTTGTTGTGTCATCTATTGTGGCAATGGGCGTTTGCTCGGTTATTCTATCGCCTACCTCAACATCTGTTAAACCCATAATGCCATTTATCGGCGCAATTACTTTTCTGTCTTCAAGCTCAGTTTGGGCCTGTATGAGGGTGACTTTGGCAAGTTCTACAACGGTTTTAGCATCATCAACATCGCTTTTAGGCACTGCGCCTTTGGCCTGACTTTGTTCTAATCGTTTTAGTATTCGCTGGGTGTCGGCAAGTTTAATTTTAGCCTCACCAAGCGCTGCTTTTTGCCTACGAGAATCAAGTTCGAGTAAAGTATCGCCTTTTTTTACTTTATCACCTGGCTTAAAAAAAACGCCGGTTACTCTATCGCCTACTGCGGGGTACATTACAACCGAATGAATTGCCTCTGTATTTCCTACCGCTTGCACTTGTTGTTTTGCACTTTCTAGGGCAATTTTTTGTACAACAACGTTCGCGCTCATTGCAGGAACGCTGAAAAACAGCAGCGAACTAAGCACACCGATTAAAAAGTTTTGCGATTTCAAAGTAACACCTTAATTAATTATTATTTCCATTACCTTACGAAGTCTAACAGCTGATTGATCAATAGGTAGGATAGAACGATAAATTAGCAAAACTATAAGATGAAATTAAATTGGTAATACCAATTAATTTTTGAAAAAGGCGCCTAATGACTAAGCATTTATCCAAATGCAGGCAGGGTTAAACTAAAAAGTGGCTATATAAATAAAAAAGCCCAATATAAACTGGGCTATGTAGATAATAGGTAGTTAAAGATTATTTACCGCGCTGGGCTTCTTTTTGTGCTTTTTTAGCTTCTTTACGTTGTTGTAAAACCGCTTGCGCTTCATTACCAATGTGCCCTTCACCACGTGCTTGTGCTAATTCTATTTGCTTTTGACGCTCAGCAAAACGAGCACGTTGCTCATCGGTTACATTGTCGATACAGTGATGACACGAAACACCTTCCATGTATTCTGGCTTTTGCTTTTCTTCTTCTGTAATCGGCATACGACACGCATGACATTGATCGTAAGAGCCTTTTTGTAAATCATGATTTACTGCTACACGATTATCAAAAACAAAACACTCGCCTTCCCACATTGTTTCTTCTTTTGGCACTTCTTCTAGGTATTTTAAAATACCGCCTTCAAGGTGGTAAACTTCATCAAACCCTTGCTCTTTCATGTAAGCCGTTGATTTTTCGCAGCGAATACCACCGGTACAAAACATGGCAACTTTTTTGTGTTTTTCTGGGTCTAAATTCTCTTTAGCCCACTGAGGGAACTCTCGGAAAGTTTTGGTATTAGGATCGACTGCATTTTGAAAAGTGCCAATTTCAATTTCGTAATCGTTACGTGTATCAATCAAAATCACTTCAGGGTCTGATATTAATGCATTCCACTCTTTAGGCTTAACATAGCTTCCCACTACTTTTAGTGGGTCAACCCCTTCAACGCCCATAGTAACGATTTCGTTTTTTAGCTTTACTTTAGTGCGGTAAAACGGGCATTCATCATCGAATGATTCTTTAGTCACTATGTCTTTTAGGTTTTCTTGTGTGTCTAACCACGCAAGTAAGTTATCTATTCCTTCGCGCTTAGCCGATACAGTACCGTTAATACCTTCAGCAGCAAGCAATAAAGTACCGCGTACTTCGTTTGCTTCCATCACATCTAAAAGAGGTTTACGTAGCGCTTCAAAATTTGGCAAACCTACAAATTTGTACATTGCACACACTACAAAGTGCTCGTTTGTTACATCATCTTTATGAACAGCAGTCATTTTACTTCCTATTTTGCTTTGATAGCCTTAAGTGGCGTTTACCGAATCGTAAATCCGGCGCATATGGGGCGCGTATTTTACGCTTTTTATAATTAATTGCAAAAAATAGCGCGTTAGAATGGTTTTTACTGTCGGCATAACCCTTGTGTAAGCTATAATGCGGCCATTAATTTAAGTTGCACATTGGAGAACACGACTTTGCACTTTACTGATCTTGGGATTGATACTCGCCTTGAAACACAATTAGCACATCAAGGGATCACCCAGCCCACAGATATTCAAGCACATGCAGTGCCTACCGCACTTGCAGGGCATGACATTTTTGCTCAGTCTAAAACTGGGTCGGGCAAAACATTAGCGTTTTTATTACCTGCTGTTCAGCGAGTTATGAAACAAAAAGCGCTCAGTAAACGCGATCCACGTGTCCTCATTGTTGCACCAACCCGTGAGCTTGCAACGCAAGTATTTACGCAATTGCGTTTATTAATTGCGGGCACAAACATTAAAGCTGTAAAAATACTCGGTGGCGAGAACTTTAACGATCAAATTAAAGCCCTTCGTAACGACCCGCACTTTGTTGTGGCAACCCCAGGGCGTTTGGCCGATCACATCACAAAACGCTCATTACAATTAAGTGGGTTAGAGCTATTAATTTTTGATGAAGCCGACCGTATTTTAGACTTAGGTTTTACTGAACAGCTGAAAATGATTAACGAGCAAGCTAATCACCGCTTGCGCCAAACATTGTTGTTTTCAGCGACACTAGATCACGCTCAAGTAGATGCCCTATCGCGTAATTTATTAAAAAAGCCAAAACAAATTACACTGAGCGCCGCTAACGAGCAACACAGTGATATTAAACAAACACTCTATTTAGCCGATCACCTTGATCATAAAGAAGCGTTACTTGAGCATTTTTTAAAACAAGATGATGTTGGCCAATGTATTATATTTACAGCAACCCGTGCCGATACCAGCCGTTTAAGTGAAGCATTAAATGCAAAAGGTTTTAAATCGGTGGCTTTAGCTGGCGATTTAACACAGAGCAAACGCCTTGAGATCATGGACTCGTTTAGCCGCGAAAACTTTAAAATTTTGATCACCACTGATGTCGCTTCGCGAGGATTGGACTTATTAAGTGTAACGCACGTAATCAATTTTGATTTACCAAAACACGCTGAAGAGTATGTACACCGTATAGGTCGTACAGGCCGCGCCGGATTTAAAGGTAATGCATTATCGCTAGTAGGCCCTAAAGACTGGGCAAGCTACTTAGCAATTAAGTCGTTTTTGAACGACGAGCTGGCTTTTGCAAGCGTTGATGGCCTTAAAGCTAAATTTAAAGGTATAAAAGAGAAAAAGCCAGCAACAGCCGCTGTAAAAACTAAAAAAGTTGCACAGGTCAAAAAGCCGCAAGTTAAACGCAAGGCAAAACCTAAAAAACCAGCTGCACCTATAAAAGCCCCAATGAACATTGATGGCAATTCACCAATGCGCCGTAAAAAAAAGCCTGAGCAGGAATAATTATGAGTTACCTAGGAACAACACAAACCTTATTTGTAAAAGAAGTGAGCAATGAAGGTGCTTACCTTGATGGCCACGATTTAGGGGAAGTGTTTTTACCAAAACACGAAATTAAAGATGCACTTGAAGCTGGCGATAGCATAAGCGTTTTTATCTTTTTAGATAACGCCAATTTACCTACAGCAACAGTAAAAAAACCCCATGCCCAAGTAGGTGAATACGCACTGCTTCGTGTTAAAGAAATAAATAGCATTGGCGCTTTTTTAGATTGGGGACTAGAGAAAGATGTTTTAGCTCCATTTAACGAGCAAAAACCACGTATGCAAGAAGGTCATTCTTACTTAGTTCGCTTATATTTAGATAATGCGAGCCAACGTATTTGTGCATCAAGCAACTTTAATCGCTTTTTATCAAAAGATGAGCCTAAGTACACTCATCTTCAAGAAGTTGATTTAATTGTTGCTGGTAAAACAGATATTGGCTACAAAGTGCTTATTGAAGAGTCTCACTTTGGTGTTGTGTTTTACAACATGGTATTTAAAAACTTATTTGTAGGGCAAAAGCTTAAAGGGTTTGTTCAAAAAGTACGAGAAGACGGAAAAATCGACGTTATACTTGAAAAGCCAGGCATGGGTAAAGTAAGTGAACTTGGCGATAAAATAATGGAAAAGCTTAAAAACGAAGGCGGCATACTAGCCATTGGTGATAAATCTGAGCCTGAGCTTATCAAAAAAGTATTTTCAACCAGTAAAGCTAACTACAAAAAAGCTATTGGTGGTTTATTTAAGCAAGGCTTGATAGACATAGAAGCCAAATCTATCCGCTTAAAATAGTTGTACACTTTTTATAAGCGCTAACATTATGTTGGCGCTTATAGTTAAATCTTTTCTAAATAGTTTAATTAAATGATTGTTCAAAGGTCATATAACGTTTTGATGAATAAAAAACGTTATTTAGCTATTATCGCTAATGGTACTTATATTGCCCTATTCTCTGCCCTCACCTTCGCGTAAATGAAATTTTTAAACAAAGCTAACACTAGGTTTACCCCTGAAAAATAATTAGGGAATTACTAATAGGCATTAGCCCATAATACGCTTATACGGCAACGTACATTCTGTATATTGCTTTGAATAATCAAGTATCTCAGCTTTGGTTTCCAAGCTTAGTGGCGCCAACCTAAATACTTTATTTTCACATTCACTTTGTTTGTCGTCGTGATTTGAAATGCAATCTGACGTAGTTACGTTTTGGCGCGTTAAGCGGTCTTCATTTTTATAGCATAAGTGGTGTGCGTAGCCATGCATGGTTTGCTTAAATTCAAATAAATCGACAGGGTAATTTGCGACTAAGTCAGTAATCGTCGCTACTCCATCATAAGCTTTACTAGAAAAAACATATTTATTTACTGAAAAACCTGCAACAACAATTAAAATAGATCCAAAAATTAACTTCAAAATAAACCCCTTACTGCATTCTTAGTACTAATGTAGCATAAAAATGTATTCATAAAAGGGCTTTAGCACTAAATAATTGCTTTTTGTTAACTTAAACTAGTGATTTATTAACATCAGTTAAAGTTTGTACCGGATCTGACGATTGTGTGATTGGTCTTCCAATCACTAAGTAATCGCTACCCGCTTCAATAGCTTGCTTAGGTGTCATAATGCGTTTTTGGTCACCCACATCACTACCAGCAGGGCGAATGCCTGGAGTAACTAGCTTAAACTCGCTACCTAATTGTGCTTTTAGCGCTTTCGCTTCTTGGGCAGAACATACTACGCCATCAAGCCCTGCTTCTTTTGTTAATTTAGCTAAATGAATAACTTGTTCTTGCGCTGATTTTTCAACACCCAAACGCTTTAGTTCAGCTTCGTCCATGCTGGTTAGCACTGTCACTGCTATTAATAAAGGTGCTTTATCACCAAACTTTTCAAGTGCCTGCTTTGCCTTATTCATCATTTCAAACCCACCTGATGCATGAACGTTTACCATCCAAACGCCCATATTAGCCGCTGCGGTGACCGCTTTTGCCACTGTATTAGGGATATCATGAAATTTTAAATCTAAAAATACGTCAAAGCCTAAATCGATTAACTGTTTAACGAATGCAGGGCCAAAATAAGTAAACATTTCTTTACCTACTTTTAAGCGACACGTATCTGGTGAGAGTTTTTTTACAAAATTAAGAGCCGCGTCTTGTGAATCGTAATCTAGGGCAATAAGAACTTTTTTTGTATCTTCTAAAGACATAACTATCCTAATGAATGGCAGTAAAGTTATAAATAGTTGGGGGTTATTAAAATCCGTCTAGGCCTCTACTTGGCACAATGGTTTCCCAATGTTTACAAGATGGGCAGTTCCAATAAATAGTGTGGCTTGTAAAACCACAATGTTGGCATTGAAAGTCTGGTTTTGTAGCTATATACGACGTAACTAGCTTATCAATTTCATCAAGTACTTCTTTGGTATTTGGATTTTTATCACCCATTAGCTGTAGTAAAAAGCTAAAACCTCGAATTGTAGGCTGACGTTTTAAGCTGTCGGTTAAAAAATCAAATGCCTGTTTAGTATTTCCTTGCTCTAACAGTGCTTGGCAATGTTTTATTTTTATTAGCACCCCACCTTTATCGAGCAAGTCACATAATAAATCATGAAACTGATGTGTTAAATTTAACTGCTTATAACTATGTGCAAGCTGATCAATAAACAAAGGCGCAAATAACGTAAATTGGCAAACGAGTTCACGCCAATAGTAAATTGCTTTTACGTAGTCTTCACTTGTGTACGCCGATAACCCTAATTCGTATAAAGGGCGAACCGCTTTGTAATTTAAGCTAATGGCTTTGTTCATTAATTGCGGTTTATTTTCGCTTAGAGCAGCTTCGCTGTAAAAATTAGCAATTGCTTTAAAATGCTGCTCTTTAACAAATAACTCACTGTGGGCTTCGAACATATTAATGCCCTTTTCCCACTCTCGAGTTTGCGAGTATAAAGTAATAATTGGGTCAAGTGCTTGTTCATGCCCAGCTTTAACAAGCCACACTAAATGCTCTTCTGCACCGTCTAATAAGCCGGCCATAATATAATCTTCGGCTAATTCTAGACGGCTAGCTGCGGCTTGTTGTTCATTTAAACTTGGGTGTTTTAAAAGGAGTTCATGAATTTTTATTGCGCGGTCAAGCTCACCTCTTCGGCGAAACATAGTAGCAAGGGTTGAGTAGTGGTCAACAGAGTCAGCAGCCACTTCTAATAGGTTTATTAGATGCTCTAAGCCCTGATCTTCTTCTCTGTCTAGTAAAAACTTTAAGCCTTTACTGTATTCTGAAGTGATTTGGCGATTGAGTTGATGAGCTTGGTTTTTTGCACTATTTTTGCCCATAATCCAGCCATAACCGGCAGCAACAGGCAGTAGTAAAAACAAAAGCTCAATCATGATTAGGTGTCTTTATTAGCAATAAGCTTACTATTATTTTTTTCTGGCGCTAATTGTTTTTTTAAGCGGTAATTTTGCCACTTTAATTTAGAAAACAATTTAAAGCTAATAAAACACCCTATTATTACACCCAGTATAAAGCAGATACTTATTATTACAGCGAGTGGCAAGGTATTACTGGCAATAATATAATTGATTTGTACTAATTGTGGATTTTGAGAACCCAATAAAAATGCGCAAAATAGGCATAGTACAACCAGAATAATTTTTAATACCTTAAACAAGTAACTACTCCAACTGGTTAACTAGGCAATACTCTCGTTTACGCGGTCGCGTAATTCTTTGCCTGGTTTAAAATGAGGTACATGCTTACCATCAAGCTCTACTGTATCGCCAGTCTTAGGATTACGACCTGTGCGAGGAGCGCGGTAATGCAAAGAGAAACTACCAAAACCTCTGATCTCAATACGATCTGAAGTAGATAATGAGCCGGCCATTTGTTCAAGAATTTCTTTTACTGCATTTTCAACATCTTTCACTGGAACGTGTGCGTGCTGTTCGGCAAGTGTTTCTATCAGTTCTGACTTAGTCATAGCGTTTCCTTAAAGAGAATAGTGGAAGGGCAAAACTGCCCTTCCAATTAAAAACTAATTAGTAATTAGTCTTTTTGTGCATTTGCGAAAGCAGCTGCCATTGCGTTTTCAAACACTGGCTCTTCTTTCTTAAGCTTCTCTAGTACTTCTTTCTCTTCTGCTTCGAAAAGAGCTTTAACAGATAAGCTTAAAGTGCGGTTCTTACGATCAACGCCAACGTATTTAGCTTCGATTTCGTCGCCTACAGAAGCAACAGTTGTTGCATCTTCAACGCGCTCTTGAGCGATATCAGCTACACGGATGTAACCTTCAACGCCTTCGATAAGCTCTACAGTTGCGCCTTTCGCATCAACTTCAGTCACTTTACCTTTAACAATAGCACCTTTTTTGTTTGCATCAAGGTAGTTATTGAACGGGTCAGCTTCGATTTGCTTAACACCTAGAGAGATACGTTCACGCTCTGGGTCAACTTGCAATACGATAGCAGTGATTTCGTCGCCTTTCTTGAATTCACGTACAGCTTCTTCGCCAGGCGTGTTCCAGGAAATGTCTGAAAGGTGTACAAGACCATCAATACCACCGTCAAGACCGATAAAGATACCGAAGTCAGTGATTGATTTGATCTTACCAGTAACTTGGTCGCCTTTGTTTTGTAGACGAGCAAATTCCTGCCAAGGATTAGCAATACATTGCTTAAGACCAAGAGAAATACGACGACGTTCTTCGTCGATTTCAAGAACCATAACTTCAACAGTGTCACCTAGTGAAACAACTTTTGAAGGGTGGATGTTCTTGTTAGTCCAATCCATTTCAGAAACGTGAACTAGACCTTCAACGCCTTCTTCGATTTCTACGAAGCAACCGTAATCAGTAAGGTTAGTTACACGACCAGAAAGCTTAGAACCTTCTGGGTAACGACCAGCGATAGCTGCCCATGGATCTTCGCCAAGCTGTTTAAGGCCTAGAGATACACGAGTTTTATCTTTGTCGAATTTAAGAACTTTAACTGCGATTTCGTCGCCAACATTAACGATTTCTGAAGGGTGCTTAACACGCTTCCACGCCATATCAGTGATGTGTAGTAGACCATCAACACCACCAAGGTCAACGAATGCACCGTAGTCAGTAAGGTTCTTAACGATACCTTTAACTTCTTGACCTTCAACAAGGTTAGCAAGAAGCTCTTCACGTTCTTGTGAGTTTTCAGATTCGATAACTGCACGACGTGAAACAACAACGTTGTTACGTTTTTGGTCAAGCTTGATTACTTTAAATTCAAGCTCTTTACCTTCAAGGTGAGTTGTGTCACGTACTGGACGAACATCAACAAGTGAACCAGGTAGGAAAGCACGGATTGAATCAACTTCAACTGTGAAACCGCCTTTAACTTTACCGTTGATAACACCAGTAACAGTCTCTTGCTCTTCACATGCTTTCTCAAGACGGATCCACGCTTCGTGACGCTTCGCTTTCTCACGAGAAAGGATAGTTTCACCGAAACCGTCTTCGATTGCATCTAGTGCAACATCTACTTCGTCGCCTACAGCAACTTCTAGTTCACCAGCAGCATTTTTGAACTGCTCTGCAGGGATAGCACTTTCTGATTTAAGACCAGCATCTACAAGTACAATGTTATTCTCGATAGAGATTACTGTACCTTTAACAATAGAGCCTTGCTCTGCTTCAAAACCCTTTAAGCTTTCTTCAAATAACTGCGCAAAATTTTCTGACATACGAATATACGTCTCATATATTAATACCAATAAGCAACCATGCTGCATGGGGTTGTTAAAATAGCACTGGCGTCCTGCTGGTGCATAAAATGTGTTTAGCTTCGTTTAGGAAGCTTGCCTTGTGAGATAGCAATATCTACTAAAGTTATAACTTTATCAAACACTTGCTGAGCGTTAAGCTCGCTTGTGTCTATTTCAATTGCATCATCAGCAGGAACAAGCGGCGCAACGGTGCGATTCATATCGCGCTCATCACGAGCTTGAATGTCCTGTAATAGACCACTTAGTGTAACATCAAGGCCGCGCTCATTCAACTCAACATAACGTCTGCGCGCGCGTTCTTGTGCACTAGCGGTTAAATATATTTTTAATGGTGCGTCTTGAAAAACCACGGTGCCCATATCTCGGCCATCAGCAATTAAGCCCCGTTCGGTTTTAAACGCACGCTGGCGTCGAAGTAACGCTTCACGTACACGCGGTAATGCAGCCACTTTTGAAGCAGCTGCCCCAACCTCTTCATTACGAATTGTCGAGGTTACATCTTCGCCTTCTAAAATAACTTTTCCAGCATTAGTTTGGCTATCAACCAAAAACTGCACATCTAAGTTTGCAGCAAGCGGGACAAGCGCTTCTTCGTTGTCTAATGCTATTTGGTGATGAAGTGCGGCAAGGGATAATACACGGTAAATTGCGCCGCTATCCAATACATCCCACCCCAATTTGTCGGCTAACAAGCGACAAACAGTTCCTTTACCTGAACCACTTGGGCCATCAACGGTGATTACGGGCATTAATAACGCCTGCATTTAAAACCTCCTGCAATGCACACCTAAATAAAACCGCGATATTATACGTCACTTCTGCAAATAGATCCGCTTTAGTGTGTAACTTTTTATAATTATTTATAAAAAACCTACTCACTCACTGATGCTAAAACCTTGAAAAAGGTTGGAAAAGTTTTATATGTACACTTAGGATCGTTGATTGTAATAGGCTTTCCGCCTACGGCAACCATTGCAAAACACATCGCTATACGGTGATCGTCATACGTATCTATAGCCACATCATTGAATGCACTCGGTGGTGTAATTTCGATAAAATCTTCACCCTCTACAACCTCGGCACCCACTTTACGAAGTTCAGTTGCCATAGCATATAAACGGTCGGTTTCTTTTACACGCCAGTTATAAATATTGCGAATAGCCGTAGGCCCTTTAGCAAATAAAGCAACCGTAGCAAGTGTCATTGCCGCATCAGGGATAGCGTTAGCGTCAATATCTACACCTTTTAATTCACCTTTGCGAACAACTAAACGCTCGTCATACCATTTTATTTCAGCGCCAACTTGTTCCATCACTTTAGCAAAACCAATATCACCTTGAACTGATTTAGCGCCCACGCCTTTAATTTCAATTTCGCCACCGGCAATGGCCGCTGCCGCAACAAAGTAAGACGCTGATGATGCATCCCCCTCCACCATAATACGCTCTAGTGATTGGTATTGTTGGCCGCCTTTAACTTTAAATGTTGTATAGTCGCTGTGCTCAACAGTCACCCCAAAACGCGCCATTACATCTAACGTTATATCAATGTAAGGCTTAGAGACCAAAGTACCCTTAATGGTAATTTGCGTATCACCACTAAATAAAGGGGCAGCCATTAGCAATGCTGTTAAAAATTGGCTAGAAATACTGCCATCAATTTCAACAGTACCGCCTTTAATTTGCCCACCAATTATTTTTAGTGGTGGGTAGTCTTTATGTTTTGTGTAGGTAATATCGCCGCCAAGTGCTTGTAGTGCATCGACTAAGTGCCCTATTGGGCGCTCTTCCATGCGCGGCTCACCTATAAGCTCATACTCCCCAGCTACAGCTGCGAGTACCGCGGTTAAAGGACGATAAGCAGTACCTGCATTGCCTAAAAATAAAGGTTCACTTGGGGTTTTAAATACACCGCCAACCCCTTCTACGGTTGCCACAGTGCGATCATCATTAAGCGTTACGTTAACACCTAGTAGTTTTAATGCACCCAACATATGGCGAATATCATCGCTATCTAGCAGGTTTTCTACAACAGTAGTCCCTTGAGCCAGCGCTGCTAATAATAAAATACGGTTTGATAGGCTTTTAGACCCTGGTAAGGTCACACTGCCATTTACACGAGAAATAGGCTCTAAACGAAGTTGTTCCATTAGCTGTGCTCCTTTGCAAATGCCGCCATAAAGTCAACCAAGGCTTGCACACCTGCAAGTGGCATTGCGTTATAGATACTTGCGCGCATACCGCCTACAATTCGGTGCCCTTCTAGTGCAAGTAAGCCGGCTTCTTTAGATTGCGTTACAAACTTTTCGTTTAAGCTTTCATCGTTTAACCAAAACGGTACATTCATACGCGAACGACAATGCGTCGCTACTTTATTAGTATAAAAAGGCGATTCATCAATAAAGTCATAAAGCAGCTTAGCTTTAGCAATATTTTGTGCTTCCATTGCCTTAACGCCACCGTTTTGCTCTAGCCATTCAAATACTTCAGCTGCTAAATACCATGCAAAAGTAGGCGGTGTATTAAACATACTGCCTTGTTTTGCTTCAAGTGCGTAATCTAAAATGCCAGGTTTAGCTAAACCTTCACGCTCAAGTAATGTTTTGCGAACAATAACAATAGCTATACCTGATGGACCTATATTTTTTTGTGCACCGGCATAAATTAAATCAAATTTATTTACGTCAATTTCGCGCGACAAAATAGTCGACGACATATCAGCAATAATAGGTGCCGTTGGGTGACTAGGCACATCAAAAATCTCTAAGCCGTCTACCGTTTCATTTGGGCAGTAGTGAATGTAAGATGCATCTGCAGGTAAGTCCCACTGCGCCACTTCTTTTATAGAAAACAGCCCGTTTGCGTCATTTCTAACGTTGATTGAATGGGTTTGAGTAAATTTATTAGCTTCGTCAGTGGCACTTTTTGACCAAACGCCGTTCTCGCAGTAAACCGCCGTTTTACCATTTTGATGTAAATTTAAAGGCACAGCACTAAATTGACCGCGGCCACCACCGTGCATAAATAACACTTCAAATTCATCGCTAATGTTCATTAAACGACGAAGGCTGGCTTCGCATTTTTCTGTAAGCGCTAAAAAATCTTTACTACGATGGCTAATTTCCATCACAGATACACCTAAGTCTTGCCAGTCTAAAAATTCTTTTTGTGCTTTTTGCATAACAGCTTGTGGAAGCATAGCTGGCCCCGCACAAAAATTATATTTACTCATTACCTTTGCCTCATTCCAGTAATTTAAACTCTTTTGATAAACAAAAAAGGATTATTAATTTTTTTCAACATGATTAAAAAAAGCGGCCTTAGCCGCTTTTTCAATTTCAGTTATTCAGAAGGTGGATTATCATCCGTTGCTTCTTCATTTACTGTATCAACCGTTTCAACGTCTTCAATATCAACTAAGTCACTGTCTGTAACTTCAATCTCTTCGATACGTTGTAAACCAACTACTTGCTCTTCGTCAATAGTTCTGATTAAAATAACACCTTGGGTGTTACGTCCAACCGTCGATACTTCATTAACGCGGGTACGTACTAGCGTACCACGGTTTGAAATAATCATTATTTCGTCGTTGTCGTCAACTTGTACAGCGCCAACTACTGCGCCATTACGCTCACTCACCTTAATAGATACAACACCTTGTGTTGCACGGCTCTTAGATGGGTAATCTTCAAGTTGAGTACGTTTACCGTAACCATTTTCAGTCACAGTTAAAATAGCACCATCAGACTTAGGCACAATTAACGACACTACGCGTTGGTCGTCGGCCATCTTAATACCACGAACACCGGTAGCAGTACGACCCATAGGGCGAACACCTTTGAAACGAATTTCAGGGTTGCCTTCTTCGTCGAGTACCGGGTTGCCGTTTTCATCAACAACAGCAGACTCTTCCGCTTCTTTAAAGCGTACCACTTTACCTGCATCAGTAAACAACATAATTTCGTTACTACCGTCGGTAATATCAACCCCAATTAGGCTATCGCCTTCGTTAAGGTTTACCGCAATAATACCGCTTGCACGTTGACGGCTGTATGCCGTTAGTGGTGTTTTCTTCACAGTACCAAATGCTGTTGCCATGAAAATGTATTTATCTTCTTCGTACTCGCGTACAGGTAAGATAGCAGTAATGCGCTCATCATCTTCAAGTGGCAGTAAGTTAACAATTGGCTTACCGCGAGCGGCGCGACTAGCCAGTGGTAACTGGTATACTTTAAGCCAGTACAAACGACCCGCAGTAGAGAAACATAAAATGGTATCGTGGGTATTAGCCACTAAAAGACGCTCAATGAAATCTTCATCTTTCATCTTCGTTGCTGACTTACCTTTACCACCACGGCGCTGCGCTTCGTAATCAGACAATGCCTGATACTTAACGTAACCTTCGTGCGACAGGGTCACAACAACATCTTCTTCGTTAATTAAATCTTCAAGGCTAATATCGTGCGCTGCAGCGTTAATTTCTGTACGACGCTCATCACCATATTGCTCTTTAATTTCAACTAACTCATCACGAATAACTTCCATTAAACGCTCAGGGCTACCTAAAATGTGTAGTAGCTCAGCAATTAAATCTAACAGCGATTGGTACTCTGCTAAGATTTTTTCATGCTCAAGGCCGGTTAGTTTGTGTAAACGTAAATCAAGAATTGCTTGTGCTTGCTGCTCAGAAATATAGTACTGACCATCGCGAATACCCAGCTCACTTGCCAGCCAATCTGGGCGTGCTACATTGTCTTCGCCTGCTTTTTCAAGCATAGCTTGTACGTTACCTAAATCCCATGGGCGAGCTGTTAAGGCTACTTTAGCCTCAGCTGGGGTTGGCGATTTACGAATTAACTCAATAATTGGGTCGATGTTGGCAAGCGCAATTGCTAAACCTTCAAGGGTATGAGCACGGTCGCGCGCTTTACGTAAATCAAATACGGTACGGCGTGTAACCACTTCACGGCGGTGAATAACAAACTCTTCGAGCATTTCTTTTAAGTTGAAACACTTAGGTTGGTTGTTAATTAATGCAACCATATTCATACCAAACACAGTTTGTAACTGAGTTTGTGAATATAAGTTGTTTAGAATAACTTCACCTACATCACCACGTTTGATCTCAATAACGATACGCATACCGTCTTTATCTGATTCATCACGTAGTGCGCTGATGCCTTCAATTTTTTTATCTTTAACAAGCTCAGCAATTTTTTCAATTAAGCGTGCTTTGTTAACCTGATAAGGAATTTCGTGCACGACAATGGTTTCGCGGCCTGTTTTTTCATCGGTTTCGATGTCGGCGCGTGCACGCATGTACACTTTACCACGGCCGGTTAAATAAGCATCTTCAATGCCTTTTTTACCATTAATAATAGCAGCCGTTGGGAAATCAGGACCCGGAATGTAATCCATTAATTCATGAATCGTTAAATCAGGGTTTTGAATAAGCGCTAAACAACCATTAACCACTTCAGTTAAGTTATGAGGTGGAATGTTTGTTGCCATACCTACCGCAATACCCGATGAACCGTTAACAAGTAAGTTAGGCACTTTGGTTGGTAAAACGTCAGGAATTTGTTCGGTACCGTCGTAGTTAGGAACGAAATCAACCGTTTCTTTTTCAAGATCGGCTAATAACTCATGCGACATTTTTGCCATACGTACTTCTGTATAACGCATTGCCGCTGCTGAATCACCATCAACCGAACCGAAGTTACCTTGGCCATCTACCAGCATATAACGTAGTGAGAATGGCTGTGCCATACGCACGATGGTGTCATAAACTGCACTGTCGCCGTGTGGGTGGTATTTACCGATTACGTCACCGACCACACGGGCCGATTTTTTGTAAGGCTTATTCCAGTCATTACTAAGCTCGTTCATTGCAAACAAAACGCGGCGGTGAACAGGTTTTAAACCATCACGTACGTCTGGTAATGCACGTCCTACAATTACGCTCATTGCGTAATCAAGGTAGGAGTTTTTTAACTCGTCTTCAATATTGACTGGCAGAATTTCATTGGCGAGATCAGTCATTTGATATCACATTCCTTCAGTATCAGCTCTTAGCAACCCGGTATTAGGCGCCAAGAGTATTTGTTATTATTTCTAAGCGACCATGCTATCACAATTAATTTAAATTTACAGGCGCAAAACTTTGCGATTTATCAATTTAGCCCTATATAATGGCCTCAGATTGACGAGGAAGTATTTTATGACCGAACATCAAAATGTAGATAACGCAGAAATAGCAAAATTTGAAGCCATTGCAGAGCGATGGTGGGACCAAGACGGAGAGTTTAAACCTCTTCACGAAATTAACCCATTACGATTAGACTTTGTGGCTAACAAAACCCAAGGCTTATTTGATAAAGAAACACTCGATGTAGGCTGTGGTGGCGGCATTCTTAGCGAAAGCATGGCACGCATGGGTGCACACGTAACCGGTATAGACATGGGGCAAGAGCCACTCACCGTAGCAAAGCTTCATAGCCTAGAAACCGGTGTAAATGTTGACTATATAAAAGTACCTGCAGAAGAATTTGCAACCCAGCACCCTGCTCGCTTTGATGTAATAACCTGTATGGAAATGCTAGAGCATGTACCTGACCCTGCTTCTATTATTCATGCAGTCGCAGAGCTTGCCAAGCCAGGGGCTGATGTGTTTTTCTCAACCCTAAATAAAACGCCTAAAGCTTACTTGTTTGCTATTGTAGGTGCTGAAAAGCTGTTAAAAATGGTGCCTGAGGGCACACACGATCACAACAAATTTATCAAACCTGCACAACTTATTGCATGGGCTGAACAAGTCGGTTTAAAAGTACGTGCCAGTGCTGGCCTGGGCTACAACCCGCTTTCTAAGCAGTATTCATTAAATACAGATGTGAGTGTTAATTACATTCTTCACTTTGAGAAGTTAGCATAATGGCTAGCTCTCATACCCCCTTAACTCCTTTTGAGTACGACGCTTTCTTATTTGATTTAGATGGCACCTTGCTTGATACAGCAGACGATTTAGGTGCTGCTTTAAATGCCGTACTTAAAAGTGAAGGTGTTGCGCAAGTTACGCCTGAGGCGTATAGAAAAGTAGCGTCTAATGGCGCCGGCGCACTACTTGAACTTGGCTTTAAAGCGCAATGGGCATCGCAACCACAAACTGAACGTATAAAACAGTTAGTCAGCCACTACAGCCAAAACCTAGCGACACACACCCGCTGCTTTGAAGGTATAGAATCATTACTCATAGCCCTTGAGAACCAAGGTATAAAATGGGGAATAATGACTAATAAACCCGGGTTTTTAACCGATCCATTAGTGGCTGCTATACCCGCTTTAAAAAATGCACACGTTGTGATCAGTGGCGATACCCTCACCGAGACTAAACCATCACCTTTACCCTTACTACACTGTACAAAACTGATGAACGTAGATCCTAAGCGTTGTTTATACATAGGTGATGCTCAACGTGATATAGAAGCAGGTAAAGCCGCAGGTATGCACACAGCAACAGCGCTTTGGGGCTATATACCAAGTATTGATGAGGCCAAGGGCTGGGAAGCCGATTTTAACTGGCACAGCCCCATTGATGCTTTTAACCATATATAGTGCTATGTAAATTTTTAAACACTATATATTGTGATTGTGTTAGTTTTTATGCAAAGCTTGATGATAAAAAAAGCAGTCGAAATTTATTTTCAAAATGCGTAAATTTAGCAGATCATTAGTTGATTTTTAGCTATTTCAACTTAAATGATTGTTCGAAGGTGAGTGACTACTAACACAAATACGTTATCCCAAAGTTATCCACAAATAGGGGCAATTATGTCCCTTGCAAATCAGCTCAGACCACACTATCTTGTGATCTCTAAATTGAACAACACCAGATATTGTGGCCAAATGTTATTCAATTAAATTCGCCAATACGGTGAAACTTATAATAAATGAATACGTACCTTGCTTTAGCGAGGTATAAAGCATTGGTCAAAATACACAATTCCCAAGGAATACAGGCAAAGCTATGAACCAACAGTTATCTGTAAGCAAGCGTGACGGGCGTAAAGAGCCTTTAGATCTTGATAAGATCCATCGCGTTATTGAATGGGCCGCCGAAGGTTTAAACAACGTATCGGTTTCACAGGTTGAATTAAAGTCACACATTCAATTTTACGACGGTATTCGTACAAAAGACATTCACGAAACCATCATTAAAGCAGCAGCCGATCAAATTTCAAAAGAGTCGCCTGACTACCAGTACTTAGCTGCCCGCTTAGCTGTATTCCACTTACGCAAAAAAGCGTATGGCCAGTTTGAGCCTCCACGTTTATTTGACCATGTTACAAAAATGGTTGAAGACAAACGCTACGACGCTCACTTACTTGTTGATTACACAGAGCAAGAGCTTGATGAGCTAGATGCTTATCTTGATCATTCGCGCGATCTTAACTTTAGCTACGCAGCAGTTAAGCAGCTTGAAGGTAAATACCTAGTACAAAATCGCGTAACGGGTGAGATTTACGAAAGCGCCCAATTTTTATATATCTTAGTGGCTGCGAGTTTATTCTCTGACTACCCGCGCGAAACACGTATTGACTACATCAAACGTTTTTACGATGCAGTATCAACGTTTAAAATCTCTTTACCTACGCCAATTATGTCGGGTGTGCGTACGCCTACGCGTCAGTTTAGCTCGTGTGTACTTATTGAATGTGGCGACAGCCTTGATTCAATTAACGCCACATCATCTGCCATTGTTAAGTACGTTTCACAACGTGCAGGTATTGGTATTAACGCCGGTCGTATTCGTGCATTAGGTAGCCATATCCGTAATGGCGAGGCGTACCACACAGGTTGTATTCCTTTTTATAAGCACTTTCAAACAGCGGTTAAAAGCTGCTCGCAAGGTGGCGTACGTGGCGGTGCTGCAACGTTATTCTACCCGCTTTGGCATTTAGAAGTAGAAAACCTACTAGTACTTAAAAATAACCGTGGTGTTGATGATAACCGTGTTCGTCATTTAGATTACGGCGTACAGTTTAATAAACTAATGTATTCTCGTTTAATTAAAGACGACTACATTACGTTATTTAGCCCATCAGATGTGCCTGGCCTTTACGATGCATTCTTTGAAGACCAAGACGAGTTTGACGCGTTATACGTAAAATACGAGCAAGACGAGTCTATTCGTAAAAAGCGCATTAAAGCGATTGAGCTTTTCTCAATGTTCGCACAAGAGCGTGCCAGCACAGGTCGTATTTATTTACAAAACGTGGATCACTGTAATACGCACAGCCCGTTTATTTCTAAAGTGGCGCCAATTCGCCAATCTAACTTATGTTTAGAAATCGCATTGCCAACTAAGCCGTTAAATAACGTAAACGATGAAGAAGGCGAAATTGCACTTTGTACGCTATCTGCATTTAACCTAGGCGCTATTGAGTCACTTGATGAACTTGAAGAGCTTGCTGAGCTTGCAGTACGTGCACTTGATAACCTACTTGATTTCCAAGACTACCCAGTACCGGCTGCACGTAATGCCACTATGGGCCGTCGTACGTTAGGAATAGGCGTAATTAACTACGCTTACTACCTCGCTAAAAATGGTAAGCGTTACTCAGATGGCAGTGCTAATGCATTGACTCACAAAACGTTTGAAGCAATTCAATACTACCTAATGAAGGCATCAAACGAGCTTGCTAAAGAGCGTGGCGCGTGTCCTAAGTTTAACGAAACAACGTACTCTCAAGGTATTATGCCAACTGATACGTACAAACGTGACTTAGATAAAATTTGTGATGAGCCACTGCACTTAGATTGGGATTCGTTACGTGCCAGCATTAAAGAGCACGGCATGCGTAACTCAACACTTAGCGCATTAATGCCTTCAGAAACTTCGTCGCAAATCTCTAACGCAACTAACGGTATTGAGCCACCACGTGGTCACATTAGCGTTAAAGCAAGTAAAGACGGTATTTTAAAACAAGTAGTTCCTGAGTACGAACGCTTAAAAGATAACTACGAGCTACTGTGGGATATTCCATCAAACGATGGTTACTTACAGTTAGTGGGCATAATGCAAAAGTTTATTGACCAAACTATTTCGGCCAATACTAATTATGATCCAAACAAATACGAAGGCGGTAAAGTACCTATGAAAGTCTTATTAAAAGACTTACTAGGTGCATACAAGCTTGGTGTTAAAACACTTTACTACCATAACACCCGCGATGGCGCATCAGATGCACAAGACGACACTCCAGAAGTGGAAGATGATGATTGTGCAGGCGGCGCGTGTAAAATTTAATAGTTAAACTTAAAGCGGGCTCTTTGCCCGCTTTGTCCTGATAGTTTTAGTGATAGTTTTTTGAGTGATAGACATGTCTTATACTACTTTTAGTCGTAACCACAATGATCAAATGCAAGAGCCAATGTTTTTTGGCCAAACCGTTAACGTTTCGCGTTACGATCAACAAAAATACCCTATTTTTGAAAAATTGATTGAAAAGCAACTTTCGTTTTTTTGGCGTCCAGAAGAAGTAGACGTAAGTAAAGACCGTTTAGACTTTCAAGCATTGCCAGAGCACGAAAAGCACATATTTTTAAGTAACTTAAAATATCAAACGCTGCTTGATAGTGTACAAGGCCGCTCGCCAAACGTTGCCCTACTCCCTATTGTGTCTATTCCTGAGCTAGAAACATGGATAGAAACATGGGCATTTAGTGAAACTATTCACAGTCGCTCTTACACCCACATTATTCGTAACGTTACACAGTCACCAGAACTTATTTTTGATGACATAGTAAGTAACGAAAAAATTAGCGAACGTGCTGATGCGGTAACCACCTACTACGATGATTTAATCAATGGCGTGTCGCTTTATAACCTGTATGGCGAAGGCAAGCACGAAATTAACGGTCAAACCGTTGTGATTAGCTTATTTGATCTTAAAAAGAAACTTTACCTTGCCATGATGTCGGTAAATATTCTTGAAGCCATTCGTTTTTATGTCAGCTTTGCGTGTTCGTTTGCCTTTGCTGAGCGTGAATTAATGGAAGGTAACGCTAAAATCATCAAGCTAATCGCACGTGATGAAGCGCTTCACCTATCGGGTACGCAGCATATTTTAAACATTATGCAAGATGGTAAAGATGACCCTGAAATGGCGATTGTTGCCGCGCAGTGCCGTGAAGAAGCCATTAGAATGTTTGTTGAAGCCGCAGAGCAAGAAAAAGAATGGGCAGAGTACTTATTCAAAGATGGCTCTATGATTGGTTTAAACAAACACATTTTATGTCAGTATGTTGAATACATCACCAACGCACGTATGACCGCCATTGGCCTACCTGCGCAATTTGAAAACAACAGTAACCCAATTCCATGGATCAACTCATGGCTTGTCTCTGACAACGTGCAAGTTGCACCGCAAGAAGCTGAAATTAGCTCATACCTTGTAGGTCAAATTGACTCACAAGTAGATGCCTCAGAATTTGGTGACTTTGATTTATAATGAGTGACAAACCCACTGCAAGTATAACGCTTGCAGATAACAGCCAGTGTATAGAATTTAGCACTGGCTGCCCTTCTGTTTTACATTGCTTAGAAAACCAAAAAATAGACGTAGCGTATCAATGCCGCGAAGGCTATTGTGGCGCGTGCAGAGCCACGTTAGTCTCAGGCCAAGTTCTCTATAACGAAGAGCCTTTAGCGTTTGTACGCGAGGGAGAAATACTGCTGTGTTGCTGTAAGCCAAACGGTAATATAAGTATTAATTTAAAATAAATTTACTGCGTTTTATTCAAATGCTGTGGTTCAAACCGGTAGTGCCCTGTGATTTTATAATCAAAAAGCATATCGGTTTTTTCTGCCCCACGCCCAATGTTATGTACAATTAATGGATTGCCAGTTTGTACTGAACGCTCATTAACTACCATACCTATATGTGGCAGGTTACCCGGTAACATCCAAGTCACTATATCACCTGTTTTATAATCTTCAGGGCTATCAGATAACACTAACGCACGACCCTGTCTTTTAAAGTAGGTTTGTAAGTTAGGCACTCTTCGGTGGTCTATATTTTTATCAGGCTTATTTAAACCCCAAATACGTTTAGATGGATACAGTGTAAAGTTATTTTGCATGTCTTCATGCACGAGTTTCTGTAAATCGATGCCTAACTTTCTGTAACTTCTAATTATTACATCGGTGCACACACCTACATTCTCAGGTACATCACCACCAGGATAGCCAATAGAGCGATAAGACCCATCGTAGGTAACGTTATGTGTTGTTCTTTCAAGTAATGCAGCCACAATATCGTCATCAAACGATTCCGCATAGGCATTTACACTAAGTAAGCTCAGTAAAAAAACAGTAAAGCGTGTCATATGCAATCCTTTGAAAATGTTAATTAACTACAACGCTTGAACCACGTGTTCAGGCACGTTTATTTTATTGCCATTATTTGTAAAGTGCTTATCAAGACCATACGCCATTACTTCAAGTGGCGCAGCTGCATAACCAACCTGCTGAATTTCGGTTAAGTAACGTAACATAAAAGCCTCGGCGCCAAGTTCACTCCATTGGGCTACGTGAACAAGTTCATGAAAATGTACAGCTAAATTATCAGCTACGTAAGGAAGCATGTAATAAGTGTTTTTGTATGTAGTACCTGCGGCATCCATGTCAATAAAATCGTCTAATCCCATTTCACGCAAAAAAGGAAAGTTAGGTTTGGGTATTTCATCGACAATAACGTAAAAGGCATTTTTTAAAAATTCGACAGGATAAAACCCTGCAAACTCACTAGCAAATTTCTCACAACTAATTCTTTGGGTTTTATATTTAATATTTGTTGCATCAATCCATTGTTCTATTTGTTCGAGCACGTCCTTTCTCCAAAATATTAACTTAACATTGTATAAGTGTTGTAAGCCAACAACTCAATTGTAACAAAAGTAAATTAACGAATCTCTTTTTTAAAATTTAAAAATGTTAATCACTCTTCGGTTTAATTTAAAGACAGCGCGTATTTGCCATGTACAGGAAGTAAGCACATAAAATAGACGTGATTTACCTTAAAACCAAACTCTATGCTAATAATTTCAACATAGAAAAATAAACAGTTCCTAGATAGTTAGACGTCTTCTTTATACTTAAAAAACTGTTATTATTTGTAACTAAAATCGTAGCTAAAACACTTATGTATAAATTTAACCTTACATACGTGAATTTGAGTATTAACACAATGCGTTTATGTGCAAGCCTTTTACTAATTTTACTTTCTGGTACAGCTAATGCTGAAAATATAAAACCCTTTACATCAGATGGGTGTAGCTCATTCCCTGATGGGACCATACAGCATAAAAAGCTCTGGTTAGCGTGCTGCACAGCGCATGACTATGCCTATTGGCAAGGTGGTACGTACGAGGAACGATTAAAAGCAGATAAAGTATTACAGCAGTGTGTTGCTGATGTAGGCGAGATACATATAGCTAATCTCATGCTTGCTGGGGTACGTATTGGTGGAAGCCCTTTTATACCAACCACGTTTAGGTGGGGCTATGGCTGGTCTTATCCTAGGTTATATCAAGCATTAACAGCAGATGAGGTTGAGCAAATCACTGCTTTAAAAACTGAGTTAACTAAATCTGACTAAGGTCTTGTTGTAAAAAACTGACTATAAAAATAATATCAAAAGGAATTGAATCACTGTGCTTATACTACTGAACGTCGTTTTAATTTTATTTCCAACAGTAATATCTTACTTTATTGCGCGTAATTACGCTAAAACCGCGAAATCAACAAATAAAGGAGCCTATATTAGAGCAGTGCTTTGGCCTAGTGTTTTTTCGTGGACAATTTTTGCTGCTTTTGGGCACGGTGCAATCATCTTTCCCCTACCCTCAATACTCGCCGCAGTATTATATTTTTGTTTTTATGGCGAACGAGACGTCTATTATAACCCCCATGTTTTACTAAGCCCAACTATTCCAATAGCGGTTTATTTAATAAGTTATTTCAAGTGCAAAAAAACTGCCAATAAAGAGCTGACGCCCTAACCTACTGCATACTTGATAGTACGTTCTAAAATCACACATACTATTACTGTATTCCTATTAGTTATAATAACGTGAACACTATTAACTGAATATAATTGTGTAAATAACAGGTCTGGTAAATTAATAAAGCGTCATTACCAAAAATAACGAGTTTACTTATGCACCCAGATATACAAAAAAACTTTAAAATAAAACCTGCTCACATCATTTCATTCATTGTGTTGTTACTAGTTTCTATGTCTACACTAACCGCCAAAGTGTATGCCGCTGATGCTGTATGGCCTTCAAAAACCACTTACAAATATGCAAATGTAAATGGTAAAAAAAATCGTCTATCGAGAAGCTGGTACACAACATAAACAAACTATTATTTTATTACATGGTTATCCATCATCGTCACATAGCTACCGTGAACTAATTCCTCTTTGTCTGGGCGCTACCACGTAATAGCGCCTGATTATTTAGGTTCTGGTTATAACGCACGCTCAAACCCAGAAACTCAAAAATATACTTTTGATTTTCTGGCTCAATACTTGAAGAGTTACTAACAACGCTTAAAGTAAGGCGCTACGGCCTATATATACAAGACTTTGGAGCACCTGTGGGCTTTAGCATGTTGTTAAGTAACCCAATTAGACTTGATGCACTTATTGTACAAAATGGCAATGCGTATTTAGAAGGGCTAACCCTACCGAGGCAAGCGTTTTTTAAAACCGCGAATGAGCAGAAAACACAAGCTCAGAGGGATAAATTTATTCATTCACGTCTAATAAAGCCATTATAAATAAGCAATATTTATGATACGTACAAAGTAACCCAGAAGTGACGAGCCCAGATAGCTGGACTCACGTTCTTCACTTTTTACAAACCAAATCCGATAGAGTAATTCAAGTACAATTGCTACAAGATTACTACAACAACCTTCTCGACTATCCAAAATGGCAAGCTTATTTACGCAATTACCAACCCCCAACGTTAATTGTATGAGGTAAAAACGACCCTGCGTTTATAGCCGCAGGCGCTAAAGCATACTTAAAAGATGTACCGAACGCTGAACTACATTTACTCGATTCAGGACACTTTAGTGTTAAAGAAAAACCAGTAGAAATTGCAAAGTACATTGTCGATTTTATGAATAAGCTAGCTCAATAGTAAGCCTTTTCTTTTGGTTTAGTATTTATAGCGAACATAAAAAAGCACTGAGGGTATAAACCATCAGCGCTTTATTAAGCTTAAGCCAAATCCACAAGAATCACATTTAATATGGATAAGTTATGTATTTAGCCTTCTTCTTCAATAAGTGACTCTAGTAGGTCGTGTATTTCGGCTTTAAGCGCTTTATCTTCAATTTTATTAGCGCTTACCTTGGCATTTTTTAGGCTTTTAATCGCTTCGTTTGTTTGTCCAAGCTCTATTTGTAGAGTGGCCATTGAATAAGCAACCGACGACATATGATCTTTATTATTGATTGCAACCGACTTCTGTAGCGCTTTTTCATATGTGGTAATTGCCTCTTCAAGTTCTTCGGTAAAGTCAGCTAAGGTTTCCCACTGTACAGGGTGATCTTTTGAAGTATTCTCGTTTTCTTCACAAATAGCTTTGAGCCTAGAAAATAATAATTCAAACCTTTTACGGTCGTTTCTATTTGCAGCTTCCATCAGTTGCTCTGCTAAATCATGTACTGCTTTATATACTTTGGTGTTCATCATCAGGAACTATCCTTAACTGGTCACTAAACTAACTATTTAGAGGCGTCCTAATCTTATTAGAACGGCTAATTATTTAGGTGTAATAATACATTATTAATAGATAGCGGGTTGGAATTAAAAGTGTGGTTTTAAAATTATATATAAAAAAGTAATCCACGTTAGTTACAGTGATACACTGAGAAACAAATGGACACCTAATATACTGGCTAAAAATGAAAGAGTGCAACCAATGCGGTAAATGCTGTATTAAATACGGTGGGGGCGATTTAAGTGCAACCGTACAAGAAATTGAAATGTGGGCACTTTTTAACCCAGAGATTTATCAATATGTTAAAGATGATGAAATTTGGTTTGATCCAAAAACGCAATTGCGACTCTCCATTTGCCCCTTTTTAGAAATAGCGCCCAAAAAAGAGCCCTCTCATAAAACAATGTATACCTGTAGCATTTACCTAGATAGGCCAGAAGATTGCCGCCATTATCCAAGCCTAGTGTCAGAAATGATACGTGATGAATGCGAAATGATAGAACCTATCGATGTAAAAAACCAAACTAGAGCACAACATAAGCTTAATATAATTATGCTTGATAGCCGCTCTTAAACAACTTATCTTATTTGCGTGTTTATTCATCGAAAAACATTAAGCTATAGTATAACATTGTTGATAAGTCAAAAACGCAGTGTTATATTATATCACAACATAGTAACCGCGAACCTTTAAGATAATGACAAAGTTAACATTAATTTCCTCTGCAGTTTTTTCTGTTTTATGTTCTCATTCAGCACTTGCTGCTACCGTTACCGGTAAAATAACAGACGATAAAAACCAACCTATTGAAAACGCAGCTGTACACGTACATGGTAAAGACCAAGGTGTAAAAACCAACGCACAGGGCGAGTTTTCTATTGATGTAGACTCTCAAAGTCAATTGCATGTAAGTAAAGACAACTTTATAGACTCTCGTATTGCGGTAAATGAAAACTCAAACAATGTGACGGTGTCGCTTACCCCTACCTCGGTAGAAACCGTTGTTGTATATGCCTCTGCACTGCATAAAAATAGCTTAGAAATGATTTCGCCGGTGAGCGTTTTATCAGGTGATGAGCTTAAAAACAAATCAAAAGCGACCCTTGGCGAAACACTAAAGGGCTTACCAGGTGTTAATGCCAGTTACTTTGGTCCGGTATCATCAAGCCCTATTATCCGTGGTTTAGATGGCCCTCGCGTTAAAATTACCCAAAACGGTTTAGATGCCAGCGATGCATCACGCATTGGCCCTGACCATGCAACCTCAAGCGACAGCTTAGCAGCGGAACAAATTGAAGTATTGCGCGGTCCAAGCACCCTACTTTATGGCTCAGGTGCAATAGGTGGTGTGGTAAATGTGGTTGATAACCGTATTCCAACGAGCAATTTAGATGATTTAACCGGTGCTGCTGAATACAGCCATGACACGGTTTCTAACTCAAATACCGTGGCTGCAAAACTAGAAACAGGAAATGACGGATTTAACTTTCATTTTGATGGGACTAAACGCAGCGGCGATGACTATGAAACGCCTACATTTAACATTACAGATGAAGATGGTGATGTTGAAACTCATAACTCTGTAGAAAACACTTTTATTGATAGCGACACATTTAATGTGGGTACGAGTTATGTGGGCGATCATTTAACGGTTGGCTTTTCTTACGGTAGCATTGAAACCGATTACGGTATTCCTGGGCATGAGCATCATGATCATGACCATGAAGGTGAAACCGAAGAAGAACACGATGAGCACGCAGATGAAGAGGAAGAAGAGTCTGTTTATGCACATCTAGAGCAAGATCGTTGGCAAGGCCTTATAAGCTATGCGCTCGATAACAACTGGATTGAAAATATTAATCTTCGTGTTGGCTACACTGATTACAAACACAGTGAAATTGAAGACGGTGAAATTGGCACCACCTTTAAAAATGAAACAACCGAAGCACGCTTAAATGTAGAGCACAAGTTAGCGCAGTGGCACGGTATGATGGGCTATCATTATAGCGAATCGGACTACGACGCAATTGGCGAAGAAGCATTTACTCCTGCAAGTGTGACCACTACACATGCGTTATATCTACTTGAAGAACGTGAATTTGGTGATGTTACACTAGAGCTTGGTGCGCGTATTGAAGATTATGAAATAACAAGCACAATTACCGACAGCGAGCACGCACATGATCACGATGAAGAAGAAGATCATGACGAAGGCGAAGAAGAAAGCATTGCATACAGCGAAAGCTTTACTAATGTAAGCGCCTCTGCCGGTGCTATTTGGCAATACACACCAGGGCAAAGCGTAGCACTTAGCTTATCTCACTCTGAGCGTGCGCCCCTTTCTGCTGAGCTTTTATCAAACGGATTACACATTGCTACAGGTACTTACGAGCTAGGCCTTGGCTATCATATTGAAGATAACGAGGTTCACTTTGAGCCAGAAGACATTAAACAAGAAAAATCGACCAATTTAGATTTTAGCTTTAGACGTTTTAGCGGTGACTTTGGTTACACAGTTAACTTTTTCTATAACGATATTAAAAACTTTTATTATCAACAAAACACTGGATTAGTTTATGACGAAGAAGATGGTTTAGAGTCTGCAATTGGCGCTCACGATGATGCGGTTGCCGTATATCAGTTTGCCAGTAAAGATGCTGAACTCTATGGTGTAGAATTTGATGTACACTATCAAATTGACCCTAATGCCATGGTTAAAGTATTTGGTGATTCAACACGCGCTAAGCTAAAAGACGACGAAGGTAACTTGCCGCGCATACCAGCAAATAAATTAGGATCTGAATTACAATACAATGTAGGCGATTTACAACTAACACTCACAGGTACGCACTACTTTGAGCAAGATAATATTAGCGCCTATGAAACTAAAACCGATGGCTACACAATTGTTGATGCTCAAGCTAATTATCAGTTAAGTTTAGGCGCTATAGATACGCAGTTATACTTAAATATAGATAACATTACAGACGAACTTGGCTTTGTTCACAGCTCGTTTATAAAAGATAAAGCCCCACTACCAGGTAGAAACTTCCGCTTTGGTATTAGAGGTTATTTTTAATAACGCTTTGGCATTTATTTAGTTACTTTTAAAGCCGCATTTTATATGCGGTTTTTTTATGCCTACTCATTTAATTAACTAGGTTATTTACTTGTTGTAATAGGCCTTTGTAGCGCAGGTAGCAACACGTTTATCTATCCCTAAAATAACTCACTTAATTATGCGGATTGGCCTAAATTCTTAACGTTTTATAGCTTGGTATAAAACCACAAGACACAAAAAAGCCGCGGTCAAGACCACGGCTTTTTAAATACTGACTTAATAACTAAATTAAGAAAGGATTTCGTGTAGCTCAACGTCAAATACAAGCGTTGAGAAAGGTGCAATTGCAGCACCTGCACCACGTTCACCATAAGCAAGCTCATGAGGAACGTAAATACGCCATTTAGTGCCAACTGGCATCATTTGTAAAGCTTCAGTCCAACCTTTGATCACGCCACCTACTGGGAATTCAGCTGGTTGACCGCGCTCGTAAGAGCTATCAAATACTGTACCGTTAATTAATGTACCGTGGTAATCAACACGTACTGTAGACTCAGCAGTTGGCTTTTCGCCTTCGCCTGTTGCTAGTACTTCGTATTGTAAACCAGACTCGGTAACAGTGATTTCAGGACGCTTAGCGTTTTCTTCTAAGAATGCAATACCTTCAGCAGAAAGTACTTTTGCTTCTTCTTCACGACGCGCTTGGATCTCTTCGTTAATTTTTTCAAATGCAGCTTGGATCTCAGGGATCTCAACTTGAAAAGCGCTACCAGCGTACGCATCTTTCATGCCTTCAAATACTGAATTTAGGTTTAAGCCTTCAAAAGGGTTAGACTTAAGTTGCTCACCCATTTGTAAGCCAATACCGTAACTTGCTTTTTCAGCATCTGTAGTAAAATTATCTGACATAATGTGTTTTTCACGTTTTGTTAGTTAAAAGACGCGTACATGCTAACATAAAATAAAACCGGTTTGGGGCTAGTTTTTACTGTGTTTTACCTTAATTTTGCCAACTATGTAGCTACAAAGGGGTAAACTGAATAAAAATCCAACAAGCAATGGCCACGCTAGTAAACCGCCACTGCCAAACAGCACCAATGGCACTAATACTAAACCAACTAAAGCAATAAAAGCTGCGCCAATGACAGGCCAATGTGTATCGTACTTAGTAATAAGATGCGCAGTTAATACGTTAAAGCCAATGCCATACACAAAGGCGGTGATAAGCGTTGCGTCTGGTTGTGCATCTGCTGCCATTTTTATTAATAAATTAATCGCGCTTTGATAACAGTAGCCAAATACAATCCACAGTAGTACATGCTTTACTAAGCGTTGCGATGTTGTAAGGTTTGCTTCTTTTGACATTTATTAAACTCCACAAAGCAAAAAACCGCCTATAAGGCGGTTTTTTTAAATAATGGTGGAGAGATAGGGATTTGAACCCTAGATAGGCTACAAACCTATGCCGGTTTTCAAGACCGGTGCATTCGACCACTCTGCCATCTCTCCGTACGGCGCGAATAATAGGGGGTATTGAGCAACTTGTAAAGACCTAAATGTAAATAATTAGCTAAAAACAGCATTTGGTTCAAAAAACCACCACAAATAGCTAAAAACCTACATTGCTCATTGCCCTATTAATAATATTGCTTTGGCCTACGTGCAATCCACGAACAAATTAAGCACAGTAATAAACTAAGTGCTAAAAATGTAACGCTTTGAAATATTAAATCAAAACGGTTTAAATCATCACTTGGTACAACCACAAATAAAAATGCAGGTAATACACTAAGCAATAACACATAAAAACAAATTTTAAAGGCCCGACCAAAATCAAACCTTTTAGACTGCTGCATCCACCAGGTTAATAAAACAAGCATTCCCATAGCAGAGCCAGCTATAAAATGTGCAGTATTCGTGCTCATTGCCACATAAAGTGTAATAAAAGCACCCACTATTCCCCAAATTGACCATGCCAGCCAATTCTCTTTTTCTTGTAAAAATAAATTTCCCATCGTTTTCGTCTTCTTTATCGTTATTTTTATTAAGACTTTCCATACTTTAACAAAAAACAACCGATTAAAAAACAAACTGAAGAAGAAAAAGTTAACCTATATTGCTTCCGTGCGCTTCTCACAGCTAAATCAAAAAAGGACGAGCCTAACAGCAGCAACCTTAATGCTATATGACTGCGCAGAACTGCAATAGTTCATTATTTATTATAAATAAGTGAAGTAATCATCTGGTTTATGCTTAGCTGCCTTTTTGCACTCAATCTCTGGGGTGCCTAAATATAAATACCCAACAATTTCATCTTGTTCGTCTAAATTAAGGGCATTTTTGACTGCTGTGCTTTGTGCAAAATACCCTGTACGCCATACACCACCTAAACCTTGTGCAAATGCGGCTTGTTGCATGGCAAGTACACTGCAACCGGCGCTTTGTACTTGCTCAATACGCGGCACTTTTGGATGGGCTTGATATTTAGCAATAGCAATAATGATCATCGGTGCGCGCAGCACAAGCTCTTTTGCGCGTTTAATCACTTTTTCTTCTTGCTGCTCAGCAACGGCGCTTTGATGGTATATCTCACCTAATTTATGGCGGGCATCACCTTGAACGACAATAAACTGCCAAGGCGCAATGCATCCGTGATCAGGCACCCGTAACGCGGCTTGCTTTATTATATCGAGCTGCTCTGAATTTGGCCCTGGGGCGGTTAATTTAGCGTCAGATTGGCGGGTTAGTAAAAGCTCAATAGCATCCATAGCGTACTCTCATAATTCAAAACGTTAGAGTACCATTTATGCCTTTAAAAAATAAACTCTGCGTAATTATCAATTTTATTAAAACCCTCATTATTCTCTCGTATTAAAGCGCCCTTACTGCGTAAACAATATTCATATACCACTGTATAAATCCGAGAGAGGCGCTATGCGTTTAACACACGTTACAAACAAAAAGGGCGTATAAAAAATATTTATACGCCCTTTTTAAACCAATTTGTTTGCTACTCTTTTACTACTGCACGCCTTAACCAATAATCAACACTAACATAGCGACCGCCACCTACAAAAAACAAGCTAAGTAACATGGCAAAATAAAAAGCAGAAAATTCAATACCGTTATTTATTATGGAAGGTTTACCTTTTTCATATAAGTAATCAGTAAATCCGTGCTCTTCAACTATGCCCCTAATTTTACCTATACGTTCTTGTACTTCTAGTGAGTTTTCTAGGCTTTCTTTAGCCCCTGGAATTGATAACCAATCAAGTACTTGAGCTGAACTGGTTGTAGGGTTTGATGGCGCTATAGCAAACCAACCATTATGCCAATGCACAGTTGTTGCTGCCACCACCATTGTAAACATCAGCGGAATGCTTACTAAGCGGGTAAATAGCCCAAAGAGTAAAAACCACCCACCTAAAAATTCACTCCAGCCTGCTAAAAAGGCAAGTAAGTCTGGAAATGGTAAACCTAAACCCCATTCACTATTGCCAAACCATTGCACAACGCTTGCATCAGCAAGAAAATAGCTAAAAAAGCCGTCGGTTTCTCCACTTAGGGCTAATTTATTAAAGCCCGCAATAATCATTACGGGGGCTAAAATTAAGCGAAAAAGTAACGCAGGTAATCCGTCGGCATACGATAGATTACCCATGATTTTATTATACAAACGAAATAATTTACTCATGTGTGGCCTGCTTTGTCAGTGTTTTAAGTTATGGACTCTATACACACAAGACCTGAGGGCACTGTAAATTATTTCATTTTATTAACACTGTTAAATGGCTCTGGCCACTTGAAGCGCTTCAAAAATTGCACGCTTTGCATCAATTGCTGCTGCTAATTTAGCACCACCAATAACATGTACCTTTGCATTTTCGCGGTGTTGCTCAAGCACTTCATTATTAGAAACCTGCCCTATACACGCAATAACCGTATCAACCGGCAGTACTTGTTTTTCTCCGGCAACAGTAACTGTAAGGCCATTTTTATCAAAACTGTGGTACTGGCAATCAGCAATTTGTTTAACACCATGTTGCTTAGCAACTTGACGATGTATCCAGCCTGTGGTTTTTCCAAGCCCGCTACCAAAGCGCCCTGCACTGCGTTTTAGCATGTATAATTGTCGCTCATCTTTGTGCGGCTCTGCCTCGCACTCAATACCCCACTGCTTTTTAAACTCAGGAATAGATTGCGATTTATGCTCACTTAAAAAAGCAACCATATCAAAGCCAATACCGCCGGCACCTAAAATGGCTATTGATTTGCCCAGTTCGACCTCACCGCGTATAACTTCATCATAAGCAAATACACGCTTAGAGTCTGCGCATTCAATTGCAGCTTCACGCGGGCGTACACCTGTGGCAAATACGATGTCATCGTATTTTTGTAACATTGCATCATCGTAGGCTTTACCAAGTTCTACATTTACGTTGAGCCTTTCAAGTTCATTAGTAAAGTAGCTAAGCGTATGATTAAAGTCTTCTTTACCTGGAATTTGCATAGCTAGATTAAATTGGCCACCCATTTGTGTTTTTCGATCGATAAGCGTTACTGTATGCCCTTTTTCAGCCAAATAACAACTTGCCGAAAGCCCAGCAGGGCCCGCGCCAACAACTAATACATTTTTAGCTTTAGAAGCTTTATCTAACGGGTAATCAAGTTCAAAGGCGGCTTGTGGATTAACTAAACAGGTTGCACGTTTATTTTTAAAAACGTGGTCTAAACAGCCTTGGTTACAGCCAATACAAATATTTATTTGTTTAGTTTGCTGATTTTGATATTTGTTAAAAAACTCCGGATCGGCCAATAAAGGGCGCGCCATTGAAATTAAATCGGCTTCATTATCATTAAGGATTTGGTTGGCTATATCCGGCGTGTTAATACGGTTTACAGCTATAACAGGTACATTCACCACTGACTTTAATCGTTTTGAAGCTTCTTTAAATGCTCCAGGAGGCACCATACTGGCAATTGTCGGCACGCGTGCTTCATGCCACCCAATGCCAGTATTAAAAATATCCACACCGGCCTGCTCAAGTGCTTTTGCCTGAATAGTGACTTCATCAGGGGTTGAGCCATTCGGGATTAGGTCCATAACAGATAATCTAAAAATAATTAAAAACGTATCTGATACTTTAGCCCTAACGGCTTTAACTATTTCAAGCGCTAATCGCATTCTATTTTCTAGGCTACCACCAAATTCGTCATCGCGCTTATTGGTGTGTGGCGCCATAAATTCATTAATTAAGTAACCTTCAGAGCCCATTACTTCAACACCATCGTAACCTGCTTTTTCTGCCATATAGGCAGAGTGCGCAAAGTCTTTAATGGTTTTTTTAATCGAGCCTAGCGACATTTGTTTAGGTTTGTATGGATTTATAGGCGCTTGAATAGCGCTCGGGGCTTGGTTAAACGGATGATAAGCGTATCGACCAGCATGTAAAAGCTGCAAACATATTTTTCCGCCATGTTTATGAACGGCGCCTGTGTATGCACGGTGTTTAAATACATCATAATAGCTGTTAAATGATGAAGAAATAGGCGTTAATTTACCGCGCAAGTTAGGGCTGTAGCCCCCGGTAATGATCATGGCCGTGCCGCCTTTAGCACGCGCCTCGTAAAAAGCGCTTAACCTTTTGCGGTTGTGCCAGCCCTCTTCAAGGCCTGTATGCATTGAGCCCATTACCAAGCGGTTTCGTAATTGTGTGTGTTTTAATTGTAATTGTTGTTCTAACATCCTGTGCCCCGTTAACTGGTCTAACCTGTATACATTAGCTAATTCTGCTTTAATGGCAAGTAATAAGCAATATGTGCCTGCATTTAATTAAAAATACTATTAAAAACGTATATTTATGTTACCTCATAAACACTTCGTTACGATTTAGCAGTTAAAATTATTTTTATTCTAGGCTAAGATGGAACTAATGTATTAGCTGTACCAAATTAAGGAGCTATTTTGATAGCAAAGGTATTTAGAGGTATTTGGGCTGGAATAAACTTTTCTCGTCGTTTAATACTCAACATTTTGTTTTTATTACTGGTTGTTGTATTTTTTATGTCGCTATCAAGCGATGACGATACAATAATAATAGAAGATGGCTCTGTACTTAGGCTTAATCTTAATGGGCCTATTGTGGAAGAAAAAACATATATAGACCCTGTCGAAGCAGCTATTAACGATGCTACGTCTAATTCAGAAGCACCTAGTGAAATTTTACTTGATGATGTAGTCAAAGTGATTGATGAAGCCACTAATGACGAGCGCATCAGCGTTATCTTACTAGATTTGCAAGAAATGCCGAAAGCCCACCTAAATAAGCTAAAGCGTATTACTAAATCGTTAGATGCCTTTAAGCAAGCGGGTAAAAAAGTGATTGCATCGGGCTACTATTACACTCAATCGCAATATTATATTGCATCCCATGCCGATGAAATTGCAATGCATCCTTATGGTTCGGTAGCCATCGAAGGCTATGGAATGTATCCACTGTACTTTAAAGAAGCACTAGAAAAACTTAAAGTAACGCAGCATATTTTCCGTGTCGGTACGTTTAAGTCGGCGGTAGAGCCGTTTATTCGTAACGATATGTCTGATGCTGCTAAAGAAGCAAACCGTGTTTGGCTTGGTGCATTATGGAGCGAATATAAGCAAGATGTTGCTGCGGTACGCCCATTTGATGAATCTAACTTTGACGAAACCATGGATGCTTACCTTGCTAAAATGAAGGCGGCAAATGGCGATGCAGGTAAATATGCACTTGACCATCAATGGGTCGACTCGCTTAAAACAACTCAGCAAATTCGCCAACAACTCATTGATTTAGTTGGCGCACAAGAAGACGGTAAAACATTTAAGCAAGTGTCTTTTCGTGAATACTTAAGCTTAGTTAAGCCCCCTATCGAATTTGAGAACCCAATTACAGAAAAAGTTGCTGTAGTTGTTGCTAAAGGTACGATTGTTGATGGTGAGCGCAAAGCAGGTGAAATTGGCGGCGACTCTACCGCAGCATTACTTCGCAAAGCACGCCTTGATGATAAAGTAAAAGCGGTTGTTTTACGTATTGATTCGGGTGGCGGAAGCATGTTTGCTTCTGAGGTTATTCGTGCTGAAGTATTAGCACTTAAAGCCGCAGGCAAACCTGTAATCGCATCAATGAGCTCAGTTGCCGCATCTGGCGGTTATTGGATTGCCTCAGCAGCTAACGAAATTTGGGCAGCACCAAGTACCATCACCGGCTCTATTGGTGTGTTTGGTACATTTATGACTTTTGAAGATACTTTATCTGAAATTGGTGTGTACTCAGATGGTGTTGCAACGTCAGAAATGGCTGGATTTTCTATTACTCGCCCGCTTAATGAAAAAATGGCGCAAGTTATTCAAATGAGTGTTGAAGAAGCTTATAGCCGCTTTATAGATGTGGTTGCTGATGCGCGCAATATGACACCAGAGCAAGTTGATAAAATTGCACAAGGGCGTGTGTGGATTGCTTCACAAGCACAAGAGCTTGGCCTAGTTGATAAGCTTGGTGATAAACAAGATGCGATTGATGCCGCAGCGGCGCTTGCAAAACTTAATCACTACGAAGTGAAAACAATTAAGCAAGACCTAAGCCCGCAAGAAAAAATGCTACAAGATATTTTTGGCAGTGCATCCGTTAAATCTATGCTTGGCTTAAATACAGATACAGCCTCTGTTTTAGCCACTCAAGCTAATATTAATACGGTGATAAAGCGCCTAAGTAGTGAAGTAGCTGATCTAAAAGATTATAACGATCCGCAAGGTGTATACGCACGTTGTTTAGAGTGTAGCGTTGCACAATAAAAGTGCACGTATTTACTCAAGCAGCTGTATTTAAAACAACTTAACGTTATACTAAGCCCAGTTTTTTTACTGGGCTTTTTTTATGAAACGTAAACGCATTTATATCGCATACACTGGCGGTACCATAGGTATGAAAAAATCGAGCCGTGGCTACATTCCGGCTGAAGGTTTTTTAACAGAAACAGTGGTTAATAACGCAGAATTTAACCGTGAAGAAATGCCCCTTTTTGATATTCACGAGTACTGCCCTTTAATCGATTCATCAGATATGTCGCCAGCGCATTGGCAACTAATAGCTGATGACATTAAAAGCAAATACCACGATTACGATGGTTTTGTGGTCCTTCATGGCACCGATACAATGGCTTACACAGCCTCTGCCCTGTCGTTCATGTTCGAAAACTTAACTAAACCCGTTATTGTTACTGGCTCGCAAATTCCTTTATCGCAATTACGCTCTGACGGCCAAGTTAACTTATTAAACGCCATGTTTTTAGCGGCTAATTACCCTATTGCTGAAGTGAGCTTATTTTTTAATAACCAATTATTTAGAGGTAACCGAGCCACGAAAGCACATGCCGATGGTTTTAATGCTTTTGCATCTCCTAACCTAGAGCCTTTAGCGTTATCTGGAATTAATATTCAGCTAATTAAAGGTCAGCTAAGCCCTTATGTAGAAAACGAACTACAGGTAACCACCATTACACCTCAGCCAATTGGTGTACTTTATTTATACCCAGGCATTAGTAAAGACGTGGTTAAAAGTTTGGTGAATGACAATATAAAAGCACTAGTATTGCTTAGCTTTGGCGTAGGTAATGCCCCACAAGACCCCGACTTTTTAGACGTGCTAAGTGAGGCAAGTAAACGCGGCATGGTTATTGTTAATTTAACGCAGTGTTTAAAAGGCCATGTAAATATGGGCGGTTACGCTACGGGTAACGCGTTATTAAATATTGGTGTAATAAGTGGCTACGATATGACACTAGAGGCGTGTTTAACAAAGCTGCATTATTTGTTTAGCCAAAACCTAGAAATTGAAACGATTCGCCATTTAATGCAAGACAACTTACGTGGTGAATTAAGCCGCTAATTTTAGTGACCAAAACGCAAAAGGCACGCTAAATAGCGTGCCTTTATTATTTTATAAACGCGTTAATTATCTTACTTTCGCGTCTATACCCACTAAATCAGTTAAGTGGCATACTTCACCTGAGTGAGTTTTAATACCATGCTCACCAAAGTAATCACGCTGAGCTTGTACTAAATGCCCATTACTTGGTGTGGTTAATGTTGCTAAATACGTTTGTGTTGATGCAAGTACAGGGAACGCTAAGCCAGTCATTACAGCTTGCCCAGTTACTTTGCGAAGCGCATTAGATTCATTTTCAAGCGTATCAATGTATTCTACGCCTTGCGCTACGCTATCTAGGTAGTCAGCACGAATAATACAACCGGCACGCCATGTTTGCAGCGTTTTAGACAAGTCTACTTTCCACTGATGGGTACGAGATGCCCCTTTAATTAACGCTAAACCTTGGCGATACGCTAATAAACTCGCCAATGTAAATGCATCTTTTAGCTCTTCAAGGTCAATATCAACCTTGTTTGTAGCTTTAGCAGCATACGTCATTTCTTGTGCAGCGGTGGTGTCACATACATTGGTTAAGTGGCGAGCTTGCACCGCGGCAACCAGTGAAGGAACAGCAATACCCAGTTCAAGTGCATTTTGCGCAGTCCACAGGCCTGTGCCTTTTGCGCCTACTTTATTATCAATTAAATCAACAAGCGGCTCTTGCTTGGTGTTTTCAAGAGATAAAATATGGCTAGAAATAGCAAGTAAGTAGCTATTTAAGTGACCGGTAGACCAGTCATCAAAAATTTCAGCCACTTCTTTTGGTGAGCGACCTGTGCCAATACGAAGTAGTTGATACACTTCAGCAATAAGCTGCATAATTGCGTATTCAATGCCGTTGTGAACCATTTTTACAAAATGGCCACTGGCCGATTGACCAACGCGTGCAAAACACGACTCGCCATTGTAGCTAGCGGCTACTTTTTCAAACCACGGTTCGATACGCTCCCAACCGCCTTCTGAGCCACTTGCCATCATTGCGGGACCATGACGAGCGCCTTCGGCACCGCCAGAAATACCCATGGTGGCAAATTCAAATTTGTTTTGATACTTAAGTTTACGATTAATGCCGTCTTTGTAGTTACTGTTACCACAATCTACAATCATATCGTTACACTGTACGCCAGCTTCAACAAGCTCATTACACACAGCATCAACCAGTTCGCCTGCAGGCACTAATAATAAAATAGAGCGAGGTGCTTCTAAACGCCTTACCATGTCTCCTAAATCAGAAACAATATGAAGTCTATCGGCCATGCCTTGCGATTTAGCACAACTTAATAACTCTTCACCCGCATGTGGATTTTTGTCATATGCGACTAACGTTATGCCTTTTTCAATCATGTTTAAGGCAATATTTTTGCCCATAACGCCTAACCCGACTAATGCAACTTGCATTTAGTGTCCTCCTCGGTAACAACTATTTGGTTAGTAAACTAAGTAATTCATTAAATAATACCGCGTGCATTATACTCATACCGTCATAAAATGCGAACGTTGAGCTAATACAGCATGCTTTTTTATTACGCTATTAAAAAGCACTGCAATTGTATCAAATATAAGGGCTGTGCGGTTACAAATACTCTGCGTATTTTGAATTTAAGATCATTGACGGATTTTGACACCGGTGTCATAATGATGACATATTCGTTTTGTATAAAATAGTGGCAATACTAACTAGTTTGCCTATAACTAAAAATGTTTATACATAAGTTATAAGTATTTTGAAGTCACAAAATAACCGTCAACCTGCTTACACATCTAAGCACACAGGAGAATTTGATGCTAAGACGCACAAAAATAGTCGCTACACTTGGGCCTGCAACAGATCGAGATAACAATCTAGAAAAAATTATTCGCGCTGGCGCTAATGTAGTACGTTTAAACTTCTCACATGGTGTTGCACAAGATCATAAAGACCGTGCACAAGCTGTACGCGAGATAGCCACAAAATTAGGTAAACATGTTGCTATCCTTGCAGACCTTCAAGGTCCTAAAATTCGTGTTTCAACGTTTAAAGAAGGTAAAGTAAACCTTGAAGTAGGCGCTAAATTCACCCTAGATGCAAAAATGGAAAAAGGTGAAGGCGACGTAAACGCGGTAGGTATTGATTACAAAGAACTACCACAAGATGTAAGCCCTGGCGATTTATTACTATTAAACGATGGCCTTATTCAACTAACCGTTGAGCAAGTAGAAGGTCACTTAGTGCACTGCTCGGTTACGGTAGGTGGTGTATTATCAAATAATAAAGGCATTAACCGTTTAGGCGGTGGTTTAACAGCCCCTGCGTTTACAGAAAAAGACAAAGAAGATTTAATCACTGCCGCTGAAATAGATGTTGATTACATTGCAGTATCATTCCCACGCAGTGGCGATGATATGCGTTATGTACGCTCTTTAGCAGAAGCTGCTGGCTCTAAAGCACAACTACTTGCAAAAATTGAACGTGCAGAAGCCGTAGAAACACAAGAAGCCGTAGATGACATTGTTTTAGCATCAGACGCTGTAATGGTTGCTCGTGGCGATTTAGGTGTTGAAATTGGTGATGCTGCGCTAATGGGTAAACAAAAACTCATTATTCGTCGCGCTCGTTCATTAAACCGTACTGTTGTAACCGCAACACAAATGATGGAATCGATGATCGATAACCCAATGCCAACACGCGCAGAAGTTATGGATGTGGCAAATGCAGTACTTGATGGTACTGACGCAGTTATGCTTTCAGCAGAAACCGCTGCCGGTGATTACCCTGAAGAAACAGTCGCTACAATGGCACGTGTTTGTTTAGGTGCAGAATCGCAAAAAGAAACCCATGTATCTAAGCACCGTTTAGACAGCCGTTTTTCTAACAATGCAGAATCTATCGCGCTTTCAGCTATGTACGCTGCTAACCACTTAGATTCGGTTAAAGCCATTGTTACCTTAACTGAGTCAGGTAGCACCGCTAAACTTATGTCGCGTATCAGCTCTGGTTTACCTATTTACTCGCTTTCACGCCATGCAAGCACGCTAGGCCAAACAGCGCTTTATCGTGGTGTTTACCCTGTGTTTTTTGATTCTACAAAAACTGAAAAAGACGGAATGGTTAAAGCCGCACTTGATACCCTTGTAGCACAAGGTTCATTACACTCTGGCGATACAGTAATTATTACTCACGGTGACTCAATGGAAACTGTGGGCGCAACTAACACAATGAAAATTGTAACTGTTGCGTAATTTCCGCCTTATATAAAAAATGCGAGCTAAGCTCGCATTTTTTATGCCTGCAAAATACCAAACTAGCTGGCTAGCGCTGCTTTTACTTTATCGCGGTAGCTTCGGCTTACTTTAAGCTCTTGTCCGTTTTCAAGCACTAATAAATACTCACCGCTGACTTGTGTAACCAGCTTGCTTATTTGTTTTGTATTTACAATTGCACTGCGGTGAACGCGCACAAACAAATGTGGGTCGAGCTCTTGCTCAAGCTCTTTCATTGTTTTGCGCAAAATATGTGTTTGCCCATCTTGGCAATGTAAACACATATAATCGCCGGCGGCATCAACCCACTGAATTGTCGCAACCGGGACACGAATAATTTCACCCTGCTCTTTTACCGCCAGTGATTCTGGGTAACGTTTGTCGGTTAGGGTATCGCCTGTGGCTAATTTTTTAAGTATTTCTTCACAGTTATTACCTGTAATACCGGCAACAAAACTCGCTAGTTTTTTCTTATGGGCGTTGTCTTGCTGTGTTTTTAAGTAACTATGCACTTTTTCTACCGCCTGTTTTAGTCTGTTATCGTCAACGGGTTTTAAAATGTAATCCAAAGCATGTATTTCAAATGCCTTTACTGCAAATTGATCAAATGCAGTAACAAACACAATCGCGGGTAACGCTTTAGTGCTTTCGCTTAAGGCACGGGCAACTTCAAAGCCATTCATTCCTGGCATTTGTATATCTAAAAAAACTAAGTCTATTGGGTGCTCTTTACATGCTTCTATTGCATCAGAGCCTGAACTACACAGTTTAATTACTTCTATATCAGTATATTCTTCAAGTCTTACTGCTAAGCCCTTTCTTGCTAATGGTTCATCATCAACAATGATGGTTTTAATTTTAGTCATTTCTTCACAGCCTTCTCAAACGGTACTCGCAGATTAACTTTCAATCCACTTGGCGTATTATGTGATAATACAAACGAATAATTATTTTCATAGAGCGTTTTTAATCTGTCTTTGGTATTTGCCACCCCTACCCCTTGTGCATTTACAAGTTGTCCGTCTATTAGTTCGGTACCGGGGCCATTATCACCTACTTCAAGTAGTAGCTCGTTGGCAAAAACCTGTGCTTTTATGTCTATCACACCGCCTTGTGACATATGCGCAATGGCGTATTTAATTGCGTTCTCAATTATCGGTTGCAAAATTAAGCTTGGCACAAGTGCCTCTTTTGCTTGCTCGCTTACATCTACATTTACTTTTAAGCGCTCATCAAATCTAACCCGCTCTATTTCTAAATACAGCATTAATGCGTGTAGCTCTTGCTCTAAAGGCACTTTTTTAATGGGATCGGTATTTAGTGTATAACGCAAAAAGTCGCTTAACCTTGCCACCATTAAGTTAGCATCTTTGTTTTCTTTTACCAAAACTAATGTAGAAATAGCATTGAGCGTATTAAATAAAAAATGCGGGTTAAGTTGATATCTGAGCATTTTTAATTGCGCTTCATGGGCCATTGTAGTTGCTTTAAGCGCTTTTTGTCGCTCACTTTGTAATAGCTGATAATACTTTATGCCAAAGTATAAGCCACTCCAACATAAAATTATGTAAACAGAGTCTAAGCCATGCTGTAAATAGTAAAACCAATCTTCTGGACGATAACCATGGCGGTATATTTCCCATAAATTAAATTTTTGTACAATTGCCCACAACGTACCTGTAATGTACGAGGCACCAAATACAACCACCATTAATATCCACGGCGAAGCATTCCAGGTTTTTCTGTAAATATAACGAAGTGGGACTGTCATTAAACAGCCCGCATAGGCATTTAATAATATAACGAACACGTAAATATCACGCATTTCAAATACTTTAGAGCCGATATAATTTACAAGCGCATAACCAATCCAGCCTGCAATTTGCAATAGCCAAAAAAAGCGTTGCCTGTTATCAACTAAAGATTGCCAATTCAAAATAAAATACAACTCCGTATAAGTTAGCCAATAAGTTAAAATTACGTTAGCTAATTTAACCACTGGTTTTGTTATTATATCGATTATTACAAAGTGTTAGCAGTACCAACTGTCTTAATTTTTAAGAGCCTTACCGCAAAGTTAAGCCAATAAAAAAGCGAAAGGCTTTAACCTTTCGCTTTTAAAATGCCGATTCAATCAGCTCGTATGGGCAAAGCCACCTTATAAACTAGGCAAGTTTATCTGAAGCCACTTTATAAGTTGGGTCTTCAATTACGTTTACCTCAACTAAGTCACGCGCTTTGTGTAACAGCTGCTTACAGTCTTTACTTAAATGACGTAAGTGAAGCTGTTTACCTGCTTTAGTGTACTTATCAGCTAAGCTGTCGATGGCTTCTATGGCACTGTGATCCGCAACACGGCTGTGTTCAAATTCAATAATTACATCTTTAGGGTCGTTTTTAACATCGAATAACTCAGAAAAGTTTTTAACTGAGCCAAAAAATAGCGGACCGTGAAGCTCGTAAACTTTAGCACCTTGCTCATCAATGTAATTAGTTGTGTAGATATGTTTTGCATGATTCCAAGCAAATACCAAGGCAGAAACAATAACACCAACACACACAGCAATCGCTAAATCGGTTACTACGGTTACGCCAGATACCAATACAATTACAAAGGCATCAGACAGTGGTACGCGCTTCATCATTTTAAAGCTTGCCCATTCAAACGTACCAAGTACAACCATAAACATAACACCTACAAGCGCAGCCAGTGGGATCATTTCAATTAAACTTGAAGCAAATATAATAAATGCAAGCAGCATTAGTGCAGCACTTATACCCGACAAGCGCGAGCGCCCGCCCGAATTAATGTTGATCATTGATTGCCCAATCATGGCACAGCCACCCATTGCGCCAAAAAAGCCACAGGTTACATTAGCAGCACCTTGGCCAATACACTCTTTATTTGAGTGACCACGGGTTTCTGTAATTTCATCAATCAAGCTAAGCGTTAATAACGACTCAATTAAACCAATAGCCGCTAAAATTAATGCATACGGAAAAATTATATAAAAAGTTTCCAGGGTAAATGGAACCATAGGGATGTGAAATTCAGGAAAGCCGCCAGCAATGGTAGCCGCTTCATTATCTGTCATCCCTTTTAGGAAATCAAGTACAGTGCGCGAGTCTAAATCAAGGCCTATTACTAACGCGGTTACCGTTACAATAGCCACTAAAGAAGAAGGCACTGCAGTGGTGAGCTTAGGTAAAAAGTGAATGATAGCCATGGTTAATGCAACTAAACCTAACATGATGTAAAGCGGGTTACCCGTCATCCATTGCTGGCCACCTGCGCCATCTGGCACTTTAAACTGCCCTAGTTGCGCTAAAAATATTACTATCGCTAATCCATTAACAAAGCCGAGCATAACAGGATGGGGGACCATGCGAATAAACTTACCGAGCTTAAATATACCCGCGAGTATTTGCAGTATCCCCATCAGCAACACCGTGGCAAATAAATACTCAACACCATGATCAAGTACCAAACTTACCATTACAACAGCTAATGCACCGGTTGCGCCCGAAATCATACCAGGGCGGCCACCAAAAATAGCCGTAATTAAACCAACGATAAACGCGGCGTAGAGACCAACTAAAGGTTCGACATTTGCTACAAAAGCAAACGCAACAGCTTCTGGAACTAAAGCAAGTGCTACAGTTAAGCCAGATAAAATATCGTTTTTAGCAGAGCTAGGCGCTTTGCTGAGTAAGTTAAACATTGAGTTCCTCAGGGGGTTATTAGGTTAGGATCGAAAAAGCGCTAAATGTTACCAAATTAGCGCTCATTTAACAATTCCCACACACCGTTATTAGCTTTCTTAGTATAGCTTAACTTTGTGTCGTTTATTTTATAGAGGAAGAGATGTACTGCGTTTTACACATGTCATGGTTACGTTAGAGTGTACCTCTTGAACGTATTCTAAGCTGAGTAAATTGTCACGTACAAAGTGCTCATAGCCTTCTATACCTTGTGAGATTATACGCAGCATAAAGTCCATGGTGCCGGCCATTGTGTAACATTCTGTCACTTCGTCATAGCTCATAATTAGCTTTTCAAATTCAGCTAAGTTTTTCTTGCCATGATTTGATAAGCGCACATGTGCGTATACAAGCATGTCAAAACCAAGCTTTTTCTCATCTAAAAGCGCAACTTTACTTTTGATATAGCCATCTTGTTCAAGCTTTGCAATGCGTCGCCAACAAGGTGATTGAGATAAGCCTACTTTGTCTGCAATTTCAGCAGTTGAAAGACTTGCGTCCTGTTGTAAAAGTGCCAAAATTTGGCGATCTACGTGATTTAGAGACATTTTATTTCTTATTTATCTAATAAACTGGTTAAATTATACAGCCAATTTAAAATTCCGTCTGCAATAATTTTGCATTTTCATGGATTTTAATTAACCAAATTGGCCACTTACAAATGGATTAGTGCGTTTTTCGTGGCCTACAGTGGTATCTTCACCATGGCCAGCTAAAATACGCGTGTTGTCATCAAGTGTTAAAATATGGCTTTTAATAGACTCAATGAGCTGCTCAGTGTTGCCTTTAGGGAAATCTGTACGCCCTACAGCACCTTTAAAAATAACATCACCAACAATAACGCATTGCTGATTAGGCTCATAAAACACAATATGACCCGGTGTGTGCCCAGGGCAATGCTTAACACTAAAGCTAAGTTTACCAAGCGTTAATACATCATTATGATTAAGCCAAATGTCAGGGTAAAAAGCATCAATAGCTGAAAAACCAAACATTTGTGCTTGCATAGGCAGGTTATCAAACCAAAATGACTCATCTTTTTGCGGGCCAATAACTTGCACATTGTAGTGTGAGCGTAATTCATCGGCCGCACCTACGTGGTCTAAATGCCCGTGTGTAAGCCAAATAGCGCTCAGTACTAATTTGTGCTCACTAAGCGTGGCTATAATTTTTTGTGTATCACCACCTGGGTCTATCACCACAGCTTGCTTTGTTTCTGTACAGCTAATAATTCTGCAATTTTGAGAAAAAGCAGTCACGGGTATCGTAATAACGTGCATATTAAATTTCTTTATCTTTTTGATCGGGAATAACGGCTACTTGCTCATACGACATTAAAATTGGGTATTTCAAATACGCTTCGTCATAAAATGGCGTGTGTGAATATAACCAGTGCAAACGTGCATTGGCATCTTGCGCAAATGCTTTATCTTGAAGTTTTTTATCAAACTCGAGAGCAAGTTTTGGGTTGTCTTTAAGCATTTTCCTTGCGTAAGGGATTAACGCGTAGTTTTCCATGTACTCTGTTCGTTGAAAAATTGTATTAAACTCACCCCACGCAAAAAATGAATCAGGAGCCTCTGGGTGTAATAAATGAACCGCTAACTCCCCTGCTTTTTGCTGCGTATTTACTTGATACCATCCGTCTAAATCAACATTTATTGCTGGTACATAATCAAAACTTGCAGAGACTCTAAAGCGCCCTTCAAATGGGGCTTTATCGAACGAGTAATCAAGTACTTTGGCAAGCTTTAAAGGTTGCGTATTCGCGCCTTTAAGTTTGTTTACTGACACCCCATGTAACTTAAGCTTTTCTATTATATCGCTATATGCAGGCGGAACAAAAAACGCTTCAGGCACATCAACAACTCGTTCAACCTCTTTTTGCCAATAAATCGGTAAGTCAGTGTAGGTATAGGCTTTACCTAAATATTTAACCTCAGTTTGCCCCGAAAGCGCACTTACACTTGATGTGTATTCTACCCCTTTAAACTCACTAATCGTGTCTGCTTGTTTAGCATAACCTCGTTTAACAATTAGTTTCTCAGGTACAAATTCTTGCTCTTTTTTAACGGCGTTCGAAAGCTCATGACTGTACTGAGAAAGCGCGTTTATTGCCCCATCTAAAAATACATAGGTGCCTAATACGCGTTGTTGATAAGGTTTTAAAGAATGGTTTTCGACTAAAATTGTTGGTAATGATTTTAAATCGCCCCACCCGTTTGAAAAACGCGGTGTAGCCACCCAACCTGCAAGGCCTTTTTTAAAGTCGCGTTTATCCATAACAAATACCAATGGCCCAGGTATATGCCCTTGCTTTTGTAATGTTTCGTCAATAACCGGCTTTATATACTGATCTAATGCATCAGATATAGCAGGCGATTCGCTTGCAAATACAGGGTTATAACCATAGGTCACATCGTACTGATAATCGGCGCCATCGGTAACATGCACATCAATGTATAAGTTTGGGTTGTAATCGTTAATAACCTTTAAAACACTTCTCACCTCTGGTGTATCTAACTTAGTGAAATCGCGATTAAGGTTTAGATTATTTGCATTGGTTCTAAAGCCCATTTTTTCAGGGCCGCGCTGATTTATGCGATTAAATGCGCTGCTGCGTTCATGCCCATCTACGTTTAAAATAGGAATAAAAAGTATGTTTACCTTTTTTAAAATATCCCGGCGCTTACCTGTCGCAATATCGCGCAGCAACATAAACATGGCGTCTTTACCATCTATCTCACCTGCATGAATACCGGCTTGGATAAAAACGGTTGGCTTAGTGCTGTTGGCCATTTGCCCAGCTTCAAAAAAACCTTGCTCACTGGCAACCAACATTTTAATAGCGCGATTACTATTACTGTAGCCTATTATTTGAGACTGAAACTGCGTGGGATTTGCCGCTACAAGCCTATCTACAAACGCCATAGTATCGGCATAGTTTGGCGAGGCTTTGCCCTGTGATAACTCAAAATCAGTGGTTAACGGGCCTTGCTGTTGTAATAACGAAACGCTATCACCTTGCCAAGGAATAAGTGGCGGTAAATGACTGTTATCTGCCACAATTGCAGATAGAAATAACAGGCTTGCAAACATAGTTTTCTCTAACAAACGCTTTAATAAAATAAATTATACCAAGTAAACATAGCGATATTATAAAAGTGCGGTGATTCAACAAAAAAGAAAGCTCGTTTATACCCATGGACTCAATAAAGTGATTATTAAAGTAGTTAATTTTAAGGCTGGGGAAAAGTGTCAATAGCTTAGCAAGCAATTCGTTGTTTATACCAATCCGCTTAATTAAGTGATCTATTTTGAGAATGGATAAACGTGTTAATAGCTAGGGAAAACTTCGCTATTTAGTAGTTCTTAATGAGAGTTTTTTAACGCAGATAACGACACATTTAGCCATCAAAATAATAAAGTATTATTGCGGGGGTATATTATTAAGCGAGTCTTAAATTACAGGCACAAAAAAAGGAGCCTAGGGCTCCTCTTTATTACTTATTTAAAAAAGCTTAAGCTGCCGCTAGGCCTTCTTTTGCTTTTTCAACAAGCGCTGCAAATGCAACTTGGTCGTAAACAGCGATATCTGCAAGGATCTTACGATCGATTTCTACAGAAGTCTTTTTAAGACCATTGATAAAACGGCTGTAAGACAGACCATTTTGACGTGAAGCTGCATTGATACGTGCAATCCATAATTGACGGAAAGTACGTTTCTTAGCACGACGGTCACGGTAAGCGTATTGACCCGCTTTAGTAACTGCCTGGAAAGCTACGCGGTAAACACGTGAACGTGCTCCGTAGTAACCTTTAGCTTGCTTTAAAACTTTTTTGTGACGTGCACGTGCGACAACGCCGCGTTTAACTCTTGCCATTTCTAAAAACCCCTATTAAGCGAATGGTAACATACGTGAAACTAGACCATGGTCATTTTTATGAACCATCATCTTAGGACGTAGGTGTAACTTACGCTTAGAAGTTTTCTTAGTCAGAATGTGACGAAGATGCGCTTGTTTACGCTTGAAACCGCCAGAAGCAGTTTTCTTGAAACGCTTAGCAGCGCCTCTGTGACTTTTTAGCTTATAAGCCATTGCAATAACTCCAAATGTATTGCTTAAAAATTAGTAAGCAGGCGTGAGATATATTTCTATAGCTCCACTTTTAGGCCTAACTTACTGCCATATTCCGGTGAAAACCCAGCAAAAATGCCGCAATTTTACTTTAAAACCGGTTAGCACAGGTGAATATTTGCATATTACTTGGGTACCTGAGCTAAATTCGGTGCGTATTATCGCTTAAAAATTATTTTTTAGCAACAGGCGCCATCATCATAACCATTTGGCGGCCTTCAACACGATTTGGGAAAGACTCGACTACTGCAAGTTCTTCTAAATCAGCCTTAACACGGTTTAATAATTCGATACCAATTTCTTGGTGAGCCATTTCGCGGCCACGGAAGCGGATAGTAATCTTAGCTTTATCGCCAGCTTCTAAGAACTTACGTAAGTTGCGCAGCTTAACCTGATAGTCACCTTCATCCGTGCCAGGACGGAATTTGATTTCTTTAATCTGGATTTGCTTTTGCTTCTTCTTCTGCTCTTTTAGTTCTTTGCTTTTTTCAAAGATGAACTTACCGTAGTCCATAACCTTACAAACAGGCGGCTCAGCGTTTGGGCTAATCTCTACAAGATCAACACCCGCTGCATCAGCCATAGCTTGTGCGTCTTTTAATGACTGAATTCCAGCTTGTTCGCCTTCGATGTCGATTAAACGAACTTCTTGAGCTGTAATTTCTTCGTTAATACGATTTTTTTGAGCTGTTTGTTGCCCTTTCTTGCCGCCTCTAATGGTACGTTCCTCCAAGAATATCAATAATATAAGCGCGTAGTTGGCTGTTTGTGATTGCCCTACACGCTCGATTTTTACTGTCGATTTTTAATTTCTTCGCTAATTTTAGCTACAAAATCATCAACATTAAATTTGCCTAGGTCTTCACCTGTGCGGGTACGTACTGCTACTTCCTGTTGTTCAACTTCTTTATCGCCAACAACGAGTAAGTAAGGAATACGCTTAAGTGTATGTTCTCGGATTTTAAAGCCAATCTTCTCATTTCTCAAGTCAGCAGCGGCTCTAATTCCAAGTTTATTTAATTTTTGTACAATTTCGTGCACGTAATCTGCTTGTTTATCGGTAATGTTCATAATTACCACTTGCTTTGGAGCAAGCCACGTTGGGAATAAACCAGCGTACTCTTCAGTTAAAATACCGATAAAGCGCTCAATTGAGCCTAAAATAGCACGGTGTATCATAACTGGAGTGCGTCGTTCGTTATTTTCTGCTACATAAGTAGCGCCTAAACGACCCGGTAATGCAAAGTCGAGTTGCACTGTACCACATTGCCACGCTCTGTCTAAACAATCGTACAAAGTAAATTCAATTTTAGGTCCGTAAAAGGCACCTTCACCTGGTAGGTAATCAAATTCAATGTCGTTTGCTTTAAGTGCATCGGCTAATGCAACCTCTGCTTTGTCCCAAATTTCATCGTCGCCGATGCGTTTTTCAGGACGCGTAGAAAGCTTAACTACAATTTTGTCAAAACCGAATGTCTCATATGTATCATAAACCATCTTAATACACGCTGAAACTTCGTCCATTACTTGCTCTTCTGTACAGAACACGTGAGCATCATCTTGTGTAAAGCCACGTACACGCATTAAGCCGTGTAAAGCGCCTGATGGTTCGTTACGGTGACAACAACCAAACTCAGCCATACGCAGTGGTAAATCACGGTACGATTTTAAACCTTGGTTAAAAATTTGCACGTGACCTGGGCAGTTCATTGGTTTTATAGCGTATTCACGTTTTTCTGACTCTGTGGTAAACATGGCGTCTGAGTATTTTTCCCAGTGACCTGATTTTTCCCACAAAGAGCGGTCCATCATCATTGGACCTTTAACTTCTTCGTAGCTGTACTCACGCAGTTTTTCACGAACAAATTCTTCAAGCTCGCGGTAAATGCTCCAACCATCGTTGTGCCAAAATACCATACCTGGCGCTTCTTCTTGCCAGTGCCATAAATCAAGCGCTTTACCAATACGACGGTGATCGCGTTTTTCAGCCTCTTCTAAGCGTTTAAGGTACGCTTTAAGTTGCTTTTTATCGCCCCACGCTGTGCCGTAAATACGCTGTAGCATTTTGTTTTCAGAGTCGCCACGCCAATAAGCGCCAGCTACTTTCATTATTTTGAAGTTTTGGCAAAATTTCATGTTTGGTACGTGCGGGCCACGACACATGTCTACGTATTCTTCGTGGTGGTATAATCCTGGGCGATCATCTTTTGCGATGTTTTCGTCCAAAATTTCCATTTTGTATGTTTCGCCACGCGCTTCAAACGTATCGCGTGCTTCTTGCCAGCTTACATTTTTTTTCACTACGTCGTAGTTTGTTTTTGCAAGTTGCAACATACGCTTTTCAATGGCGTCTAAGTCTTCTTGAGACAAAGAATGTTCCATATCAATATCGTAGTAAAAACCGTTATCAATAGTTGGACCAATAGCCATTTTAGCGTCTGGGAAAAGCTGCTTCACTGCGTGACCGATTAAGTGAGCACACGAGTGACGAATAATCTCTAGGCCGTCGTCATCTTTTGCGGTGATGATCTCAAGGCGCGAATCTTCGTTGATCATATCGCACGCATCAACACGCTCGCCATTAACACGACCAGCAATGGTTGCTTTAGCAAGGCCTGGGCCAATGTCGTTAGCTACATCAAGAGTACTTACAGGGTTTTCAAAACTACGCTGACTGCCGTCAGGAAGAGTAATAACTGGCATTATAAATCCTTACATACAGTGGTGACACCTACAATGTATCACGTGTATTTTTAAATAAATTAAATGAGAATGACTCGACAACGCTTTTACGAATAAGCATTGACTATTTTTCGCCATAAATGACTAATGTAGATGCTGAGTCTGCTCAACTACAAAAAAGATATTGTCGCGTGATAGAGTATCAATTACAAGTTTAAAGCGCGCTCATTACTTGAAATTTTACCTAAAATTGTCATTTTTTTGTTTTTCGCTCGCTAATTTAAATTAAGCATGTGACAACTTGAGTTTATTGATTATTAAAATGCACCTGCGCCGCCTTGCTCTCGCAATTTGTTAGATGTTGGGTATAATACCAAGCAATTAAGTTATATTAGAGAACAGCAATGAGAACATGTGGTGTAGAAATTACCGGTAGTGATGTACTACTTTGTATTTTAAGTAAAGATAACGACGTATTTGATATTCGCGATGTGCGCCAAACACGCTTTACCTTAGGTAACGGTAACGACACTGAAATAATGCGTAAGTTTCAATTTGATTTTGCAAAACTAATGCAAGATTACCAAATTGATTCTGTTGCCATTCGTGAGCGCCAACCTAAAGGTAAATTTGCAGGCAGTGCAAAGGGCTTTAAAATGGAAACAGCGATTCAATTAATTGAAGAGTTAGACGTTCGCGTGTTCTCAACGACCGAAATTAAAGAGCAGCTTAAACGCAACCCTATACCTATTGCGTTTGAAGACACAGGCCTTAAAAAGTACCAAGAAAACGCTTTTGTTAATGCCTATGTATACATTATGAAAAAAACCTACCGCAGTGACGAGCTATAAGTCACAAAGCGATTAAAACAAACTATAAAAACGCCATTTAGTGGCGTTTTTTTATGTCTTTATTAAAGTTAGTTTTTATTGCCCATCTGTAAAACGTTTGATTTAACTTTTCTTTATGCTTAGTACATTAGTCTAACCACTCTTTCTTTGTCGACAACTTGTGTTTATTTTAACTACAGCCTATAACAATTCGCTTAACTATTTTTTATTTTGCTACACAGCTATTCGTGGCTAAGCAAATGAATACTGACTTATCAGCACGGATTGATAAAAATAACTGACACACATTAATACGGAGAAGCACATGCACACACCATCGCGCTCGGTAAAAGAAGTAGAACAAATAAACACATTACCGCTTACAAAAAGCTATTTTAAAGGTGCGCAAAGCACGCCGCTAACGGATAAAACGATTGGCGAGTACTTTGACTTTATTGTCGACAAACACCCTGATTCGCTCGCTGTCGTTGTTAGCCATCAAAATGTACGCTTAACGTATAAAGCATTTCAAAATAAAGTTAATCAACTCGCTATGGGGCTACTAGCAATAGGCGTTAAACCAGGAGATAGAGTAGGAATATGGTCACCTAATAACATTGAGTGGTGTTTAACCCAATTTGCGAGCGCCAAAATAGGTGCCATTATGGTGTGCATTAACCCTGCCTACAGGCCAAACGAGTTAGCCTATGCTTTGAACTCGGTAGAATGCAGCACATTAATTACCGCGTCACATTTTAAAGGCAGCAATTATATAGACATGCTTAACAGCTTAGCGCCTGAACTTACCCAATGTGAACCCGGTGAGCTAAATGCACATGCCCTACCTAGCCTTAAAAATGTAATACGCATTGGCAATGAAAAAAGCCCTGGTATGTTTACGTTTGCTGATGTGATGAATTTTGCCACCCCAGCCCACAAGCTTGAATTAAATGCGATTGCAGCAAATTTAAACGCGGATCAAGACATAAATATACAGTTTACCTCTGGCACCACGGGCAACCCTAAAGGCGCTACACTCACCCATAAAAACATACTAAATAATGCGCTATTTGTTGCAGAGGCTATGCATTTTACAGCACAAGACAAGCTGTGCATACCTGTGCCTCTGTATCATTGTTTTGCGATGGTGCTTGGCAGCCTGCTATGTGTAAGTAAAGGTGCCGCAGCTATATACCCAAGCGATGCGTTTGATGCAAAAACCACGCTTGATGTTGTGCAGCAAGAGGGGTGCACCGCGCTGCATGGTGTGCCTACTATGTTTATTAGCCAACTAGAGCTGCCTAATTTTACCAATTATAACCTCAGCACTTTACGCACTGGTGTAATGGCTGGCTCAACGTGCCCTGAGCAAGTCATGCGTAAAGTACAAACACAAATGAACATGCATCAGGTATTAATTGCGTACGGGCAAACTGAGTGCAGCCCAATCAACAATATAACCGAAACCGACTCATCAATAGAGCGCCAAGTAACAACCGTTGGGCGTGCCCTTGCTCACACTGAGGTTAAAATTATTGACGAACTGGGTAACATTCAAAAAATAGGTGTACCTGGTGAAGTATGCAGTAAGGGCGCCGGTATAATGCGCTGCTATTGGAATGACGAAGAAAAAACAAAAGCCACTATAGATGACGAAGGCTGGTTACACTCTGGTGATTTAGGGGTAATGGACAGCGAAGGGTTTGTGAGTATTGTTGGCCGCATTAAAGACATGATCATTCGAGGTGGCGAAAACATTTACCCACGCGAAATTGAAGAGGTTCTTTACACTTACCCAGGTATTCAAGATGCCGCTATATTTGGTATTAGTGATGAGAAGTACGGCGAAGAAGTGTGTGCGTGGATCCAGCCAAAAGAAGATGCAGTACTTGATGAGCAAGCAATACGTGCATTTTTAAAAGACAAACTCGCCTATTTTAAAATGCCCCGTTATATTCGCTTTGTAGAGAGTTACCCAATGACAGTAACAGGCAAACTGCAAAAGTTTAAAATGCGAGAGCAAATGCAGCAATCTCTTACTGATAAGGCCTTTTCTTAACCGCAAACATTAACTACAAAAAAGCTCAGCAATTGCTGAGCTTTTAGCGTTAAATAATTTATCTACTCTGCAGGGCGATACTGCTGCTGAACACCTGTTAAAAACAAACGCAAAACTTGGTCGTTACACACACGGTAATGTTTATTTTCTACTTTGCGAGAAAACGCACTGAGCTCATGTTTACTTAATTCAAAGTCAACCTGTGCAAGTGTTGCTATTACATCTTCTGCTTTCATGTTTAGAGCAATACGTAGCTTCATAAAAATAATATTATTATTTAACTTAGCCTCTGGCACTGGCTGTGGGCCTTCGCGCTTGCCACGCTTAGTATTAATAAAGCCATTTAAAAACGTAGCAAACTCAGTGTCTGACATTTTAACAAACCCTTGCTCACCCTCTTTTGTTAACCATGCAACGACTTGCTCAGTGGTAACTGTAGCCTCTGCGGCAGCAAAAATACCGACCATGGCAGTATCGGTTAAATTAAAGGTATAGCGAACACGGCGTAAAATATCGTTATTTGTCAAAGTAATTTCCTGAGTAGAGAGCGAGACTAAATTAGAGCGCCCACGTTAAATGAGCGCGCAGTTTAGCAGCTTAAGGCACGCTGCCCTATTGATATTTACACTATAAAGAGTTGTTAATTACCCAGCACCTTGGCAGGGTCGACTCGAGTTGCTTGCCACGCCGGGTAAATAGTAGCAAGTACAGCTAAAACAAAGGTAACAATAACTGTTATTCCAATATCACTGAGTACTAATTTACTGGGTAAAAACTCAATAAAATAAACACCTTCAAGCGGATTAGCTGCAAATAACTGGCTAACCCATGTAAACAGCTCACTAATGTTAAGCGCTAATATAACCCCAACTAGTGTACCAAGTAACACGCCAACAAAGGCTTGCGTTAAACCTTGCATGACAAAGGTAGCTAAAATGGTACTGTCTTTAGCACCCATAGTTTTTAGAATAGCTATGTTGCCTTGTTTTTCGCGCACTTCCATTACAAGCGACGATACAATGTTAAAACTAGCTACCGCTATAATTAAAAACACCACAATGTACACAATTGTGCGTACCATTTGAATATCTTGATACAGGCTACCTTGCGTTCTAAACCAGCTAGAGACATACACATAATCACTAATAGTTTGCCCTACTCGCAGTGCAATTTGATGCGCAGCAAACACATCATCTACGCTCAATCGTAAACCTGTCACTTGGCTGGCGTCGTAACCTAAAACTGACTGTGCTTTATTTAAGTGAATAAATGCAGCGCTACTGTCAATTGGCCCACCCATTTCTATAATGCCCGCAAGTGTTAACGTTACGCGTTTAGGGGCTAATAGAGACTTGCCTTGCTCGCTAATTTTAGGAATGAGTAAAGTAATATTATCGCCTTTATTAGCGCCTAATTGCTTTACAATTTGCTTGCCTAAAATAACGTCATTCGTGCGCAGCTGACTAACCAGTGTGCCTTTGGTAAATTGATTTATGGCCGATACATTCCCTTCATAGCTAGGTTCAACGCCGCGTATTTCTACCGCTTTAAGCTGGCTTTTAAATTGCGCCATACCATTTACTGCTATAAATGGCGCAGCACCTGTAACATGGGGCTCTGCTTTAAGTTTTTCTACTTTGTTAGGCCAATCAGCAATCGGTCGGCTAGGCGCTACGTATTCAACTTGTGGTACCACACTTAATAAACGATGCACTAATTGCTGCTCAAAGCCATTAATAACCGAAAGCGCAACAATTAACACCGCCACCCCTAATAAAATACCAACGGTAGAGGCTTTGGCAATAAAGCTTACAAATGCGTTTTTTTCGTCTTTATGACCAGAATACGCTCTAAAGCGTTCACTTAAAAATAAACTAAGCAACATGGTGCGACTCTTTAATGGCAAGTTTCCCATCATCTAAATACGCAATTTTACCTAGCTTGTCTGCAAGCTCTAAGTCGTGAGTAACCACCACAAAACTAGTATTTAAGCTTTTATTTAGCTCATTAATTAAATCGTAAATTTTAATCGCGTTTTGCTTATCAAGGTTACCGGTAGGTTCGTCGGCTAACACTAATGCGGGTTTAGTCACCAGCGCTCGAGCAATAGCAACACGCTGGCGCTCTCCGCCAGACAATGCCGAAGGCTTATGCTCACAGCGATGCGCTAAGCCTACTTTATCTAGCATTTGCAGGGCTTGCTCTTTAGCCTCTTTTGCGTTGAGCCCTTTAATTAGCAGCGGCATAGCCACGTTTTCAACCGCACTAAATTCCATTAATAAATGGTGAAACTGATAAATAAAGCCCAAGTTTTTATTTCTAAACGCCGCCTGCTCTGTTCGCGATAATTTAGCAACGTCTTGATTTTTTATTTTCGCGCTACCCGATGTAGCCGTATCAAGGGTTCCTAAAATATGTAATAAGGTACTTTTCCCTGAGCCTGAGCTGCCCACTATAGCCAGCATATCCCCTTGGTTAAGAGATAAGTCCACCCCCTTTAATACTTCTACTTGGTTTTGGCCATCTTGATAAACTTTACTTAAGTTTTGACAGCTAATAACTAAATCATTCATAACGCAATACCTCTGCTGGTTTTACTTTTGCGGCTTTGCGCGCAGGATATAAAGTGGCTAAAAAGCTCATTGCAATACTGCTAAGCGCAATAATAACGAGGCTTAACACATCAAATTTTACCGGAAGCTCTACACCTGCTAGTAGGTTTAGCCCCACAGCAGCGAGTAGTTCATTAATATATAAGCTAAACAACACACCTAAAAGTGCCCCTATCGCGGTGCCAATCACCCCGTTATACAAGCCTTGCACCATAAACACTTTTTGTACTTGTGAAGGCGTTAAACCTAAGGTTTGTAATATCGCCACTTCGCCTTGTTTTTCACTCACCATCATAGTCAGTGCCGAAACAATATTAAATACAGCCACTAATACAATCAGCCCTAACAACATAGACATAATACGTTTTTCCATGGCAACCGCGGCAAATAAAGTACCTTGGCTACTGCGCCAGTCACTTACTTGGTAATCGCGTAAAATGCGCTGGCTGTCCTTTGTAAATTGCGCTAATTCAAAGGGTTCATGTAACGACACACTTAAGTTAGGCGCGGTATTTTTGTTAAGCTTTAATACCCGCTGTAAAGATGCGCCGCTGGTAAATGCAAGGCTCATATCTATCTCTGAGCCGGTTTCGTATATTGCGGCTATTTTAAATAAACGCTGACTAGGTACGCGCCCAAGCGGCGTGTAAGTTGAGGCATTAGGCATAATTACGCGCAGTTTTTCTCCCATACCAACGCCAAGTTTACGGCTTAAATAACGGCTAATAGCTATGTTGTAGCTATTATTTAAAACGTTTTGCCAATTGCCCTGCACAACTTTATCGGTAATTTTATATAGCGATCCGTTATTGCCATACAAGCCTTGCAGTAATACGCCGTGTAAATCTTTATTGGTTTGTAAGATGGCTTCGCCGTGGCGGTAAAGGCTTACGTGATCTACATAATCTGAGCGCTCTAAATCGGCTTTTAACGCTGTCATTTGTGCGCTGGTGTGTTTATTGGCTTGTACTTCTACGTGAGGAATGAGCCCTAACATATTTGTTTTTAAACTGTTTTCAAAGCCATTCATTACACTGCTTACAGTGAACAAGGCCATTAGCCCTATGGCTATTCCGGCAATAGAAAAAAACGAGATAAACGATATAAACGCATTTCCTTTGGAGGAGCGGCTATATCTGAGCCCTATAAATAAGCTAACCGGTTGAAACATATTATTTAAAACATTTATGCTAAAAGTGTGCGGCTATAGTAGCACGAACTAAGATGAATTGAATATGACCATAAATGTAAGAAATAATTTATAAATCTTATACTTGGCTATATTTTAAACGCGCTTTATTCAAGCCCGGCCACTAAATAATCAAGTAATACTCTTACGTTGGTGGCAACAAACTGACGCGGTGGGTAAATTCCCCACACGCCTTCTTGATCCGGCTGATAAGAAGTTAATACTGGCACAAGCTCGCCCGTTCTTAGCTCATTTTCAATGTAATAATTTGGCAGCTGCACTATTCCTAAGCCTTTTTTTGCACCATCAACCAATGCCCAACCACTATTACAGCGCAAGCGTCCTGCAATTTTAATGTGTTTATCGCGGCCGTTTTCGTTTACTCGCCAGTAACTGCTATTACCAATTAAACATTGATGTTGGTTTAGCTCGCCTAGGGTATGAGGCTCACCTACTCGGGATAAATAATCTGGGGAGGCACACATTATAAAGCGCCTAGCACTTAAACGCCGTGCTCTGTGGCTTGAATCTTTTAAATGCCCTAACCGAATGGCTAAATCAAACCCGCCTTCGAGTAAATTTTCTTGCTCGTTAGAAAGCGTAGCAATTACTTCGACCTCAGGATGAGCATGCATAAAATTGTGCACAATGGGCATAATAAAAGTTTCACCATACATAACCGGTGCTGTTAATTTAATTTTACCTTTAGGCGTTGTTTGCTGCGTTGCTAAGCTTTGCGTGGCATCGTCCATAGCATGTTGTAATTGCTTAGTTTGATGTAAAAAGGCTTCACCTTCTTTAGTTAATACCACTTTGCGGGTGGTACGGGTGAGTAACTGGGTGTTTAAACGCTGCTCCAGCGCCGTTACATGGCGACTTATATGAGCAACCGACAACCCCAGTACATTAGCCGCTGCTGTAAAACTACCCTCTTCACCCACTGCTATAAATTCGTCTATGCCATCCCAACGCGCCATTATTACCATACTGTAAAAGTGTTTTAATAAATCGGAGATTATCATTATTTGAGAAACAAATACAATAGCGTCATCACCCAAACAAATTGGGTCTACAATTGTTATTTAAAACCACTACAAAGGATAAACACATGTCTGAATTTATAAAATCAAAAGCAGCTATTGCGTGGGGTCCAAACCAACCGTTAAGCGTTGAAGAAGTTGATGTAATGATGCCTAAAAAAGGCGAAGTAATGGTAAAAATTACCGCTACTGGTGTTTGTCACACTGATGCATTTACTTTATCAGGTGAAGATCCTGAAGGTATTTTCCCAGCAATTTTAGGCCACGAAGGTGCAGGCGTTGTGTATGCAGTGGGCGAAGGCGTAACCAGTGTTGAAGTAGGCGATCACGTTATTCCACTTTACACCGCTGAATGTGGCGTATGTAAAATGTGTACTTCAGGCAAAACTAACCTGTGCTCAGCAGTGCGCGAAACACAAGGTAAAGGCCTAATGCCAGATGGCACTACACGCTTTTTTAAAGACGGCCAACCAATTTATCACTACATGGGGACGTCTACTTTTTCTGAGTACTCAGTACTTCCAGAAATTTCACTCGCAAAAGTAAACAAAGAAGCGTCGCTTGAAGAAATTTGTTTATTAGGCTGTGGCGTAACCACAGGTATGGGCGCGGTAACAAACACTGCAAACGTAAAACCTGGCGATACCGTGGCTATTTTTGGCTTAGGTGGCATTGGTTTATCGGCTATTATTGGTGCAAAAATGGCAGGCGCGGGTCGCATTATTGGTGTTGATATTAATACCAGCAAATTTGACCTTGCAACAAAACTTGGCGCAACCGATTTAGTAAACCCTAAAGACTTCGACAAGCCTATCCAAGAAGTGATTGTTGATATGACCGATGGCGGTGTTGATTACTCGTTTGAGTGTATTGGTAACGTTGATGTAATGCGCTCAGCACTTGAGTGTTGTCATAAAGGTTGGGGTGAGTCGGTAATTATTGGTGTAGCCGGTGCTGGCCAAGAAATTTCAACCCGTCCTTTCCAACTAGTAACTGGCCGTGTATGGCGTGGTAGCGCATTTGGTGGCGTTAAAGGCCGTTCGCAATTACCTGAAATTGTTGAGCGTTACATGGCAGGCGAATTTGCTCTTAACGACTTTATTACGCATACCATGAGCCTTGAAGAAATTAACGATGCGTTTGATTTAATGCACGAAGGTAAAAGTATTCGTACAGTAATTCACTACTAATACGCTATTGGTAACCTATGTATTAAAAAGCCGTAATACTTAATTGTTTGCGGCTTTTAAGGATTTTTATGTTAGAAAATATCTCAAGTACAAAAGTAGCAGGTGGATGGCACAAACAGTACACCCACACTGCAACAAGTACCCATTGCACAATGCGTTTTGCGGTATTTTTACCCCCTGGCGCAAGCGAAACAAATAAAGTGCCAGTGCTTTATTGGCTATCGGGTTTAACCTGTACAGACGAAAACTTTATGCAAAAAGCCGGCGCATTTAAAAAAGCGGCTGAGCTGGGTATTGCAATTGTAGCGCCTGATACAAGCCCACGTGGTGATAATGTCCCTGATGACGATAACTACGACTTTGGCCAAGGCGCAGGCTTCTACGTAAACGCAACACAAGCACCGTTCAATACACATTTTAATATGTATGACTATGTAGTTGATGAACTACCTATGCTTATTGAACAACACTTCCCAGTAACCAGTACTAAAGCAATTAGTGGTCACTCTATGGGCGGGCACGGCGCTTTAATGGTGGCACTTAAAAACCCTAAAGCGTTTGTTAGCGCTTCGGCCTTTAGCCCTATTGTTAACCCAATTGACTGCCCATGGGGCGTGAAAGCATTTACGGGTTACTTAGGCACTGACAAAGAGCTCTGGGCTCAATACGATTCGTGCGAGTTGATGAAAAAAGCGCAGCAGGCTGATTTTCTCCCTATGCTTGTTACGCAGGGCGATGCCGATGGGTTTTTAGAGGAGCAACTTAAGCCACAAAATTTAGCGGCTGTTGCTAAAAATAAAGGTTACCCGCTTAGCATTGAAATGCAAGCTGGCTACGATCATAGTTACTTTTTTATAAGCAGCTTTATTGACCAACACTTATCATTTCATAGTCAGTTTTTAACTGCGTAATCTCATTAGTGTGTAGATCAGATTTATCTACTTCTACACACTCTTTCAATACTTTACTCACTTGCCTACACACTTGTACCGTATCGCCCTCACCTTTTACTAAATTGATCAGCAATGAATCTATTTTTAACCCTATATCGGTAAAACTAAACCCGTTTTTGTCTTTCGGTAGAGATTCGAGTGGATTTTTATAAGGCTCAGAGCGAGCTGGGCTATTACTATATTTATTGGCGCGTGCATTTGACTGTGCCTGCCCATCAATTATAACACCAGCGACTGTGCAGCCACTTAGGTAAATAACACATAAACATAAAGTTAGCGCTCTCATGACTCATCCTGATCAAAAACATTACCTAAATTATAAACATCTTTAAAAATAGTATTGTAAAAATATGTATACCTGTTCTATAAACTTAATTTTGCACGGCCTAAGGGCCTAAGCGTACAATTTAATACAGTGCGTCATCCTTTTATTAATAAAATGGGTTTAAGCCCTAATACTTAAATTCACTTATACACTCTTTTATAAAACCCACCAGCTGCAAAATAAAAATAACTAAAAACGGTAAAGCGCCAATAATAGCAATGGTTCTGTTTAGTGGCTCATTATTTTGTACCAGTAATATAAAGGCACAAAGCCCAAGCGCGAGTGACCAACCATAAATACTCCATGCTTTTGCCTTTTTGCTATTTGTTAAATCACGTATTACTAATATGGCCGAATCGGCTGAGGTAACCACAAAAATAAGTAACAGTAACAAGCTTGACCAAATAAGTACGGCGCCTTGCCAGCCTAGTTGCTGAAAAAATATAAATAGCCCTTGGGTATAGTCGGCTTTAATGGCATCTAAAATACCGGCATGGTAGGTTTTATCCCATGCGATAGCCGAGCCTGAAAACACACTAAACCACACAATAGTCACAAGCGTAGGTAGCAAAACTACGCCCATTATATATTGCCACACTGGCCGGCCTTGGCTAATTTTAGCTAAAAACACGCCAACAAAAGGTCCCCACGCTAACCACCAAAAATAATAATTGTAGGTCCAGCCATTTGCCCACTCGGGGTTATTAAGTTGGCTTTGTAATTGCCATGCCCCTGTAAAAATAAGCCGTAGGTAATCCCTTGTGCCATCAATGGCAATAGCCATTATAGGCTGTATGGGCATTAACAAAAGCAGCCACAATAAAAGTAAAAAAGCCAACCAAACATTAAACTTACTCAATGTTTGAATACCTTTTTTAAGCCCAAGCTTAGCCGATATTGTATACAGCAATACAATTAAGCTGATTATGATAAAACCAGATACAAGCGCGGACTCTATCCCTAGGTTTATTTCAATTCCCTTGCGTAGCAATAACGTAGAGTTTGCAATTGTCCCAACCACACCAAAAAAAATGGCGAGCACGGCCACTAATTTAACAATAAAGGTAAGCCTGTTTTGGTATTTTATATTTATTGCGCCTTTTAATGCACTGATTACCGGTTCGCTAATATCACCACTGCAATGACTGTTTTTTGTTAAGCCACCTAACACAAGCCCAAATACTGCATAAAGAGCCCACGCATGCGCCCCCCAGTTAACCAACGTCAGCGCTAAAGCACTACTTACTTTGTCAGGGTAAAGTGTATGTTTTAAAGGAGAATTGACTACATTCAACGCAGGCTCTGCAACTCCCCAAAAAATTAAGCCCGACCCCATCCCTGCGGCAAAAAGCATAGAAAGCCAGCCAAATAAGCCAAATTCAATACGGGCATTGTCACCTCCTACTTTTCGCCTCCCAAGCGGGCTTATGGCAATAACGATGACTGCAAGTAATAAAAAATTTACTAACAAAAAAAACGGCGCCCCTAAAAAACTTAAGGCGTTATTTATAAGCGGTTGCAAATGATTGGTGAGTAATTGAGGCGCCAAAAATGCAATAGCACAAAGAGTAAGGCAAAGTAATAACGCTGTTTTTTCAAGCTTGGTTGTATGTAAAGGCAAGTGAAATACTGTTTATTAATGTTTAATAATAAAATAATACGCACTTTGCATAATTAATTAAACGCATAGGCAGGGTTTATCTGTAAAAGCGTAAATTAACTATGTAAATGTTACCAATTAATCAATTAACGCCTCTCACATTTAAATTTAACACATTGATTTTAAGCAATAAAATAAGCTGGCCTGTAGGTTGCTATTAGTTTACACCCTTAACTAATAGAGAACATTATGGAAATTGATTTACAGTGGAACGAAATCATCGATAATTTAGTACACCTTGGCATTGCCTACATACTCGCACTGCCTATGGCTTACGACAGGGAGCGAAGCCACCATGGCGCAGGGTTAAGGACTTTTCCGCTTGTGGCAGTTGCCTCATGTGGCTATGCGGTAATTGCTATGTCAGTGCTAGAAGGTGCAGAAGCGCAATCTAAAATGCTACAAGGGATTATTACCGGCATAGGCTTTATTGGCGGTGGTGCAATTTTAAAAAATAATAAATCTACATCGGGTACCGCAACAGCAGCAAGCATATGGAATATGGGTTTAATTGGTATAGCGGTTGCCTACAGCCGTTACGAAATTGCTATTTTATTAGCTATCATTAATTTTATAACACTGAGGTACATTAAAAAGTTTAAGTAATGCTAAGGTGTACCATTATGTAATTACTAAAAAGAAGATAAATTGTGAGTAACTACTGCAACCTAAATTAATGTAATAAATCAAGGCGCTTAAAAGCGCTCAAGCTCGCATGACGATACTATATAACATATAATATCGGCAAATTTATACAACGTATTTGAGCTTAATGATGTCGTCTCACTCTACAGCCCCTCGGTTACATCATATTGATTTATTGCGTGGCATTATCATTATATTTATGGTGATTGACCATGGTATGTATTATTGTCTTAATTACTCAGTAACCGATCCTATGGCGGTTCCGGGTACCAGCCCTGTTACTTTTTTCACCCGCTTTATTTCGCACTTTTGTGCCCCTTTATTTGTTTTTTTAGCAGGCGTTTCAGCAGCTGTTACTGAGCATAAATACGCTTCAACTAAGGCATTTTCTTACAATTTAATTGTCCGTGGATTGGTGCTAATCATTTTTGAATTCACCATTGTTTCGTGGTCATGGAGCTTTAACCCCGCTTTTCCAATGTTGTACGCACAGGTCATTTGGGCAATAGGCTGGGGATTTGTCATATTAGGCTTATTACGTTTATTAGGCACTTATGCAGTGCTAATAAGTGCTTTATTGTTGGTGTTTGGCCATAATCTATTTGATGGCGTAGGCTTTGAGCCAAATACGTTCGCACATACACTTTGGTCTATTGCACATCAAAAAAATGTACTTGAACTACCTTTGGGCTTAAAAATGAGAACAACTTACCCAGTTGCGCCCATTGTAGGTTTAATGGCTTTAGCTTACTGCGCGGGAGTATATTATAAAAAACACCAGTACAAAGCCCAGGTCATGAATTATGCAGCTATATTAGGTGCAAGCTGCCTTGCTTTATACACTGTGCTGCGCGGTTTTAATTTATACGGCGACACTTCAGTATTTACTATTCATACCCATACTATTAATACTGTTATGTCGTTTTTAAACCCGACTAAATACCCACTGTCATTACAATTTATGTTGCTAACCGTAGGCCTTGGGCTAATTGCGCTTAAACTTTTAAGCCATGTTAAAGCCGACTTTTCTCGTAACTTTTTACAAGTGCTTGGTAAAACCAGTATGTTCTCATACCTTGCACATTTGTATTTATTGCACGCTGTCGCTTGGTTGCTTATCCCTGTTTTAGGACTTAGTTTTAGCGATATGACATACGGCGACACATTAGTAGGCCTTCCACCGGGGTACGGTATGAGTTATGGCGCAACTTTGTTATTTATAGCTGTGGTTATAGGCTTAACCACTTTGCTTGCAAAACGCTATTTAGGCTGGAAGCGCAACAATAAGCACACTCTAATTGCTAAATATATATAACAAAAACCCCACAATAATATTGTGGGGTTTTTATTTAAGTGTTTATTACCAATAAAATACTTTATAAAAAGCTTTCACCAGTTTGTTTTAAAGTAACCGTTTGCGCCTGTGCACTTTTAATTAATAGCCCACAACGAATATCATTTTTTGAAATTAATATTTTATCAATCTCGTTGGTATTATAATTAACGACTTTGTTTTCACAGCGAAGTTGTACTTTAGATAACGGTTTACTCGCACTAAGTTCAACCGTACCTTTAGAAAGTAAAGGTAAAACCGCTTTTTCAGACTCAAGCGTTATTTGTTGATTTATAGCGCCAGAGTTTTTATAAATGTCATTCACTTGTGCAAGTAATTGCGCTCTATTTTCCTCGCTAAACGTTATTGATTCAATATCACCTAATGCATCAATTGCATCGTAAGCACGTACGTAGTCTTGTTTTGAAATAAACCATTGTAAGGCATTTTTAATAACGCGTTTTTTTATTTGATCCGGTAAGTTATCTCTAAACAAAAAGGCTTCATAAATTGACTTATCAAAGCTTTTCCAATCTTGCACAAAGTAGCTATGTTGGCTTTTAAGCCAAGCCAGTAAAACTATTTCGACTGTGTTTTTAGTGTGTTCGTTTTCAAGCTCAGTAATATACGTTTTAGCTTCATCGTACTTTTTATCATCAATAAGCTGGCTGGCTTTCTCATAATCGTCAAAAAACGCCGGGGATGCCTGATCGTTAGAAAAACTAGCATGTACATTTTGCGAGCTTACCGTAATAGTTTTCGCCGTTGGCACGGCACTGCCATTTATCTGTGCACTTTTATAATTAAGCTTAGAAACATAATCGAGAGCTTCTCGTTGATATTTTTTTTGACCAAGCGAAGCCACAATTTCGATATCACTCACCTGGCCGTTTTCATCAACCACGTAGCTACTTAAATTAATCCCTTCTAACCTCGATGCACGCGGCGAGGTATTAGTAAGCTGGTCGTAGTTTTTATTAATAATTTCAGCAGCTACAAAATCATCTGCTGATACTGATAAGTGAGTAAAGGTTGAAGCGAGAGAAAGTGCTAGTAAAAGTTTTTTCATCGATATATCCATCCTAGATTATGTTTCTATTATAAAAACAAAGGTACTCCATAAATGCAAGTTAATCCATAAAAAACACGTCATTTTTTAATCAACTTTATACCAATCTGCTTTATTAAGTGAGCTATTATGAGGCTGGAAAAACGTGTTTGTAGCTAGGTAAAAAATTCGCTATTTAATTAATCTAATTGAGAATTTTAACGCTTGTAGCGACATGTTTAGCCGCGCAAAATGATTGAGTATTACGGATTGGTATTATTATGGCTTTTATAAAAAACACAGGCATAAAAAAAGGCGCCTTAAACAGCGCCTTTGCTACACGTTGCTAAGTAAATAGTTTAAATCAGTATTCATTTTTATGTAGCCGGTTACCCTAAATTTTAATACTAATTTTACTCTTGGTTTTTCCATACTTTGACATAATCAACAAGCATTGTGGCCACAAAATCATCATCAATATTACGAGTATTACCGTCCCATCCACCGACTTGTAATGATAAGATCACATATGAGGGTAAGCTGCCAATCCGCTCGCTTTCATGTTCCCATACTTTTTCACCATCGATATACATTCCAACGTAATTAGGGGCCCAATGCATACCAAATAGATGAAAGTCATCTTCTGTTTCATTAAGGTAAAGTTTATCTGACTCTACTGATGCATGTTTACTACCGTATCCATCCCAATGTAGAGCAGCCCAACTGACACCGCCGCCCCACACGCCTAAATACTCCATAATATCGAACTCCATACCCCTACCAAAAGTGGTTGATGTATCGCCCCACACATCTTTAACCAATAAAATAGGCTCCTCGCCATAGTTTTTTTTAGCATACTCACCACCACGAACTGTTGCATCATCAGTTATTCCTATATTTGTGTCATTAACAACAAGTACAGGCCTATCAGCTGAGTTTTCTGCTTCATTACTGAATATTTCTAAAAGCTGTTTTCTCATATAGTTATCGACTAAGGCAAAGCTGGCATCACTTCCCGCATTTTTCTGCTTTTGAATATAATCAGTAACATCAACCTCAATAATATCACCAGATGAAGCACCATAACGGTGAGTAAACCAAATGGGGTCAATCTTCGGCTTTGTATCCCACGTTAATGTACTCTGAGACCAATCACTCGAAAGTGTTTTATGTACTGCAACACTGCTTTTATTTGTTGCTTTAGAGACCTTGAGCTTTAGAAGTGCTGAGTCAACCGTATCTGATATATCATCAAGACTAAATTTTAATAAAGCTTGGCGCCTATAAGTATCACTCCCATAAATTCCTTTATCAGCTAACAGCCAAAAAGCAGGCCACGTACCATGTATTGAGTCATACTTAATCTTGGCTTCGAAGTATCCATATTGCTGCCTAAACTGACCAAAAGTACTGATCTCAGCCCCTTTATAATGATGCGTTTTATCTCCTTGACTAAAGAGTTCTCGCTCGGCTTTGAACATCAGCATACCGTTTTCAACACTAATATTTTCACTTCCTGCATTAGCAGCAATGCCACTCATACCTAAGTATTGCTTGCCAACTTTCCACTTATCAGGGTTGAGGGTGTTTTGGTTAAAGTCATCTTCAAAAGTAAGTACCCAATTCCCTGGCGCCGGAGGGTTAGTAGTTACAATCGATTTATTCTCTTTAAAGTAGACTGAATCCATATAAAATATACCTGTACCGTAAGGGCCCTGAATACCTACTGCGAGTACATTCTCTCCTTCGTTTAAGTTAAAGTGTTTAAGGTGTATTTGAATTGTATGCCAAGTGTCATCTGAGTAGTCATTATGTCCTGGCTCGCCATTAATGGTCCAAAACTCGCTATTAGAATCATCTAGATTTATCTTTAAAGAGTTTTCCCCCCTACGAAACATAAGGGTCCCTTTACTACCTGACTTTCGGTATATTTTTGCTTCGAGGATAGTATCTTCGTATGGCGGTACTTGTGCAATGCGCAAACCCGATTGGGTCCAATGATGGGCTGACATTACGATTGCTTTATCGCCATCAGCTACTGGTTCATCTATCTGCGTTAAGCTTGATTCACTGGATGAAGTAGACCACAAAGAGGTGCCATTTTGGGGGTAATCATCAAATAAAACGGTTTCAGCAATACTAATGTGCGGTAGAACCAACAAAATATAAAAGCTAAGTAAAAACTTACCTTTTATCCGACGAATTTTTAAGGTTAATTTCATTGCTATTCCTAAACTAATTAATAATTTGAATATTTACCTAAGCAGAAATTAATCATTAACTGTTCAGGCGTACGTTAAATTTACAAAGGGTTGTAAATAAAGTTCATAGCCAAATTAGTAATTATTTAATTGTAGGAGTAGTTTTGATATGGCTTATCTATTAAAAATAGTATGGAACATCGCTAGTGTTTTTCAATTATTTTTATTGTTTAATACTAATCATAAGTTATTAATTTTATCTTTTTTAAACTTGATATCATAGAGTTAAAAATATAATTAAATTTTTATTAAAGTGTGTTTTTACTGCAAGAAAATACTTACTATTTATTCATCAATCTAATCGTTGCTTTAACGGTTATGAGCTATAAAGCACCTCTTAAACTCATATAAATGATCACATCTGTTAGTAAGTAGAAAAAACTAAACCAGCGTGATTCGCTATTATTTACAATAAACATTGTCAACATCTAGGTAAAAATTCACAGCAGTATATTTTAATTGCAAAACAGAACACACCGTAGGTTTAGCTGATTGAAAAGATGAAAAAAAGGCGCTTTAAACAGCGCCTTTGGATTCAAGTATGTGTGCTTAAAACATATCTTGATAGGAGTTGGTTGTATTAAACGAAATTGCTTTATCAAAACCGGGAAGCTCTATGCTGTCCTCGCCAATTACAATGTCGTTATCGTCAATGGCGCCATCACCAAAACGATATACTAATTCGTACTTACCAAGGTCAGCTTGCGCTTTATAGGTATTTTGCGAAGCAACAACGGATGTGTTTTTATCAGCGTAATCACTCATCGCTTTTTCACCATGGCGCTTAGCAAGCATTTGTAGTGTTACTTTAGCGCTAAGTACAGTAGCAGTAGCGTTATTACCGCCAAAACCTTTTGAGTTTATAAAGGCTATGTCCATGTCGCCACAATCGTAATGACTGTTACGTATATCTAAGTGATCAGCATAAACATCGTCGGCAACTTTATCTATGGTAGTAATACCCGGCATAATATTATGACTAAATACACCCAGCGCTATAGCGAGCTGATCGCCACTGGCGGGGGCAATTGTATGCCCTACATAAGCTTTTGGCGCCGTCACTTTCCAGCTATCAATGGCAAACGTTTGTGCCACTTTATGATAAATAAGTGACTCTGTTACTCTATTTTGCGGCGTGCTAGAACCATGCGCTAAAATAAAGCTGCGCTTTTGTAACGCCTCTTTACCTAATAAACTTGTTGCAAGCGCTGCTGATTTTGCCATTGTAATGTAGTTACCAGGGCCCGGTGAGGTGATTGATTTTTTAATACCATCGGCATTTACAAATACATCAGGTACTGAGCCCATAATGTCTGCACCTAGTTCAAGTGCTAACGCATCGTCCATTAAAATGGCCACTTGTGCACCTTCACCTAATGTAAAGCCACAGTTTTCACCGAATGGACGGCTGCTTTTACGGTAATTTGGCTCTTGCTCACTGCTTAAATTATCTAAACGGCGCAGGCCTTCAACATTAGCAAGGGCGCTCATATTACCAAAGCCTTCTACTACTTCAGGCGTAATAGCGCATTCAACACTTGCTACCACCGCAACACGGGTGCGCCCTGCTTGAATATCGTTTACTGCAGCGCGTAAGTTATATAAAAACGTGGCACATGCACCCGAGGTAGAAAACGTAGTACCTACATTTCCTGTAACGTAGGCGTTTATAAAATCAGTCGACATCGTGTTTAGACCAAGTGCTAATTGCTTTGTACTAACACGATCGCCCTGCTGGCGTGCTTTAACTAAACCGCCTAATCCTTTGTCGTCCATTTGGCCAATAACCGAGGCTGAATAAGTACCAATTTTATCTGGCTCTACGCTATTCATTATGCGTTGCCAATCAAGACCAGTTGACTTAATAGCATCGTTTGCTGCAAATATAGTGGCTTGCAAACCACGTGGCTGGTAACGGCTGTTATACATTATTGACGGATCAAACCCGGTAGGAAACTGACCTGCCGATTTAATTGGGTTATCACGGGTAGAATCTAATTTTACATCTAGCTCTGCCGCTATAGTCACTTTTACTTTTTTGCCTTCAAGCTCTTGTACTTTCCAACTGGCAGGCACTGGGGTTGGTAAATCGCGTGCGCGCGTTTCAAACACAATTGCGTTTTCATCAGAGGACTTTAACGTCATTTTTTGCTGCCAAGGCGTGGCATCTGCGTCAAAATGTTCTTTTTCAATTTTACGAATAAGTGTGCCAGCAATAATTTGCTCACCAAAGCGTGCTTCTATGTCGCTTTGCTCAACATTATTACCGTTTGTGTCTTGTAATTGACCATCAACAACGCGTACTAAGTTCATTAATGTGGCGAGGCCTAAAAATGTTTCACTACGAGCTTGTGCGTTTAATGCGTCTAACACGATACGGCGGTAACCTTGATGAAAAGAAGTACGGCCAGCGGCGTTAATACCACCCATGCCTACTATTACGGGTAATGCTGTCATAATTAACCTTTAAAACGTGTTATAGGAGAAGCAAACAGTTTAATTGGATTAACCACAGCACTTTGTGCTTTAATAGCCAAATATTCAGCATTAAAGGCCAAAAAGTACTGGTCGGAGCATTCAGATGCATAAAAAATCAGTAAACCCAGCGTTAAATATTGCCATAGCAGTGTACCCGCATTTACTTATTACCAGTTTAACACTGCCTATTGAAATGCTAAGAGCCGGTGAGGCTTATGCAAAAGGCCATTTAAGCCACACGGATTTTAGACCGCTTAGTATAAATTTAATTGCTAAAAATAATGAGCCAATACAAAACCGTACTGGGCTTGCCATAGTCCCCGACTGCACCACACACAACGCGCCCTACAACGACTTAATTATTGTGCCCGGTATATGGCGAAACCCTCGCCCTGTAGTACGTACTAATAAAGAAGTGGTTGAATGGCTACAAGAAAGCTTTGAAACCGGCAGTCATATAATTGGTGTAGGCACGGGTAATTGCCTAGTTGCAGAAGCGGGCTTACTTGATGGGCACCCTGCAACAACCCATTGGCATTACGCTAAACAATTTAGCAACGACTACCCGTTAGTGCGCCTAAAGCCCGACTTTTTTATCACCCAGTCTGAGCGCATGTATACGGTGGCAAGTTTAAATGCCCTTGCCGATGTGATCGTACATATCATTAGCCAATACTATGGCAAAGCCGCTGCGCAACATGTAGAGCGTAACTTTTCGCACGAAGTACGTAAACCATACGAAGATCAGCGCTACCTTGAAGGCGCAGTTGACCGCCATCCAGATGAACTCATAGCGCAAATTCAGTTTTGGCTTAAAACTAATTTAGCCAGCGAGTTAAACTTACAAGAAGTAGCTGCCCAATTTAGTTTGAGCTATCGTACATTTACCCGCCGTTTTAAGCTTGCGACTAATCAAAGCCCTATAGAATATTGGCAACAATTACGGGTAGAAGGCGCTAAAGAATTATTAGCTTCATCTAATTTAACGATTCAAGAGGTGGCACTTGAGGTCGGCTATAACGACCAAGGCCATTTAACCCGCGTGTTTAAAAAAGTGCTTAGCCAAACGCCAAGCGAGTACAGAAAAGTAGTACGAAGAAAACTATTTGGCTAATACAAAGCTGCAATTGAGTGGCTTTTTTCCTTATATAAATTACACTATTAGCTAAAATCCTAGCTAGGTTATTGTATGAGCGATGAAATAAAACAGCACCTTTTTGAACAACAAAATAATGGCTCAGTGGACGAAAAGTTATTAAGGTTACTTTCGCTTGTTCGCAAACATCTTAAAATGGATGTGGCGTTTATATCAGAATTTACACAAACAGATCGGGTTTTTAAGGTGGTTGATAATCATACCGATAACCACTGCGTATCAGTAGGTAATTCAGATCCTATTTGTGAGACTTACTGTAAAAAAATTTCAGACAACGACCTTGAACCAATAATTCCTAACACACATAAACACCCTATTACTAAGGCTATGCCGGTCACCAAAAAATTAAATATAGGCGCTTACATAGGTGTACCGATTGTTTTAGCATCAGGCAAAACGTATGGTACCTTTTGCTGTTATAAAACCACATTTGATGACGATTTAAATGATAGAGATCTGGCTTTTTTAAAACTAATTTCAGAGCTTGCTACCGAGCTCATTGAACAAAGATCACAATCAGACACCATAAGTAATGAGACAAAAATACTGATTGAAAATATTATAAAAACAAATGCCATCACTATTTATTTTCAGCCCATTTTTAACCTAGCGACGAATCGGCTATCGGGTTATGAATCGCTTTCACGCTTTTTTACTCAACCTTACAAAACCCCCGATGTATGGTTTAAAGATGCCGACAACTTAGGGCTAGGTGAAGCACTGGAAATTCTTGCTATACAAAACACCCTACATTGTATGGATGAACTTGCCCCACATGCCTACGTGACTATAAATACATCTCCTGCACATATATTATCGGGCTCAATTAATAATGTATTACAAAATGTTGATTGCACCCGCATTATATTAGAAGTCACAGAGCACTCGCCTATTTTAGATTACCAAGCTATGCGCGCGGCACTTGAGCCATTGAGAAATAAAGGCGTAAAACTAGCAATTGACGATGTAGGCGCTGGGTTTTCGTCTTTTCAGCACATATTGGAGTTAGAAGCCGATATTATAAAACTTGATATAAGCCTGACTGAAAATATAAATAACGACCAAAGAAAGTTTTTACTCGCAAAAGCATTATGTGGTTTTGCAAAAGCAATTAATTGTACGATTGTAGCTGAAGGTATCGAAAATAAAGAAGAGCTTCTCACATTGAGGCAGCTAAAAGTAGATAACGTCCAAGGCTACTTTATTGGTCGCCCTGCGCCTATTAACGAGGCAATAGAGTACCAAGCAGTCACGCTTTAGTTAATACACTCATATAAAAACGCCACTAAATTAGTGGCGTTAAATCAGTGGCGTTCTGTGTCGTTAAAGTCTTTTCGGTAGTAACGTTTTTGATAATTTTTTACTTTAGTGTGTACGCCTTTGCTTAGGCTTTTAAATTTTGCCTCCAGTACATCTACACCGTATAAAATACCAACCACCAGCACCGAAAGTTTAATGGCAGCGCCTAAATTGTCGGTGGCTATCATTACGCCAATTGAGGCAAGCACCCAAATGGTTGCAGCAGAGGTTACCCCTACTACAGCGCCGTCTTTTGCAAGCATGACCCCTGCACCTAAAAAGCCAATACCTGTAATTATTTGCCCTACTACACGCGAATGATCAATCACATCGCCTTGTAAGTTAAACGCGGTTGATAAAAACAAATACGTGCCCAGCGTTATGAGCGCAGAGGTACGAATACCCACAGGTTTACCGCGCAATTGCCGTTCTAAGCCAATTATGGCACCGCAAAAAGCGGCGGTACCAATGGCCGCCCACGAATAAGGGGCTACATCAATTAAATCTAAAAAAGTCACTCTTTACTTAAAACCTATTAATTATTAGCAATGGCCACCGCGGTTCTTAAACGTTGGCTACCAAATACTGACATTTTACTAAAATCACTGCGCGCTATAGGCACGTACTGGCAATCTATTGCGAGTTGTTTATCGCTTCCTGGCTCACAAAATGGGTCGTGAACATACACGCAGTGCTCATCAAGGTGGGTAACACACACCCAATGAGGTGATTTCTTACCATCTAACCGGTATGTGCTAATTAGTAACAGCACACTAAAGCCTTGGCTTAACCACTGCTCAATATGCTCAAGCTCTACATCTTTATAGCTAAGCGGTATATTTGTCTGTGCAATACCCTCTACAAATTGTTGGTGTACTGTTGAAAGCACCACTTTTTTATTTTCATTACGTACGCCATCTAAAAACAAAGGCTCGGTGGTGTTAACCATTACTTCGCTTTTAAAGCCGCGCTTATTAGCCGCAAGTGCTAAACCAAACGGATGGCAACCACCATGGCCCGAGGTCATAAAAATGGTGGTGCTTTCGCGCCAAAGAGCCAGCTCATGTGATTGGCTAAGCTCCGTTGTTGGCTCAAGTGCCCCCATTGCCATTAATAACGCCGCAGGCCCACAAGTAAACTCGGTAGTTTGCTGATACCACGGCGTTAACCGCTCTACTTTTAGCTCACGCGTTTGGCGAATATTTTTTTGCATTCGCAGTGCATCACTGTGATCGTCATAATAATCGCTATATTGGCCAAACACTCTGTAACCCAAACTTTTATAAAGCCCTATCGCACTTTCGTTATTTACGGCCACTTCTAAACGTAAATAAAGCCGCCCACGCTCGTTGGTTTGTTTTTCAAGCTCAGCTAATAGCATTTTGGCAATGCCTTTACCTTGCATTGTGGGTATTACAGCAAGCGAATATAAACGCGCTAAACGTGTGCCTTTATGACACCACACCAGCCCATAGCCGCATACTTGCTCGCCGTTATCTGCAACGAGCAAAATACCGTGCTTAGCACTTTGCCAACGCTTTAAACTGCGTGGGCTCAATTTGTCGTTATTAAAGCAGGCGTTTTCAACGTCAATCAGTGCATTTAAATCACTACCAATAGCTTTTCGAATAACAAGCTTGCTCATGTTATTAACCACGGCCTCGTGCTTCTAAACGTTGTTTAAATTCATCCATAATGATCATGTATAGCTCGTCGCCTAAATAGCCGTCTTCTACTTTGTGATCAATACTTGGATTATCATTTACTTCAAGCACATATGCTTTGCCTTGATGCTCTTTAACATCTACGCCATATAAGCCTTTGCCCACAGTTTTACATGCTTTTAAAGCGGCATCTAACACGGCTTTTGGTAACTCAAAGGTAGGTAGCGTTTCAAAGCCACCAGAGAAAAACCGTTTAGCATCGTGATTATAAATTTGCCAATGGTTGCGCGCCATTAAGTAGCGGCACGCATAAATAGCGCGGCCATTTAATATACCTACTCGCCAATCGTATTCTGTGTACATGTATTCTTGTGCAAGTACCAATGCGCTATATTCAAACAGCTCGGTTAATTTAGCTTCAAGCTCACTGCGGTTTGCAACTTTAAACACCCCTTTAGAAAACGACCCTTCAGGCATTTTTAAAACCAGCGGATAGGTAAACGCCTCTTCTAATTGCTCAAGCGTTTGCGCTGATTGATCAGCCACTACCACCGTTTTTAAGCTCGGCACCTTTTGATAATTAAACGCATCGTGTAAATACACTTTATTACAACAGCGTAAAATAGACTCAGCATCGTCAATAACCACTAAACCAAGGCTTTGCGCTTTACTTGCAAGGCGATACGTTGGGTGGTCAATTGCTGTAGTTTGGCGAATAAATAACGCATCAAACTGGGCTATGTTGTCTATTTCTTCAAAGCTTAATGCTTGAGCATTAATACCATGTTTAGCCGCTGCTTTTATAAAACGGGCAATGGCGTCTTTATCGCTCGGTGGTACTTTTTCGTTATGATCAACAAGGATTGCCATGTCCCATCTAAAACGGCGCTGCACAGTACCAATACGCCATTGGGTTTGGGTAAACGTATTTAGTTTTACTACAAAATTGCTGTATTGCTCATCTTTTAAAGTGCTAAGCGAACCTTGCTGTAACAAGCCTTGTTCATCTACATATAAAATAGGCGCTGGGTATTGCTTAAATACCGATTTAGCCGCTTTGCTTTGTAGCTCGTTTAAGGCATTACCAAAGTAAATTTCGCCATCAATAGAGCCAATATTTAACATAGGAGCTTGACCGCTTCGAAGCGCGTTTATTGTTTTAACACTGGGTAATACTTGGTGTTTACGGGCCTCTGCAAGTAATGAGCAATAGTAACCTTTACTCAAGTATTGGCTTGAGTCGCATAAATTAATAATGCGGGTTTTAGGTTCATTATGTTTTGGGTAATCACGTAAGTAACTATTAAACGTAATTACATTTTCGAACGATTGAGCAAGTGTTTGCTCGTTGTTATCAACCACTATTAAGGTTTTAAACACGACTTTTCCTAGTTAAGTCAGAAATATAAAAAGCATGCCTAATAAAATACTCAGCACTATAAATAGAAACACCCATCGTACTAAGTGGGCATTGCGCGTATCACTTAATACGATGGGTGCTTTAACAAATACCTACTGTAAGTGTTAGCGCTTAAATTGCTTAAGCGACATCTGCTTTATATGCTCTTTTTAAAAACCACACAAACGAGATATTTTTAGCGTGAAGATAAAAAATATTGATTAACTATATTTTCCTATTAATGCAGATTAAAATACGCAAAATTAATATTTTATGAGCGTTATAAATGTCACACCCTACCTGCCCACAGTGCCAATCTGAATATGTTTACGAAGACCAGCAACTGCTTATATGCCCTGAATGCGCCTATGAATGGAACCCAAATAGTACAAACGATGAAGACGCAATTTCAGTTAAAGATGCCAACGGCACCTTACTTACTGATGGCGATAAAGTAACCGTAGCCAAAGATTTAAAAATTAAAGGCAGCTCACAAGTTATTAAAATTGGCACAAAAGCGGTCGTAAGGCGTGTGCTTGATAAAAAAGATCACGAGCTAGATTGCAAAGTAGATGGTATTGGCGAAATGATGGTAACAGCGAAGTTTGTGAAAAAGGCTAACTAGTTGGGTAGGTCGGATAAATGGCGAAGGCATGCCATCCGAAGCGTAATAAAGGCCGAAATTATTTCATTTAACAAAAACTTTTGTACAAAACTAAAGTGTATTATGAAGCTATAGCTTTGTCGGATGGCGCTTCGCTTATCCGACCTACGAAATATTTATATTTTTCATCCGCACCAATTATTTGCATAAATACCTTGTTTCACGGCTCTATGAAAACTTGAATAAGGCCAATCAGCTACTTGACTAACTAGGCCATGTTTTAACGGATTAAAATGAACATAGTTAACATGATGCCAATAATCATTATCATCCCTAATAGTATGTTCCCAAAAACGGCGCTGCCAAATTCCACGTTCATTTTTACGTTTCCGTGTTTGAGTTAAAAACTCTGTCTTTGGGAGTGATTTTGAAAATCGCTTTTTAATTTCTCGCCAGCGACTCGAATAATCCACATCATCATCTGGTAAAGTTAAAACTGCATGAAGGTGATCGGGCAGCACAACCCATGCATCTATATAAAATGGCCTTTGAGATTTAACAAAACGGATAGACTCTCTTAATAAATCGATATGCTCAACCAACAACGATTTATTCCTATCGAGCAAATTAACTGTAAAAAAGTACGTCCCACCTTTTACATAATTACGACGATATTGCATTGCATATCCATTGTATTATTTGTTACGCATTAGACAAATAAAGCGCAAATTTAGGATATATACAACATTGACGTAGGTCGGATAAATGGCGAAGCCATGCCATCCGACAATTAATTTATAAGTATAAGCGTTTATTGTATTGATATGGTTTTGTCGGATGGCGCTTCGCTTATCCGACCTACATAAAAACCAATGTTTTATAAAATTTCTACCACTTCATATTCATGGTTTTTGCCTGCAATGGTTAGGCTTACTTCATCGTCAAGCTGCTTGCCTAAAAGTTGTTTACCCAGGGGGGCTTCGGGGGTAACAACTTGAATAGTCAGCCCTTTTACTTCAACCGTTAAACCGCCTGCGGCTGGGCCTAAATAAAACCATTTTTGTAAGGCGTTTTCATCTTCTAAACAAACGAGAGAGCTTATAATCACTTTTTTGTGAGTGGGCTCTTTAAAAATGGCTTCAAATTGTTTAATGCTTTTGTAGCAATCGTTTACACGCTCGGCTTGGCCTTGTGCTAAATAAGCGGCTTCGAGCCCTAGGGTATCGTACTGCGTTTCTGCAACGCTTTCTTCGTGAGTAGCGGCGTCGTGCGCGGCTTTGGCAGCTTGTTTTGCGCTGTTTAATTGTGCTTCGAGTGCAAATTTAAGGTGTTCTATTACGTGGGATTTATTCATGAAAGGCGCTAATAACCAATACGGTAAACTATGTGATTAATTTTACCGTTATAAGGCGCTTAAAACCATTATTTTAAGCGCCTGTGTTTTAATGCAGATTTTTAAAAGCATTTATTGCTAGGGCATATCGAGCAACGCTTGCGTTTCTGCATCTTGTTTTTCTTCGTAATTTTTAGCACTTAACCCTAAAAGCTCGGGTAACGTGGCGGCAATACAAATAGATGAGAACGTGCCTACTACAATGCCGGTAAATAGCGCGATGGCAAAGCCTTGTAATGGCGCGCCCGCTAGGAGCCAAACACTTGCAACTGTAGCAAGCGTGGTGCCCGATGTAATAAGTGTGCGCGTTAAGGTACTTTTTATGGCGTTGTTAATAATACTTGCGGGGCTAAGCGCATTATTAGATTTAACACGTAAAAGCTCGCGTACTCTATCGCCTACTATTATAGAGTCGTTAAGTGAGTAACCTATAATGGCCAGCAAACTGGCAAGTACCGTTAAATTAAATTCGATACTTAATAGCGAAAATAGCCCCAGTACCAGTAATAAATCATGCACTAGCGCAACCACAGAGCCTACGGCTAAACGCCATTCAAACCGCACCGCTAAATAAAGCATTACTGCAACCATGGCTGAAAATAGCGCTAAACAACCTTGTTCAAACAGTTCATCACCCACTTGCGAGCCAATATACGCTGATGATAAAACCTCGGCGTTAATATCTGCATTTTGTGTAATGGCGCTTTGCCAATCACTACTATTTGCTGTTGAACCGCTGGGCGCTTCGCGTAGTTGAAAGTGATTATTACCTTGTGCGGTTAGTTCAAACTCGCCATTGTGATTTTTAGTAATAAATTGCTCAAGTTGTTTTAGCTCAACACCTTGGCTGGTGGTAAATTCTGTTAGGTAACCACCGGTAAAGTCGAGCCCAAAATTAAGCCCTTTTTGACTAAGCGTAAATACCGATAGCAGTACAAGTATGGCGCTCAAAAGCATGCCGGAAAAACGCAGACGTGTACCCGCCTCGCCCTTTAAAAAAATGTTAAGCATGTGCATTTACTCCTGCTTTTTTAGCCATTTTTAAATATACCGTTTGGCTTAGTACTTTTGATACGTACACGCCAGTAAATACCGAGGTTATTAAGCCAAGTGCCAATGTTATGGCAAAGCCTTTAACTGGGCCGTAACCTATTCCATATAAAATAAGCGCGGTCATCATGGTGGTTATATTGGCATCAAATATGGTGTTAGCGGCTTGCTTATAACCTTCTTGAATAGCTTGATAAGCAGAGCGGCCTTTTCTACGCTCTTCTTTTATTCGCTCAAATATAATAACGTTGGTATCTACCGCCATGCCAATGGTGAGTACCAGCCCGGCAATACCCGGAAGTGTTAACACAACCCCTGGTAATAACGATATTAGCCCCACAAGCGACGTTAAATTTAATAATAGCGCTACGTTTGCAATAAGTCCTAAGCGGCGATACCACATTGCCATAAAGGCAAGTGTAATACCCATGCCCAGCATCAATGCGGCCAAGCCGTTAGTTATATTTTCTTGACCTAGGCTTGGGCCAATTGTTTGCTCGTGCACAATAGTAACCGGTGCAGTTAGCGAGCCTGCGCGTAATAATAGTGCTAAATCGGCCGCTGCTTGTTGGCTTTTCATATTAGTAATACTAAAACGTGAACTTAAATGCTGCGCAATATTAGCCACATTTATAACTTCGCTTTTTTTAACGGTTTCACCTTTAGCGTTTTGAGAGTACTCAGAGTAAACCGTGGCCATAGGCTTACCAATATTCGCTTTTGAAAACGCTGACATGGCATCGCCGCCTTGCCCATCAAGGCTAAGTTGCACAAGGGGTTTACCCCAGTCATCGCGCCCTATTGTGGCATTATTAATATGCTCACCGGTAAAAATTGGCACTGGGTCAAGTTTGATGGTCCCGCCTGATTGCATATCAAATGTTTGCCCACCAATTTCTTTTAACTGATAAAACCCAAGTGATGCAGTTGCACCTATGATGCGCTTTGCCTCTGTTGGGTCTTGCACGCCAGGGAGCTCTATGCGTATACGGTTTTTACCTTGGCGCTGAGTGACGGCTTCGGTAATGCCTAATTCTTCTATACGTGAGCGAAGCGTTGTAAGCGTTTGGCTCATTACTTCTTTATCAAAGTTGCTTCGCCCTTGCTCTGAATAGGTGAATTTTGCATTTTTAATATCACCATTACTGGTTGTTGAAACTGCTAAATTAGCAAAGCGACTTTGTAGCTCATTGATTACCGGGGTAAGCTTTTTCGCTCCATTTGGGTGTGCATTTATTTCAAAGCCGTGCCCTGTTTGCAGCACTTTAAGGCCGTGCGCTTTTTGCTTAATAATAATTGATTTTGCTTGTTGATACGCACTGACTAATTGCTCATCAATTGCTTTATCTAAATCTACGTCGAGTACAAATAACACACCGCCGTTTAAATCTAGTCCCAATTTTATTGGCGATAAGCCAATCTCTTGCAGCCAAAGTGGGCTCGTTGCATGCTCTACAATTTTAACTTGCGTGTGTGGGTACTGCGCCTTTATAGCCGCTTGCGCTTGTGCGCTTTTAGTTGGCTCGTTTAACAAAATATTTATAGATGTTTGATTATTTAGCCCTTGCTCAACTTTTAAACCTTGGTTATTTAAAAAAGTTACTAATGCATTAGTGCTTGGCACAGCTTGTGTTTCGCTATGAGGTGCATTGCTTACATGTAACCACGATTTATTAGGGTATAAGTTGGGTAATGCGCTAATGGCTAATAAAACCAGCACAATAAGCATGGCTATATAGCTTAATTTAAATTTAGCCATAAACGGCTTGTGATCTTTTTTTACACTTAACATGGTGTTTCCTTATTACCAGAACCGGTAACGTACTTTTTAAAAGCACAATTAATCTCAAGGCCTAAACGTAAAACGTTAAAACCTAATAAAAATTAAATAAGAAAATTAAGCGTGGTAGGTACTTACGGCGGTATAGAGTAAATTAGCGTCTTTCCAGCCGCTGAGTCGCGACTTTTTGCTATGCGTTACAAGTGTATACCATGGCTGTTGGGCAATAAAAGCGTTGGGGCTTAGGTATATTTCTCTAAAAAGGGTGTGTGCAAAAAATTCAAATACAACGTCGTATTCAGGCTCACTTTGCACGGCATGTAAAAATAACGAAGAATTACTAGCCGTTAACCTAGGTTGATGAGCGTCAAACCCTGTTTGATGTGTTTTTTTGTGCTCACTTCCCTTTACTGATTTTGATATAGGCAGCGTTTTAGCTAACTCAACGCTATCAGCAAACACACTCAATGAGGTGGTTACAGTGTTTAATTTATGTGTAACGCACTGCGCACTACTTTGAACACTAAAAAGCGCACAAAACAGTAAAAAAGCAGTTATAAACACACGAACGTTAAACATGGTTGCGTCAAACTAAAATAAGGGATGCGTAGTATATATGGGCAAGTATTTAAAATACAATGCATATTAATTAAGTATTTATTTGACTGAGATCCGTAATGCGCTCTAAACACAGTACTATAAAACGCGCCGATGCAATGACCTTAAAACAAAGTATTAAAACGCTGTGGCCATACATTACTAAATTTAAAGGGCGCGTACTTTTAGCGCTTTTAGCCCTTATAGGAGCTAAAGGCGCAACTCTTTTAATGCCTTGGGCATTAAAAGAAATTATCGACTCGGTTGATAAATCAATTAATCCAGTTTTAGTTATCCCTGCATTACTATTGCTTATGTATGGTGGGCTTAGGTTTGCCAGCGTGTTTTTAGGCGAAGTAAGAGATGCGGTGTTCTCTCGTGTGACAGAGCACGCGATGCGTGATATTGGGTTAAAAGTATTTAAACATTTACACTCGCTAGAGCTTGCTTTTCACCTCGATAGGCAAACCGGTGGAATAAGCCGTGATATAGAGCGTGGTACTAGTGGGCTGAGCTTTTTAATGCGTTTTTTAATGTTTAATATTGTCCCCACCCTTTTTGAAATACTGACCGTTGCTATTATTTTTGGCTCGCTATTTTCTATTTGGTTTGCGTTAATAACCTTATTAGCGGTTGCTATTTATATTACCTTTACCGTAACAGTAACGCAGTGGCGAAACCGTTTTATACGCGAGGCAAACGCCGCCGATAACCTTAGTAATACGCGCGCCATAGACAGCCTGCTTAACTACGAAACTGTAAAATATTTTAATAACGAAGAATTTGAAGCCAAAACATACGACTCTTTTTTAGCAAATTGGGAAACCGCCCGTTTAAAAAATAGAATGTCGTTGCTTGCGCTTAATTCAGGCCAAGCGTTAATAATTGCAAGCGCTATTACAGCGCTGATGTGGTTAGGTGCCAAAGAGGTGGTAACAGGCGCTCTAACAATTGGCGAACTTGTAATGATAAACGCCTACATGATCCAATTATTTTTACCGCTTAACTTTTTGGGATTTGTTTATCGAGAAATAAGGCGCGCCCTAACCGATTTAGAAAACATGCTGGGCTTACTTAATAAAAAACCACAGATAACTCAGCGCCCCCATGCTCAACACCTTTGTGTTAGCAAAGGTAATATAGCCTTTAATAATGTCAGTTTTAGTTACGATGCCAACCGCCCTATTCTTAGTAATATTAGCTTTAAAGTTAAAGCAGGCAGTAAGGTTGCCGTTGTAGGTGCAAGTGGTGCAGGTAAAAGCTCGTTGGCGCGGTTACTTTATCGCTTTTACGATATTAGCGCGGGCAGTATAACCATAGATAACCAAGCTATAGACTCCGTCACTCTCGATAGCCTGCGTAAAGCCATTGCTATAGTGCCACAAGACACCGTGCTATTTAACACCAGCATACGCGAAAACATCGCCTATGGCAGACCCACAGCAAGCGATAGTGAAATAGATAAAGCAATAGAAATGGCCCATTTAAAAAACTTTATTTCAACTTTAGCGCAAGGCGATAAAACGTTAGTGGGCGAGCGCGGTTTAAAAGTATCTGGCGGCGAAAAACAACGTATTGCAATTGCACGTGCAATTTTAAAGCAATCTCCTATTTTAATTTTTGATGAGGCGACCTCGGCGCTCGACTCGCACGCGGAGCAAGCCATTTTAAAGGCAATGCGCGATGTAACTCAAAACCACACCAGTATTGTGATTGCACACCGGCTATCAACTATAGTTGATGCCGATAACATATTAGTATTTAAAAAGGGCGAACTAGTTGAGCAAGGCACACATTCAGCGCTTTTATTACAAAATGGTCAATACGCTCAAATGTGGCAATTACAACAGCAAGAAGATTAATTAACGCCATTTACTGGCGATACTGCGGCTTTACCTTTAGAATACGGCCTTGCAATTTTATTCAATAATTTACATATATTAAGGCGAAACGCAGATGGGAAGAGCTTACCAAAACAAAAAAGATTCAATGGCTAAAACTGCGGGTGCTAAAACTAAAGTTTATTCTAAGTACGGTAAAGAAATATACATTTGCGCTAAAAATGGTGGCGTAGATCCAGATGGTAACCTTGCGCTGCGCCGTTTAATCGAGCGCGCTAAAAAAGACCAGGTACCCGCACACGTTATTGAGCGCGCAATAGACAAAGCCAAAGGCGGTGGCGGTGAAGATTACGCAGCCACACGTTATGAGGGTTACGGCCCTGGTAACTGTATGATTATTGTTGACTGTTTAACCGACAACAACAAACGCACGTTTGCTGATGTACGTATTTGTTTTACCAAAGCAAACGCTAAAATAGGCGCACAAAATTCGGTATCACATTTATTTGATCACCTCGCTATTTTTGTTTTTGATGGCGATGACGATGAAGCTGTACTAGAGGCCCTTATGATGGCCGATGTTGATGTAACAGATGTAGAAGTAGAAAACGGTAAAGTGACGGTTTTTGCACCACATACAGAATACAACAACACCCGTACAGCGCTTGAAGAAATGGGTATTACAGATTTTGACGTAGATTTAATTTCGTTTGTACCACAAGTTGAAGCCCCTATTGAAGGTGAAGACGTAGAAGTAATGGAGCGCTTTTTAGCCATGCTTGAAGATTGTGACGACGTGCAAAACGTTTACCATAACGCGCAATTTTAAACTTTACTAAACGTATTTACTTTAAGCCAACAGCGATGTTGGCTTTTTTATTTTAAAAGGCTTGTGAAAATTTATGAATACCCTTGCAGAGCTTAAGTCTGGTAGGTTGAATGGTGTTACTCGCTTACAACTCGTAGAAGGCTTAACTGAGTTTCCTTTAGAAATTTTAACCCTTGCAGATACCCTAGAAGTACTCGATTTATCAAACAATGATCTCACTACACTGCCAGATGAGTTTGCGTGCTTAACAAAGCTTAAGCGGGTGTTTTTATCGTTTAACCAATTTGAACATATACCTAAAGTACTCGCTAAGTGCCCTGCTTTAATTATGGTTGCATTTAAAGGCAATCAAATAACAGAGTTTGCACTAAACAGCTTACCTAAAAATATTGAATGGTTAATACTTACTGATAACAAATTAAGCGCATTGCCAAGTGACTTTGGTAATTACACACAGCTTAGAAAGCTCGCCCTTGCAGGAAATAACCTAAAACAACTACCCGCGAGTATGGCTTCTTGTACTAATTTAGGGCTAGTTAGGCTCTCTGCTAATAACCTAACAAAACTTGATAATTGGCTATTAGAACTCCCCAAACTTGCTTGGCTTGCCTTTGCGGGTAATGCATTTAATAAAGCTCAGTGCTTAACTAACAGTCGTTTGCAAAACACGCCACTTGAAAATTTTCAGCTTAAAAAAGTAATTGGCCAAGGTGCATCGGGCGTTATTCATTTAGCTAAAACAGCACAGCACGATGTGGCGGTAAAATTATTTAAAGGGGCAATAACAAGCGATGGCTACCCACTTGATGAAGTAAACTGCTGTTTACAAGCAGGCTATCATAAAAACTTAATTAACGTATTAAGCTACATAGAGCAAAGCACACAGCTTGGTTTAGTTATGGAGCTAATAGATACACGCTTTACTAATTTAGGTTTGCCGCCAAGTTTAGAAACCTGTACGCGCGATACATTTAATGACGGTTGTAATTACCCTATTGAAGCTGTTTATAAAATAGCAAAACAGATGGCAAATACGCTAACTCACCTACATGATAATTACGTAAGCCATGGCGATATTTACGCACACAATACCATGATAAATGAACAATATGACGTTTTATTTGGTGATTTTGGTGCAGCAACAAATTTAGCCATGCTTAGCGAATATCAGCAACAGCAAATACAGTTAATAGAAGTACGCGCTTTTGGTTGTTTAATTGAGGACTTGCTAAGCACTGTTAGCACTGAAGATAAGCAAAACGAACTGTTTGATAAAATATCCGATATAGCAGCGCGTGCTATAAATACTGATATTGCATCGCGGCCTAGTTTTAAAGAGATAAGCGCTTTATTAAACGAGCGGGTATAAATTAATCAAAATAAAAAAGCCTGCATAATGCAGGCTTGGTTGGATAAAGCTAAACTTTTACGCGGTCAATTATAAGTACTGACCTAATGCTTTAACTTGGTCTAACATGCGGTTTGAGAAACCCCACTCGTTGTCGTACCAAGCCATTACTTTAACTAGTTTGCCATCAGCTTTAGTTTGCGTTGCATCAAAAATTGATGACGCAGGGTTGTGATTAAAATCAATAGAAACAAGCGGAAGCTCGTTGTACTCTAAAATTTCTTTCATTGAACCTGTTGCTGCGGCTTTCATTACTTCGTTGATTTCTTCAGCTGTTGTTTCGCGCTTAGTAATAAACGTAAAATCAACTAAAGAAACATTGATAGTAGGTACACGTACCGACATACCGTCTAATTTACCCGCAAGCTCAGGAAGTACTAAGCCAACAGCTGCAGCAGCACCTGTTTTAGTTGGGATCATAGACTGTGTTGCACTACGTGCACGGTATAGATCTGGGTGATAAACGTCAGATAAGTTTTGATCGTTTGTATAAGCATGAATTGTAGTCATGCTACCTTGCTCAATACCTACTGTGTCGTTAATTGCTTTTGCAATTGGCGCTAAACAGTTAGTCGTACATGATGCGTTAGAGATAATGTTGCTATCAGCGTTAATTACATCGCTGTTAACGCCGTGTACTACCGTTGCATCTAAATCTTTACCAGGAGCAGATACAATTACTTTTTTAGCACCTGCTGTAATGTGCTTAGCTGCGTCTTCACGCTTAGTGAAAAAACCAGTACATTCTAAAACGATATCTACGTTTAACTCTTTCCACGGTAAGTTTGCAGGGTCACGCTCTTGAGTCAAAGTAATTACGTCATCACCAATCAGCATAGTGTTATCTGATAACGTTACTTTTTGAGAAAATTGACCGTGAACTGAGTCAAATTGTGTTAAATGCGCATTTACGTTAGCCGGTGCTAAATCGTTAATTGCTACAATTTTAATTTCACTGTTTTGTGCTGACTCGTAAAGTGCACGTAATACGTTGCGACCGATACGGCCATAGCCATTAATTGCTACATTAATCATTTTTAGACTCCTATTTAACTTCACTTGCTTGTCGAGCAAGCGCTTCAATGGCTTGCCAGTCTTTGTTTTCAATTAGTTGCTTATCTAGCATCCACGTACCACCAACACAAATAACGTTATTAAGCGCTAAGTAATTAGGGGCTGTTGCTAGACTAATACCACCGGTTGGGCAAAAAGTAATGTGCGGCAATGGCCCGCCAATCGACTTAAGCATTGCCGTTCCACCTGCAGCCTCTGCAGGGAAGAATTTTAAGTACTTAAAGCCATGGCTTGCTAACTGCATTACTTCGCTTGCAGTTGCTGCACCCGGTAAAAACGGAATGTCTGAATCTTTAGCTAATGCTAATAATTCATCACTTACACCTGGGCTTACCATAAAATCAGCGCTTGCTTCTACTGAAGCATCAAAGCTTGCTTTATCAACCACTGTACCTGTACCAACGTAAGCTTCTGGAACTTCTGCTTTCATTAGTTTTACAGCTTCCACTGCAACAGGCGTGCGTAGCGTAATTTCAAGGGCTTTTAAGCCACCGTTGTATAACGCTCTAGCGAGTGGTGCTGCATCTTCTAGTTTTTCGATTACAACCACTGGCACCACAGGTGCCGACGCTAAGATTTTTTCAATACTCATTACTTGTTCCTCATTACCCAGTGTGTGGCAATTATTATTCAAGTCCAAAAGCACTCGCACCTAAATCGGCGCTGCTTACAATATTTCTAAATCCAGTAAATAACTCTCGGCCGGTACCAAAGGTTAAGCTTGGTTGGCTAAGTTGTAGTTCACGCTTAGCAAGCTCTTCGTCGCTAACATGTACTTTTAATATTCCGTTTGGCGCATCCAGTGTTACTAAATCGCCTTCAAGAATTTTTGCAATAATGCCACCTTCAACAGCTTCTGGCGCTAAGTGAATAGCAGCAGGCACTTTACCTGATGCGCCCGACATACGGCCATCAGTCACAATAGCTACTTTAAAGCCTTCGTCTTGAAGTGTTGCCATTACTGGCGTTAATTTATGAAGCTCTGGCATACCTTTCGCTTTAGGGCCTTGCTCTTTAAGCACGGCAATAAAGTCTTGGTTTAACTCGCCACGGCTGTATGCCTCTTGCAGTTCGCCTTGTGAGCTAAATACTTTAGCTGGGGCTGTTACTACTTGGTGCTCAGTGGCTACAGCAGAGACTTTAATGACTGCTTTACCTAGGTTACCCGTAAGTAGTTGTAGGCCGCCTTGCTTGCTAAATGGATTGCTAATTGGACGCAGTACTTCTTCATCGAGTGAGTTTTCTGGGCAATCTACCCATTTAACTTTTGAAGGGCCTGTTGAGTTGCTCATAATTAAGCTGTCGTCTTTATCTAAACGCGGCTCCATCATGTAAGGCGCTAAGCCTTCACCAAGCATTGTTTTAACATCAGTATGCAAGTAACCCGCACCGGCTAATTCACGCATTAAGAAGCCCATACCGCCTGCGGCTTGGAAATGGTTTACATCTGCTGAGCCGTTAGGGTAAATACGCGTAAGTAGTGGTACAACTTCTGATAAGTCAGACATGTCTTTCCACGTTACTTGTATGCCCGCCGCTTTTGCGATGGCAACAATATGAATAGCGTGGTTAGTTGAGCCACCTGTAGAAAGCAAGCCAACTAAACCATTAATAATGGTTTTTTCGCTGATTACATCTGCTAAACACGGGCTTTCTTTATCATCTGTAAGCTGCTTAAGCATGGTTTCTACAGCATTTCCTGTTAAACCATCTCGAAGCTCAGTGTAAGGGTTAATAAACGAGCTACCTGGAAGGTGTAAGCCCATTATTTCCATTAACATTTGGTTTGAGTTAGCGGTACCGTAAAACGTACACGTACCTGCACTGTGGTACGAGGCGCTTTCAGCTTCAAGTAAGTCTTCACGGCTTACTAAACCTTGTGCAAATTTTTGGCGAATACGTGCTTTTTCTTTGTTAGGAATACCAGATTGCATTGGCCCAGCAGGTAAAAAGAATACCGGTAAGTGACCAAAAGATAAGGCACCAATTAATAAACCTGGGACAATTTTGTCACATACGCCTAAACAAAAAACGCCGTCAAATACGTCATGCGATAGTGATACCGCAGTAGACATAGCAATTACGTCGCGAGAAAAAAGCGATAATTCCATGCCGTCACGCCCTTGCGTAACGCCATCACACATTGCTGGTACACCGCCTGCAACTTGGGCAGTTGCGTCGTACTTAGTAGCAAGGTCTTTAATTAAATCTGGGAAATCTTTGTATGGCACATGGGCCGAAAGCATATCGTTATATGAGTTGATAATAGCAAGATTTGGCTGCTCATCAGCCTTTAAGCGCGCTTTGTCGTCGCTGCTACACGCAGCCATAACGTGAGCGATGTTTCCGCAGCCTAGTCCGGCACGGACTCTTGTTTGTTTTTTTGCGTGCGAAATACGATCTAAATAATCTTGACGGGTTTGTTTACTGCGTTCAATAACGCGTTGGGTGACTTCTTCAATGCGAGGGTGCAACATAATTTAGCTCATCTCTATTAGTTAGAGGAAAAAGGCTCAGTAGCAAATTACAGACTCCACGTAAATAACTGCACTGAGCATCTTTGATTTACCCGTTCAAAGGTACGCTACCAGGGAGCCTCTCACAACAACCCTGACACCGGTGTCACTGTATTAACGCATAGCATTGACACCGGTGTCAACCCTGAGTAACAAAAATAGTGTAAAATTTTAACGTGACCAATTAATGACCATGCTAATTTTAGTTTATTTGCTAAAATCCGCACAAAAAAAACCCGAATAAGCATCACTCAAATTCGGGTTACTGTGAAAAACAAAAAAGGGGGTTATTTTATTGCAGCAGTAGACTCGCGGGTAATTAAGCGTGATTCTAACGTTACCTGATACGGCTGCTCTTGTGGCTGCGAAATATGCGATATAAGCTGCGTAACAGCTTGTTTAGTCATTTCTTCTACAGGTTGTGCAATAGTCGTTAAGCCCGGCCATATATGGCGTGCAATTGGTGCGTTATCAAACCCTGCAATAGAAATATCATCGGGTACGCGTAATTGGCGCTGTGTGGCAAGCTTTAATACTGCCGCCGCCATGTAGTCGTTTGATGCAAATACCGCAGTAGGACGTGGCGATAAATCTAAAATGCTGCGCGCACTGTCTACACCTGAGTGATAACTAAAGTTACCCTCTTCTACTAGGCGCTCGTCAAATTCTATACCGTGGCTTGCCAACGCTCGTCTGTAACCTTTAAAGCGCTGTTGCGTAGCACTGTGATCAGGGTGGCCTTTAATAAAAGCAATCGATCTATGACCAAGCGAAATTAAGTGCTCGGTTATTTCATAAGCGCCCTGCTCGTCGTTGCTGCGCACTGAAATTGAATCATCTTCTAGCAGTGCCGATGCAACCCGTGCGTAGGGTATTTTTTTAGCTTTTAAAAAATTAGCAAGTTTTTCAAAATCACCAAATGGCGGGGTAAGTACTACGCCGTCTAAACGCGAGGTTTGTAATAACTGCTCTATATCGTTAATTAAATCATCGCCACGTAATTCGCACGGGTGTATTAGTAAGTTGTAGTTATTTTCTTTACAGGCAGCAAGCGCACCCGTTTGTACGCGTGTTATATAACTTTTACTGGGGTTGTCGTATAAGCAGCCAATAATAAAGCTGCGATTTTGCGCAAGCCCGCGTGCTATTGGGTTAGGCGTGTAATCAAGCTCTTTAAATACTTTAAGTACTTTTTCTCGCGTAGCTGCACTCACGTTAGGCTCATTATTTAAAACCCGCGACACGGTTTTTTTAGAAACGCCTGCATGGCTTGCTACGCTATTTATGGTTACTTTTTTCATTTGTTCATTATCCAAATACAACCATTAAGCAAATTTACTTGCTGTTATATAAACACGCACCCGCCCCAATTAGCGGTATGTTATCTTGTGTTACTAAAGTAACTGGAATTTGCCCTGCATATTGCGACATAACCCCTTTTTGCGAAAAACGCTCTACAAAACGGCTTTCAAGTAATCGTGTTTGCATGCGCGGTAAAATACCGCCGCCTATAAATAGGCCACCTAATGCGCCGTATACTACCGCTAAATCGCCTGCCACACTGCCAATCCAGTCACAAAACTGATTAAGCGTTGCATCGCACACTTCACACTCGCCACTGTTTGCAAGGCTACTAATTTGTGCCGCATCTAAATTTTTAGCTGTAACCCCTTTCACGGCTGCCATTGCTTTGTATAAATGGGCAATACCTGGGCCTGAAAAAACAGTTTCTATAGATACATGAGGGTGCTCTTTTCGAAGCTCGTTAATTAATAAAGCGTCTAGCTCGTTTACAGGAGCAAGCGACATATGCCCGCCCTCAGAGCTTAACACTGCAGTTGACTGCGCTGTACGCACTAAACACGCAGCACCAAAGCCAGTACCTGGTCCCATAACACCAATATTTGCATTTGCATCGGCTTGACCAGGCTTAATAGTAATATTTTGCGTTGAGTCTAAATAAGGCGCTGCATAAGCAAATGCAGCAAAGTCATTAATTACTTCTAATTGTGTTAAATTAAAATGTGCTTTAAATTCACTAACACTAAAGTGCCAACCTAAATTGGTTAAATGCACTTGGCCTGCGTTTATAGGGCCTGCAACAGCTAAACATGCCTGAGTTGGCGTAACATGAGGAATCGTTGTTAGGTATTGTTCAAGTGCACTTTCTAAAGAGCCAAAATTAGCACTGGGAAATATGTTAATATGCTCAATAACAAATTGGTTAGTTTGCTCATTAAAGTCGGTAATTAATGCAAAGCGCGCATTGGTGCCACCAATATCGGCAACTAAGATAGGGTTAAACTGGGCAGAAGAATTTTGGCTCATGGTATTATCTCTTTTGTGTAAGCGGCTTATGCTTATTATTTTACAACGGCTATGCGTTGTTATTTATACACTTTGAGCTATCACCTCAAAGTAGCTATCACAGTAAAAAAGGCTGCTATATAAAATAGCAGCTAATACGTTTTGACAACAAAATGATAAAACATTGGCATTATGACACCGGTGTCAGGATTAGATCAATAATAAATCGCAAAAAGCTTGAAATAATTCACTAATAGTCGAAAATGACACAATTATTTAGCATTTAATTAAGTTGTAACAATGAAAGGTAAAGCCACCTCATTTGACATTGCCCATTATGCAGGGGTTTCACAATCAACTGTATCTCGCGCTTTACGTAACAGCCCCCTTGTTAATGAAGAAACACGCAAACGCGTCCACGACATAGCAAAACAACTTAACTATAAAGTTGATAAAAATGCCAGCAACTTGCGTACTCAGCAAAGTAGTACCCTTGCGCTATTGTTGTTTGAAGACCCAACATCAGATGAATCACAAATCAATCCATTCTTTTTATCAATGCTGGGCAGTATTACCCGTGCGTGTGCAAAAGAAGGTTACGACTTATTGGTGTCGTTTCAATCAGCTAGCGCCGATTGGCAAGCCGACTACGAAGACAGCCACAGAGCCGATGGCATTATTTTGCTCGGCTATGGTGATTACATAGACTTTCAACCAAAATTTAAAACCTTGCTTGACCAAAACACTAAGTTTGTATGCTGGGGCGCCACAGTAGATAACCGTCCAGATCTTACTGTATGCTGCGACAATTACGGCGGGGGCAAACTAGCCGCTGGCCATTTAATTGCCCATAACCGCACCGATTGCGCGTTTATCGGTGATGCATCTGATCACAGCCCAGAATTTTTTGCCCGCTTTCAGGGGTTTAAAGATGAGCTACTTACTAATGGTATAACCATTAATGAGCGAAAAATGGCCAATGCTATTTCAACTGAAGAGTCTGGTTATCATGCTACACGCTCACTTATTGCAAATAACATAAAATTTAACGCCTTATTTGCCGCCAGTGATTTAATTGCCATTGGTGCAATTCGCGCTTTAAAAGAAGCCAATATTAATGTTCCTAACGAAGTGGCCGTGGTCGGTTTTGATAACATAGCCATTGCAAGCTACATAAACCCACCGCTCACCACCATAGCGCAAGACACCACCGTCGCAGGGCAAATGTTAGTAGAGAACTTACTTAAATTAATACGCGAAGAAGAGGTGCAAAGCACCCTTTTACCACCGGTATTAATTGCTAGAGGGAGTAGCTAGAATTGCAAATGTCTATAAAATAGAATGCTTATAAATTATTTTAATAGTAAAACTGCTTTTTTATCTACTTATAAATATCATTCTCATAGTCTATATCATTTAAAATTCTGAAAAAGTCATAAAAAAAGCCTCATAATGAGGCTTTTTAGTTAATCAAACTCTGCTATTTAACTTATTAGAAGTCGTATGAAGCTGATAATTGAATTCTACGTGGTGATTGGTAAGTTTGAGCTAAACCAAATGTAGCATTTCCATCACCAGCTGCAACTTCTGCTTCCTCATCGTAACGAGTTGCTGTAGAAGCATCAAATACATTAAATATATCCATGGCTAAACGAACTTTTTGATCGTTAAAGCGAAGGTTATAAGTAAAGTTAAGATCTAAGCGAGCTGTCCATGGTGTAGTACCCATGCTACCACGAGGGAAACGTTTGTCACCTACGTAGTATGTATCACCATATTGGTATAAATCAGGATCTGGTGTATAACCTTGACCTAAAGCTGTCCAAGGACGACCTGAAGCAACATTAACATTTGCACCAATCAAGAAGTCTTCTGTAACAGCATACGCCCCATAAATTTTAATGTTATGACGTCGATCTGCAGGTAGATTACCATTAGCACCATCCATTAAATATGGGTAATCCCAATCTTGCGTAAGACCAGCATCATCTTGGCCATTATCAGATTTAACAAAACCTTCTGTATTACCGTAGTTGTGTGACCATGTATATAGTGCTTTTAAAGACCATACCTGATCCCATGTTTTCTCTAATGTTAAATCAACTGAAGCATATTTTCTTTTAGCGTCTGGATAGCCTAACTCTTCAGCACTAAAGCTATATTCTTCAGTAGTGCCGTCACCATCCAGATCGAAATTGAAAGTAGCACCATTACCAGGGTTAAATAAGAACCAGTTTTCACCTAAGTATTCACCGTTTTCATCCCTAAAGATGTAAGAACCATCATCAATTTGATTACCTAAAACACGGTAAGTTGCCTTGATTCCCCATGACCAATCATCATTAATTGCTGCTTGGTAACCAATCATATACTCATCGTTATACATTGGTTCTAGATCTTTGTCTGATAGGGTATTTGATGGTTTTGCAGTACCGTCACCGCCATTAGAAATAGCAGGATCACCTAACTGTGTGCTTAAACCAACAGGAGTACCGTCTGCATTTAAGCCTTCATATGCATACCATGTTTGAATGTATGTCTCTGCACCTGCTAAACGAATATTAGTATTCGCAGCTACAGGTAAATAGTAGCGACCTGCTGTGAAGTATAATTTACTATCACCGTCACCATTGATATCCCAAGACCCACCTATCCGCGGAGCAATTTGGTTATCAATAGAAACAAACTCTTCTCCATCAGCATTATAGTTAGTAAAGCTGTCATTTCGTAGACCAAGTGTTAACGTTAAATCTTCAGTAACTGACCATTGATCTTCAATATAAATAGCCCAGTTTTCTACTTCGAACTGGCCACCATTTTTATAATCACGAACTCGTGTTGTTTTCATTTCTTCTGGTAAAACATAACCATTAGGTAATCTAGCGCCTTCTTCATATGTTCTGTAGTAGTAGTAAACGCCACCAGAGTTTATGGTTGTTGAGTCAGCTGTATTGGTTTCCGAGTCATAACCAAATCTTAATGTATGCTCATCGTTTAGATAGTAGTCAAAGTCAACACGCAATTGTTCACGTTTATCTTCATTTGCACCAACGGTAAAGTTCACATAACACGTGGTATCTTCACCTAAGTCAGCATCGTAACCTGTAGGACAGTCATCAAAATCTGAGTAATCTGTTTCCGAGAACTTCACTTCACCATACATAGCAGACATGCTTAAATCTTCAGTTAGATTACCAGTGTAGCGAATTGCAAAACTCTCACCGCCTCGCTTGTGGTAAGCTGTACCGCCATCTTCAGTGTAATTACCATTTCCTTCAGGATCTGAAATCGTTTTCTCTGAATATGTGCGTTTATCACTAAAGCCCCACAGCATTAGCTGGTGATCTTCGTTTATATTCCAATCAAAACGAGCTAGGTAGTATGGGTCATCATCTTTTTCGACAGTTAAATCTGTTTGAGATGCATTACCGTATTCGTAATCATTATCTCTTGCAGTGTAAATACCATAGAAAAATAATGTATCTTCAATTATCGCACCTGAAGCATAAATATTTGTTTCAAATGAATTATCATAATCGTCTTGGTTATTCACATATAAATCACCAATACAATGCCCGTCTGCATCATCACAGCGATCATTTTGCTTGTAAAGTGAGTTAGGAGCTTGCTCACTTAACGAGTCAGATGAATAAATCGTTTCAACACCAAAATGAAAATCATTAGAGCCCGATTTAGTAACCGATGAAATTAACCCACCTGTAGTACGACCGAACTCTGCAGAATAACCGCCTGTTTTAACTTGGAAGCTATCGTAAGCTGTGAATGGAATTGTTGCACCACCAAGACCATTACGGAAGTTAGTCATATTTAGACCATTTACGTAATACGCGTTTTCAGCAACTGAGGCACCACCAAAAGACGCCTGGTCACCAAAACGACTGTCGCCTTCTGTTGCGCCAGGCGCAAGCAGTGCAACAGAAGTTACAGAACGAGATATAGGTAAGAGCTCTAACTCCTCAGAACTAATATTTAATGATGACTCAGATACAGACACATCGATAGCTCTAACTGAACCACCTACAACTGCAATCCTTTCAATATTACCAGCAGTCAGTGGAATCTCGATTAGAGCTGTTTTACCCACTCCAATAACAACATCTTTAACTTGGGCCTGATCATAACCAGTTTGAGAAACTATAATGTCATATTTGCCTACTGGTACTTGCTTTAGGTCAAACTCACCATTTGAATCTGCTATTAGAGTTTTTGAATACCCTTTCGTATCATCAGTAATTGTTATTTTAGCACCCGCTAACGATAAACCTGATGGTGTTGTTATACTCCCCTTTATAGCACCATTAACGTTATCTGCCATTACAGGCATGGCCGCGCTTATTGTCATTGCTACTGCAGCAGCAGTTAATGAGCGCTTAAATGTTTTAGAGAAATTACTTTTCATATTTAACATATCCCTGAATAATTTTTAATTATTATAAAATCAATTTCATTTACATATAAATCTAAGATGTAAATGAAAAACCTCTTAAACAAAAAGAGGAACAAACTAATAACATAATAAAAACAAATACGTCAATAATATGCGACACCTATCAAACATCAAAAAAAGAGGTTATTAAACAGCGATTTAACAATAGATTAAATTAAATTGCACATTGCGCAACGGTAGGTTTTTTTTGATTTTTTCAAAAAAGAAGCTTTAAATGTTAACTTAATGTTTTTTAAAAAACACCGTAAGTTAAAACCACATTATAATACTTTGAACAACGATATTTATTTAAAAAAGTTGTGTTTTAGTAATTAATCCAAACATTTCACCATAAACACTTTAATAGTTTCAGTAGCGGCCATAGTTGTAAAAAAGAATATAAAGAATATAAAAAAGCTCCAATTAAGGAGCTTTAATTTTAAATTTAATTTTAACTTTAATTTTTTAAAGCTTTCTCAACAACGGGATAATGATCCCAAACTTGTTTGTCGCTCAGTGAACGAACTAATTTAATATACTCGGCATGAGTCCATGCCAATGGTGTTGCTGAATTAGTCCCCTCGCCTAGCTCATAACCTGCTTTGTTAACCCCTACACCATCCCATACTTGCTCTGGTAACATAAGGCCGTTATTAGCAAATTGCTCTAAGCCTTTTACATAGCTGTTTTTAATTTGCGCTTGTTTAGCATCATCCAGAGCGTTGTTTGCATTAGCTGCTGCGATTTCGTAATGCCCGCGCTCACCGGTGAAAAATGGCCATACACGCCCACGTTGGCCTGGTGTATTACTACCACCCTCAGCATAGTTTGTGCCTTTAACTTCATCTTCACCGTAGCCATCATTGCCATAGCGGCGGTAGCCTGCAAAAGTGCCGCTGCCATCGTCAAAGCTAAAGCTGTATTTAACTTGTAGGTTATCTTCAAGCGTTTCGTCGTCATACTCAGGTAGTGTTTTAACGATGCTTTCATCATTTGCACCGCGTACACCATAGCGTACTAGCTCTAAAAACCCGCCATCTAAAATTTGCTTTTTATTAAACCCTTCGCGCCCATTATTAGCGTTAATTTTAGTGTTTGAGTTTGCATCGGTATCTTGGCCTATACGAATAAAGTATTCGCCATCGCTATTTTCGCCTTTTAAATTACCTTTAGTGGTAAACATTTGCGATTCAATATCGCTGCTGTATTTTTTAGCCGTGGCAAGGTAGCGCTGCGCGTTTTTATCATCACCACTAAGCGTTGCGATATCGCTTGCGGTAATAAGGCCTGCCACTATTGCCGCAGTTGTAGATGGCGAATAACCGCTTTGCTCTTCCCAGCGCTCTTGTTGTGTTGCCGGAGGTGTAATTTGTGTGTCGTTCCACAAAATTTTAGCAAGTCCCCCCTCGACTAAAAAATCTGCCGCTGGTTTTAACATTTTGCCGTACCAGTTTTTTAGCTCTTCATCGCTAAGTACGTTGGCTTTATGTAACTTCCATGCCAGCATGATAGGCATAGCGGTTTGATCAAGCTGTACGCCTACCCATTCTAACTCCCCATCGACGTGTGTTTTTTGTAAAAACCAGCCTGTATCGCCTTTATTACCTGGTGTTTTGCTGTTTACTTGCACTTTTTCAAGGTATTCAAACGCTGTTTTTGCTGTGGCAGTATCGCCAAGCGCCATAAATGCCATGGCTACTTGATAAAAATCGCGCACCCATACCGCTTTATAACCCGTAGAACCCTCTTTGGCTGAAACCGTTTCGCCCCATGGGTTAGATAAAGAAGCAATTAATGCCCCTGCGTGTGTTTTATCTTCTTGTGCTTTTAATACCATAGCACTGGTGTATAAAAGCTTACCGTTATCGGCTGTTTGTTCAACCATGGTATTAAGCGGTTTTAGGCTTTGTAGGTAATCTTCCCAGCCTAGCGCTTCACCTTTGCCGTTGTAGTGATCGAGCACCGCTTGATACCCTTTAGCTAAGCTTTTTTCGCCTTGCTTTATACTTTGCTGCTGCGTTTTACCAAAGCTCAGGGCTAAATCAAAAGTGGTATTTGCAGTTATCTCGCCAAGCTCTGCAAGCATGCTTACATTACCAGCAATTTCGCCGGTATTTGTGTATTGGGTATTTATAGATTGCGTAGTTTTAAGTGCATTAATGCCATCACTTTTTCCTGTAAACCCTACTGTTTTTGCTTTAAATGGTGATGCGGATTGAAGTGATAGATAGTTATCGTTTTCCCATGCTACTAGGCCTTGCTCTGCTGTTTTAGCAAAGTCACCTAAGCCGTTATTATTAATGTACGGATTAACAGACACATACGCTTTTAGCCCTTCAAGCTCAGTATTAAATACGCTGCGTACAAACAGGGTTTGCCCATCTGGGTCAGTAAAGATGTGTTTTTCTAGGCTAAAGCGGCCTTGTTTATCAGTGCTTGTTACTTTATAAGCCAGCGATAACGGGCGACCTTGTGCATCTTTATGTAAGTAATCAATGGTGACATTTAAATCATCCGCTTCACTAACGGTAAAATCTTTACCTGTTACTATAAATTGCATGTCTTTTATTTGTGCTTGGTGAATAAGCCCAAACATGGTTTCGGTGATCATCCCTTTAGCAATTGAAAACCATACTTTAGACACATCCCCCGTTGCAGCTGCATCAGTGTATTGGCCGTTTTGGTATTGCTCGTATGATGTACCAATACCTGTTTTACCCGCATAAGCCCAAAAAGGCTCTGCGCCTGGGGCGCCTGGTGCCGATGTAACCTGTGCTGCGGTACTTTCGTTAGTCGTGCTTGTGTTTTGAGCGCCGCAAGCCGTTAAACCTAACGTTAAAAGAGAGGCGGTTATAAGGTTATATTTTTTCATTGTGTGTCCTTAATGAGAATTTTTAACGCGCATTACTGCAACAGCAGCAACAACAAACGAAGCTGCACCAATTAATAATGCGTAAATAGGCTGATTAGAAAATACGTGGCGTAAAATAAGCCCTAAAACACTGGCGGCAAGTAACTGAGGTATAACTATAAAAAAGTTAAAAATCCCCATATAAACGCCCATTTTGTTACTCGGTAGTGCGTTACTTAACATGGCATACGGGAGTGATAAAATAGACGCCCACGCAAACCCTACTCCAATCATAGGTATAAGTAACATTTTAGGGTCTTGAATAAACATAAAGCTTGCAAGACCTAACGCGCCCAGCAATAAATTAAAGCAATGCGCGCCTTTTAATCCCATTTTTTTAACTAAAAACGGAATACACATAGCGGCAATTGCGGCAAATCCATTGTAGGCGGCAAATAAAATACCCACCCAATCTGCACCATCGTTAAATGCTTTAGAGGTTGCATCGCTACTACCATAATGAAAGCTTGTTACTGCAGCGGTGGTATAAATCCACATAGCAAATAAAGTAAACCAGCTAAAAAACTGCACCCAAGCAAGCTGCTTCATGGCCTCTGGCATAGTAAATACATCTTGTACTACTTGGTAAAAACCACCTTGGGTTTTATTCGCACTTTTAAGCGCCGCTGCAATCCACTGCACAATACCAAAGGCTAATAAACCACCAGCAAGTAGGTATAATTCTTTTTCAAGGGATAAGCCCATGACTAATGCAAGAGTTGCTAAACCCAGTACCACAAAAATAATGGCACCTTTATTAAAGTTAATATCAACCAATTTGCTTGTTGTAGGTTGAGCGCTTTGCTTTTCAAAAGCCGCTAATTGCTCAGGGCTATATTCTTTAGTACGTGCAACGGTCCAAAGCACGGCAACAAGTAACACCACCCCGCCCCAATAAAATGAGTATTTAACAGATTCAGGAATTTGCCCTGGGGCTGCGGTATTACTTACATCAAACCAGTTGGTCATCATCCATGGTAGCGCCGAGGCTAACACCGCACCAATACCAATAAAAAAGCTTTGTAAACCGTAACCTGTCGCGCGCTGTTTTTCTGGCAAGTTATCGCCAACAAGCGCTCTAAACGGTTCCATGGTTACGTTGATTGACGCATCCATGATCCATAACATACCTGCGGCAATCCAAAGCGTTGGTGAATGCGGCATAATAAATAGTGAAAGCGTTGTTAACACTGCGCCTATAAAAAAGAACGGACGACGACGACCAAAGCGACCCCAGGTTTTGTCACTCCAGTAACCAATAATTGGCTGTACAATTAAACCGGTAAGCGGGGCTGCAACCCATAAAATGGGAATATCATCAACTTGTGCGCCTAATGTTTGAAATATTCGGCTTACATTGCCGTTTTGCAGGGCAAAACCAAATTGTATGCCTAAAAAGCCAAAGCACATGTTCCATATTTGCCAAAAACTTAAATTTGGCTTATCGGTATTATTATTTTGATTATTCATTATTAGCCTTATTTGTTAATACTGCGCTGCTAAATGCATCAAGTGTGAGGTTAAATGTAGCGCCTTGCGGGTGAGCTTTAAGCTCGGTGGTGTGATTTTCAAGTAAATCATTTAATAGCGTATTCTCACTCATTGCACCTAATTGTGCCTTTGATAAATTAACCGTAACTGTTTGTGGCTGCTCGCTAAAGTTACTTAACACATAGACACTTTGCTGGCCTAAAGAGCGGGTAAAACCAACAACACGCTCACTTCCTAAAAGGTTAAGTGCCGACATTTCTCCGCCTACTACAGCAGGTAAACTATTAAGTGACATAACCGCTTTGTAGTATTCACGAAGTGCTATTTGCTCTGCGGTTAAGTTAGCGCCATCAAATTTTCCGTTATTCATCCATGCTTGGTGCGCTGGAACGCCAATGTAGTCAAAAATACTGGTACGTGTCGGCGCTCCAAACCCCGCGTTTTCAGAGCCATCTTCTCCCACATCTTGAGCAAAATATAAAAGTGTTGGCGCGCGGCTAATTAAATTAGAAACAACTAAAGCAGGTTTACCCCACTGGGCATTACCCGCAAAATCCGGGCTTGCGATTCGTTGCTCGTCGTGATTTTCTAAAAAATGCAGCATGTGTTGCTCTATATCGAGCACACTTTGATGCGCATCAAAAATACTATTGGCAGGTTGTTTAAGTTGCATTATCGCTTTTAAGGTATCGTAAAAGCCGACTTTATCGTAAAGGTAATCCATTTTACCTTGCTGAATATAGGCACGGTACATTAACGGGTTATATACTTCGGCCAATAAAAAGGCATCGCTTTTTTGCATTTTTATTGACGAATTTAAAAAGCTCCAAAATTCAACCGGTACCATTTCGGCCATGTCGTATCTAAAGCCATCAACGCCTTTGTCTAGCCAAAAAAGTGCAATGTCTCTAAATTTGTACCAGCTATCTGGTAGCTCTTTATCTTGCCAAAATGCATAATGAGCACGGTAATCCTTGTCTTTGTAATCGTTTGGCAGCTGAGCAAAATCGTAGCTCCCATCTGGCTTTACGCCATAATTTACTTTTACTGTTTCGTACCAATCGTTAATATCGGGTTTTGGTGCACGGGCACCGTTACCTGTCCATTTAGCAGGTGTTTCATCAAAAAAGCCATCCGCAAGTGGGTGAGCCTTTCCCCCTAACACGGTATAAGTTGTAGAGGTAGGCACTTGAAATGACTGCCCAGGCACGTAATAAAAGTTGTTATTTTTATCGTACGTTTTACTGGTGTCGTCTTGTGCGCCGAAATCCTCTACGCCTTTAGGCTTTCCAAGTGATTGATAATTACGGGCAACATGGTTAGGCACTATATCAATAATGACTTTCATACCGTGGCTATGTGTACGTTCAATAAGCTGGCTAAACTCTCCCATGCGGTTTGTTACATTAACGGCTAAATCAGGGTTAACATCGTAGTAATCTTTAATTGCGTACGGTGACCCTGCGCGGCCTTTTACTACATCGGGGTCATCTTGTGAAATGCCGTAGTCGGTATAATCGCCCACTAACGCGTGGTGTAATACACCGGTATACCAAACGTGCGTGGTACCTAGCTCTTTAATGCCTTTGAGGGCTGCGTCGTTAAAGTCGGCAAATTTACCTACGCCGTTTTGCTCTTTAGTTCCCCATGGCACATTGGCTGTTTCGGTATTACCAAACAAACGCGTAAATACTTGATATACAACCGGCTTGGTAAGCTCATTTTGCGTGTGGGCAGGTGCTTGCTGTTGTTCAGGTTTGTTATTTTCTGAACACCCTGTAGCAATAAGTGCACTACACAGTACTGCGGGTACATAAACTGATTTTTTCATTGTGTGTCTTTTTTGTCAGTATTGTTATTAACTTTATACTAAAGATTACTGCAGCAACCATACAGTTGCTGCATACGTATTCAGGTCACTATTGTGGCGTATTCATAACGAGTACCGTTGCGCTCATCGCTGGTAATTCAATGGTTTTGCCAAGCTTTTGTGTTTTTTGAGTAAATAAATTAAATGCTGTTGTGCTGTTAGGCATTACCTCTTGCATATACTCAATATTTTTTTGTAGCGTTTGTGTGTTTTTATTCATAAATACCAACACTGTTTGCTCATCGCTAATACGCGCATAACTATAAACCCCTTGTTGAGGCGTAAAATGTACAAGCTTTCCTTTATCTAATGCTGAGCTGTTTTTTCTAAAGTTAAGCAGCGTACTGATGGTGTTATGCATCTCTTTTTGCTGTTTTGTTAAGCCCTCTTTGGTAAAGGCATTACGAGTTTGCCCTTCAAACCCGCCGGGGAAGTCGATTCTAATATCACCATGGTCTTTACTTGGGGTGTTATCTAATAGTACTTCAGTACCGTAATACATTTGCGCTATGCCACGTGTGGTTAAAAACAAGGTCATCGCCATTTTTGTTTTGGCTACATCTTGGCCAAGCTCAGTGTAAACACGGCTCATATCGTGGTTATCGGCAAATACCATAATGTTATTTGTATCAGGGTATAAAAAGTCATTAGCTAACGATTCATATACTTTAACCCAACCCGTGTTCCAGCTTTCATCTTCATTTAGCGCTTGAATTACCGACTCTTGCAACGAAAAGTCCATAACGCTTGGTAAGCTTGATGTATAGCCATCTTGGTTATGCTTTCCACGTTGCCAGTAAGAGGCAATAGCAGGGTTAGACGTCCATTCCTCTCCAACAATATTAAAGTCTGGATACTCTTGCATTATGGCTTTTGTCCAATCACTCAAAAATGCTTTATCTGAATATGAGTAGGTATCAACACGTATGCCGCTTAAATCGGCGTACTCTATCCACCAAATCGCATTTTGAATTAAGTATTCACTTAACAGTGGTTGGCGCTGATTTAAATCAGGCATGGTTTCTACAAACCAGCCATCGTTAAACTGGCGCTTATCGTATTCACTGGCGTGTGGGTCTTGTATGGTTTGGCGCGCATGGCTGGTGGCATTTTTGCCATTGTTAAATTCACCATTAAAGTTAATCCAATCTTTAGTTGGCTTATCTTTAACCCAAGTATGCTCAGAGCCAAAATGGTTAAGAACCATATCCATTACTAGCCCTATACCCTGCTCTTTTGCTTTTACTGATAACGTTTTGTATAGCTGGTTTGAGCCCATGCGTGGGTCAACCTTATAAAAGTCTGTAATTGCATAACCATGATAAGAATAGTTGGGCATGTTGTTTTCAAGCACAGGCGTTAGCCAAAGCTGTGTTACGCCTAAGTCGTTTAAATAGGGAAGCGCGTTTATAACCCCCTGAATATCACCACCGTGGCGCCCACCTTTTATACTCGGGTTTGCCGCTTCTAACATGCTTGCGACAGTATCGTTTTGTTTATCACCATTAGCAAAGCGATCTGGGTTAATCAAATAAAGCGTATCAGCTGATGTAAACCCTTGACGCTGAGCGCTGTTTTTATCTCGCTCAAGAAGTGGAAACTCAAAGTTATTGCTCGTTTCGCTGCTATTAAACTCAAGCGTTCCGGCTTTAGCGGCGTCGGTAATGGTAATATTTAAAAATACATAATTTGGATTATCGGTACGGGTTAGTTTATTTAACTTAACGCCGTTGTATTTAGCTAATTTAATTTGCTCGTTTGCAATGTTTTGCTCATGAACCATGATGGTAATCGTGTTTTTGTTCATGCCAACCCACCAATTAGCTGGCTCAACGTCAAGTGCGTAGCTAATGGTTGGTAAAGTACAGGCACTTACAAGTAAAAGTTTTTTTAAAAGTTGCATCATCAGGCCTTTTTAATTTTTGCTAAAAAATCTTTATGAGTGGGTAATTGATCTACCGTTGAGGTAATAAGCGTTTTTAGTGTTGAGAATAAATCGTTTAGTTGTTCACTACTGAGTGAGTCAACAATGCTGTTGTAATCTTCGGGGATAAGCCCTTGGCCAATAAACACCTGTTGCCAGGCAACTTCGGCAAATAATTCGTCGTTTTCGCGAACTACTTTGCCGGTTTGCTTAAATAATTTGAGCTTATGGGCCAATGAGTCAGGAATGTCCATTTGCTTACATTGTCGCCAAAATGGGGAGTCTTCTCGCGCTGTTAGTGTGTAATGCAATATTATAAAATCACGAATGTGCTCTATTTCTATCACGCTTTGCTTATTAAATTCAGTAACTAAAGCTTCGCTTATGCCATTGTGTGGAAACAGCTTTATTAAACGGGTTACGGCACTTTGTATTAAATGAATACTGGTAGACTCTAGCGGCTCTAAAAAGCCACTGGCAAGGCCAACCGATACCACATTTTTATGCCATTGTTTTAACCGCCGTCCTGTTTTAAATTTAATCACCCGCGGCTCAGTCATTGGCTCAGCGGGTAAATTATTTAATAATAACTGCGTTGCCGCATCGTCAGATAAATAACGACTACAGTACACCAAGCCATTTCCTATTCGGCTTTGCAGCGGTATTTGCCACTGCCAGCCTGCGCTGTGTGCAATTGAACGCGTATAAGGTTTTAGCTCGCTAGTACCTTGAGACTGCACCGCTACGGCGCTATCACACGGTAAATAATGAGACCAATCGACAAAACCTGTGTTAAGGGTTTGCTCTATGAGTAAGGCGCGCTGGCCTGTAGCGTCTATAAAAAGGTCGCCATTTATCTGCTGTGTGTTACCAAGGGTTAATGATTTTATATTCCCTGATAGAGGGCATTGTTCAACCTGCTCTATTTTGGCATCAATATGCTCAACACCGCGTGATGTTGCGAGCTTTTTTAAAAACTCAGCATATAACGTTGCGTCAAAGTGATACGCATAACTCAAGCCAGGCAATTGTGTATTAGGTAGGGTATTTAAGGGTGCAAATTTATGCTGTTTAGCCGCTTGGTAGTTAAGAGAAAAGTCCCATAAGCTTTCTTCTGCACCGCTAATATGTCCTTTTACCCAAAAATTGTAAAAATCGCAAAAGGGGAAGTCTTTTCCAAATGAGCCAAAAGCATGCATGTAGCTATGAGAGGGGGTTTTCCAATTTTCGAACTCAATTCCTAGTTTTATAGATGCATTTGTAGCGTTTATAAAATCTTGCTCGTTTATACCCAGTGCATTGTTAAGTTGAATAATAGGCGGAATTGTTGCTTCACCCACGCCTATAGTGCCAATAGTACTTGACTCAATAAGGGTTATTTTAATTACTTTACCTAACACTTTATTAAGCAAGGCGGCTGTTATCCACCCTGCCGTGCCCCCGCCTGCGATTACGACGTGTTTTATTGGTTTCATATTATTGTCCACGTTTACAGTTTAAAGCTTTGTTAAGTTTGATAAAATTTAGATAAAGTAGCTATAAAAAAGCCCTTGTAAAACAAATTACAAGGGCTCCTACACACAACCTTTATTATAGCTTGTAGCTAAAGCCTAACAAGTAAGTACGTCCGTAATCTTGGTAGTCACGAACTTGTAGCGCGTTATCGCCAGAAAGCGATGTAAACGGCTCTTCTGTTAAGTTTTGAACTTGGAACTGAATTGATAACCCTTCAAGGCTTTCAACACCGGCCTCACTAAAGTCGTAGCCAGCTTGAATGTCCCAAATTGTTTCGCCTAGGATATCCACTTGCTCGGTATCAAAACCTAGCCCGTATACATCACCTTTAAAGGCACTACGTTTACGCATGCTGGTACGCAGTTGAATACCATTCATTTCGTAGTAAACCGTTAAGCTCTGAATTTTGTCAGACAGACCCGGTAGCTCGTACTCATTACCGTTTTGATCTTCAATGTCTGATTCAATACCGGTATGGCTTGCAATTAAACCAAAACCTTCAAGTGATGGGTGGAAAATTTTAAATGGCAATGCGAGAGATAGCTCGTAACCGTATAGGTCGCCGCCACCGCCATTTACTTTACCACTGCCAGTACCTTCAGAAGTAGCTGGTATTTCACCTGTTGATGGGTCAGCAACGCCCGACATATCAATTTCGTATGTGCCGTCAAAAATCCACTGGGTTAAGTCTTTATAGAAAAACGCAGCAGAGAAGTAACCTTCATCGCTAAAGTAGTTTTCGTACGTTAAATCGTAACCAGTTGCTTCTTTAGGCTCTAGGTTAGGGTTACCACCCGATACAGACCAAAAGTTACCGTTTTCATCAGGCGTTGTGTTGTATGATGCATCAATAGATGAGTTCATCTCGTCCAAACGGGCGCGTGAGATTGTTTTAGCTGCACCAAAACGTACTGTTTGCTGCTCATCAATCGCAAGTGATAAGTTCAAACTTGGTAAAACGTGTGAATAATCGTGGCTAATATTGGTAGGTGATGCCACAACAATGCCATCTACAGTACTAAATGCATTACCTTGCGATGACTGATCAGTGTGAACGTAACGTACACCGATATTACCCGTTAACGCTAAGCCGCTTACTTCGGCATTAATATTAGCTTGTGCAAATGCAGAGGTAATTTCTTCTTTTACGGTCCACGATTTAGTTAAGTGGCTCGTATTTGTTAAGCTTTCATCTAGTAAGTCGTAGTAGCCGTCATTAACAAGACCATTTACATCGTAGGCAATCATATCGCCCATGCCAATAAAGTCTAAATCAACGCTGCCCATTCGATACTGCTCTGGCACGGTAACTAAACCCGGGTTATCAAGTGAAAACCCAGATAACGTCATAAAGAAGCCCTGCGAATCTTTGGTTTTTTCGCGCTCTTTATAAGACATACCAAATTCAATTGAGCTAAAGTACTCGTTTTCTAATACTTTAGATGCCGCTAGTTTTAACGTAGATAACTCATCTTCAATTGTAGGTGCATTAATGAAACCATCTTGCGCTTGGTTTTCATACTCGGTGCCCGTTAAGCCATATTTATCATTTAAAGCAGAGCTTGCACCCCATGATAAAGGACCACCTAATTGCATTAAGCTGTAATCGCTGTAATCTAAATCGTGAGTAAACGTAGCACCTGTATTACCACCGTTAAATGTGTAACCTAGGTTATCTGCAACACCGCGAGCATCGCCTCGGCCTGTTCCAGAGTAACTCTCAAGGCTCCAAATTTTACGGTCTACTTGAGAGTAACTTGCGTCAAACTCTACTGACCACGAGTCATCAATATCGTATTTAGTGTTAAAGCCAAACGCGGTTAGTTCTGCTTCACGCTCTTCGTAGTCGTTACGAACAACCACACGTTGGCCATTTGTTACCGCACTGGTAATAAAGCCACTTGCGTCATCTACAGCTACGCTTGCAGGGTCAATCGAACCTTGACCCCATGCGAATGGGATTTCGATACCACGTAAGATTTTTTCATCTGTAAAATCAACATATAACGCATCAAACGTTATGTTTAATTTGTCTGTAGGCGCGGCCTCTAGTACGAGCATCGCTGAGTCACGTTCAAGGGTTGATGAACGTACAAATGGTTTTGCACCCCCTAATATAGAGTACGTTTGACCATCATCAGCAGTAAATTCAGGGTAACCCCAAGAGTTCCAACGTTTTTCTTGATTTGGAGAGCTCATGGTATTTAGTGCAAACGCAACACCTATGGTGTCATCTGCAAATTGATCAATGTATGAAATAGTACCGCGGTAACCATCGTCGTTACCGTCTGGGTTTAGTTTATCAAAGCTAGTTTGCTCGTACTGGCCATTAACTTGAAATACACGCTCGCCTTTACTTAAAGGACGTACGGTTTGCATGTTAATAACACCGGCAATACCTTCTGCTTCAATACTTGCATTAGGTGTTTTATAAACGGTAACGCCGCTCATAATTTCTGATGGGTAAAGGTCAAACTCTACGCCGCGGTTATCGCCAATAGATACTTGCTCGCGGCCATTAAATGTAGTGCCACTTTCGTTTTCACCAAAACCACGAATTGATACTCTACTTGCGCGACCATCTAGGCGCTGCGCCGTTAAACCTGGTAAGCGTGCAATAGACTCAGCAATAGATGAATCAGGAAGTTTACCTATATCTTCAGCTGAAATTGACTCAACGACTTGAGTAGAAAAACGCTTTGTGTTGATTGATTCTACAACACTGCCACGAAAGCCTTTTACTTCGATAACCTCAACGTCATCATTTTTAACTGTATCTTCTTGTGCTGCTACAGAGGCAAAGCTTGCTAATCCTGCAGTAGCCATTGCCAACGTTAATATACTTGGTTTGAACATAGACATGATGTTTTTCCCGTTACCCATATTGTGATACTCGCTTCTTTATTTGAGTGATAGTCAAACAGGCGAGCTAATTTTGTTGTCAGCATCAATATTAACGCTCGAATTATTTTATTAACAACTTTATGCATACGTATTCAGTACTATGTAAAAGGCTAAAAGTTAACAATGAGTTCACAAATAAAACTTTAACCCACTGTTTTAAATGGTTTTATATTGGTGCAACTTAGTGATTTATTATCATTATAAAAATACATCAATTATTTAACTGAAATCCCTTTGTCATCGTTTGTAAATAGCGTTAATTAAAGGTTTTTTATAAATTTACACGCATATCTTTTGTAAAGATTATCAGATTAAATTGGTCTGACCAAAGAATGAAATCACCAAAGCTGTGCAGCCCTTTAAAAATAAGCACCAAAATAGCCAGTTGTTTTAGTTACACATAAATAAACACGATTGGTAAAAGTGCTGCAGCGGTTTTTATGGGTAACTTTCCGCTTAGCTAAAACCGCTTTTATGTAAGTAAATTAGCTGCATACGTATGCAGACTTTTTACAGAGCAGCACCCTTCACGTATGCTTTTTGAAAATTTAGTGATTGTTTCAATCAAACTAATAACAATATAAATACTGTGTGGAACGACGGAGAAAAGCATGGCCCAACAGCAGTGGTATAAAGGTGCGGTTATTTATCAGGTTTACCCGCGAAGCTTTCAAGACAGCAATAACGATGGTATTGGTGATCTTAAAGGGATAATTAATCGCATTGATTACATTAAAAGCTTAGGCGTTGACGCTATTTGGATTTCTCCTTTTTTCAAATCTCCAATGAAAGATTTTGGCTACGACATAAGTGACTATCGCGATATAGACCCCATATTTGGTGACCTAAACGACTTTGATGAGTTAATAGATCAAGCACATAAACGCGACATTAAAATTATTATTGACCAAGTGTTAAGCCATACATCAGATCAACATCAATGGTTTTTAGATAGCCGCGAAAACCAAAACAATGATAAAGCTGACTGGTACGTATGGGCAGATGCTAAAGAAGATGGCACAGCGCCTAATAACTGGTTATCTATTTTTGGTGGCGGTGCTTGGCAATGGGAGCCTCGTCGCGGTCAATACTATTTACATAACTTTTTAACCGAACAGCCTGATTTAAACTTTCATAACCCAGATGTAAGAAAAGCTGTTTTAGAAAATGTAGAGTTTTGGCTTAAAAAAGGTGTAGATGGTTTTAGATTAGACGCTATTAACTTTTGCTACCACGATGCACAATTACGTGACAATCCTGCAAAGCCTAAAGATAAACGCCAAGGCCGTGGCTTTAGTGAAGATAACCCATATGCTTTTCAGTACCATTATTATAATAACACCCAACCAGAAAACATTGAGTTTATGCAAGACATACGTGCACTACTTAATAAATACCCGGGTACTGTATCACTTGGTGAAATTTCATCGGAAGATTCATTGGCAACAATGGCAGAATATACCCAAGGCGGTGATAAGCTGCATATGGGCTATAGTTTTGAGCTACTCACTGATGATTATTCAAGTGAATACATAAGAGAAACCGTACAGACTCTTGAGCAACGCATGACTGAAGGTTGGCCGTGCTGGGCGTTTAGCAACCACGATGTAGAGCGTGTTGCGAGCCGCTGGAGCCAAAATGGTGAAATAAACCCAGCACAATGCAAAATGCTTACAGCCCTACTTGCTTCATTACGTGGTAGCGTATGTATGTACCAAGGTGAAGAGCTGGGGCTAGGTGAAGCCTCTGTAGCATTTGAAGACCTACAAGACCCATACGGCATTACCTTTTGGCCAAACTTTAAAGGTCGCGACGGCTGTAGAACGCCAATGCCATGGGAAGGTAACAACACACAAAACGCAGGATTTAGTGCTGCTAAACCCTGGTTACCGGTTGATAGCGCGCATACGCAGCAGGCTGTGTCTGTACAAGATAAAGATGCAAACTCTATACTTAATGCCTACCGTGAGTTTATGGCATGGCGTAAACAGCATACTGTGTTATTAGCAGGCGATATTAATTTTATTGATACTGCTGAGCCTATCCTCGCTTTTTACAGAACGCTAAACGAGCAAACTATGTTATGTGTGTTTAACTTAGCTGATACCAATCAAACATTTGAGTTGACTAAAACAGTGACTGAGGCGCATGACTCACTATCTCATTGTAATGCTAGTTTAGATGGTAACAAGCTAAACATGAGTGGTTTTGGCTGTTACTTTGCTTTTGTAAAATGAGAATGCCCTGACGTATGATGCTCAAAAGCCCGATTTTATCGGGCTTTTTTGTGCGCTCAAATAGTGGGACTGCTATAGCCGGTTTTAAGACGAAATACAGGCCACCAAACCACTAACTTAACCTTTCTAATGTGATTGTGTTTTACTATTTAAATAATCAGTGAGCGCAAATAACACGCCAGAGCTTACAAAGGTGACATGGATAATCACTTTCCAAAATAGCTCCTCACTTGAATGAATATTAGAATTAATAAATACCTTTAAAAGCTCAACCGCAGATATAGCAACAATTGCGCTAATAAGCTTCATTTTTAAGCCTGAGAAACCTACTTTTCCCATCCATGACGGCCTATCTTCGTGGCCCTCAATATTAAGCTTTGAAACAAAGTTCTCATAACCACTAAAAATAATAATAAGTAATAAACCAGCCAGTAAAGCGGTATCAACGAGGGTAAGTATGCCCACTAATAACTCTTGGTTTGTTGCACTAAAAGTGGCAATACCCATTAAATAAAGTTGCTTAAAAAACTTTATTAATAGCAATATTACAGCAAATAGTAGGCCTACAAAAAACGGGGCTAATAACCAGCGCCCTTTAAATATAAACGACTCTAAGCCCTGCTCTACTTTGTGTATTTTACGAGGCGTACTGGTTGGTATTGATTGGTGTTCTGACATTAACTTATCTTTTTATAAAAAAGCGACCTTAGCTTATAATTTATTACAACACAATTACTTATATAATTATTTAAGCGTAATTTACTCATCTTGACGATAAAAATTTTTCGTTATCTTTTATTTTAATTTCGATTAAAAATCACTACACCAACAGAGTTGTTCTGCATTGGGCACTATTTAAATACAGCTTTAAAATGTATTTAAATCGTAAAACCATTTATTTAGGAATCAACAAATGAATAAAGCATTGCTAGCATTAATAGTTGCACCACTTTTTGCTGTATCTGCAACGGTTGCAATCGCAGACGATGCACCAGTAGCTTCTGCACAAACAATTAAAGAATACACAGATATGTGTGTAAATTGGGCTAAAGATGATGATGTAAGTAACGACGATCTATTTGGCTATGTTCTTCAATGCGTTAATGATGAATTAGAGTCTGAAGGCTACAAAAAAGTATCTACTGTACAAATCTAAACAATAAAAAATATGCGGCTAATAAAGCCATTGCGACGCATATAATCATAAAAAACCGGAATGACACAGGCTGTGTATTCCGGTTTTTGTTTGTCTTAGGCTAAATAAATTTTAACGTTTATTCAGCTTCTTTTTTTGCTTTAGGTTTAGCTGGCGATTTTTTTGCAGCCGCTTTCTTTTTAGGCGCTGCTTTTTTCTTCGCTTCTTCTACCCATTTACCCGCTTCGTAGTGAGCAGTCCAGCCTGTGGCTTTTCCGTCAACTTCAGTCATCACGTATTGCGCTTTATTTTTACGGCTATAACGTACTACGGCTAAATTGCCATCAGGATCTTTTTCTGGCGCATCAGCTAAGTAATAAAACTTAGGTGAAATACGCTCTCTAAAACGCTTTAGCTCAGCCACTTTAGGCGCTCGCGTCTCGCGTGACTTAGGGAAGGTGTTAGCCGCCAAGAAAATACCTGCAGCCCCGTCACGTAAAACAAAATAAGCTTCTGACTTTTCACATTCAAGTTCAGGTATGTGCACAGGATCTTCTTTTGGTGGCGCAGCTTCGCCGTTTTTAAGTAACTTACGCGTATTTTTACACTCTTCGTTGTTACAGCCAAAATACTTACCAAAACGGCCCGATTTAAGCTCCATGTCTGAGCCACATTTATCACATTCGATAATAGGCCCATCGTATCCTTTAATTTTAAAGGTACCTTGCTCAACGATATACCCTTCACATGCAGGGTTATTACCACAAACATGTAATTTACGGGTTTCGTCTATTAGGTAAGAGTCCATAGCCGTTTCACAGATTGGACAGCGCTTCATTTGCATTAATGTTTCAGTTTCAATGTCTTCAACATCTGCCGCAACCGCTTCATCCCCTGATACTAGGTTCATAGTGGTTGTACAACGCTCTTTAGGCGGTAAGTTATAACCTGTACACCCTAAAAACACCCCTGTAGATGCCGTGCGAATACCCATTTTTCTGCCACACGTAGGGCAGTCAATGTCGGTTTCGACCATTTGATTAAGGCGCATTCCGCCTTGCTCTGGCTCATCTTTGGCTATGTTTAATTGCGTAGAAAAATCAGCATAAAACTTATCAAGCACTTGGGTCCATTCACGCTCGCCTTCGGCGATATCATCTAAACGACCTTCCATTTTTGCGGTAAAATCAAAGTTCATTAAATCAGTGAAGTTTTCAACCAAACGGTCGGTAACAATTTCGCCCATTTTTTCAGCGAAGAAACGACGGTTTTCTACCCGTACATAACCACGGTCTTGAATTGTTGAAATAATTGATGCGTACGTAGATGGACGACCAATACCACGTTTCTCAAGCTCTTTTACTAAACTTGCTTCACTAAAGCGCGCTGGCGGTTTAGTAAAGTGCTGCTTAGGGTCAAGCTCAATTAAACTAAGTACTTCGCCTTCTTTTACTGCTGGCAGAGATTGATCTTCTTCATTCTTTTTGCGTACCGCAGGTTGCACTTTTGTCCAACCATCAAAGCGAAGTACTCGCCCTTTTGCTTTTAATTGAAACTCATCAGCGGCCACAGTAAGTGTTGTTAAGTCGTACTCTGCAGGCACCATTTGACAGGCAACAAACTGACGCCAAATTAATTCGTACAGTTTTTTGGCATCGGCATCAACACCTTCAACATGCCCAGAAAGTACAGTGACACTTGAAGGACGGATCGCTTCGTGCGCTTCTTGTGCATTGCCTTTAGAGCTGTAGCTAATTGGGTCTTTAGGTAAGTACTTTGCGCCAAACTCTTGCGTTACATAATCACGACACATTTCAACTGCATCTTTTGACAGATTAGTTGAATCGGTACGCATATAAGTAATGTAACCGCCTTCGTAGAGGCGCTGTGCAAGCATCATTGTTTTTTTAACGCCATAGCCTAAACGTGTACTGGCGGCTTGTTGCATGGTTGAAGTAATAAAAGGCGCACTTGGGCGGCTTTTGCTGGGTTTTTCTTCAACACTTATTACTTTATATTCGGCTGTCTCAAGGCTTTTAACTGCGGCTGTAGCCTGAGCCTCATTTACCGGCTTAAATGGCTTATCTGCTTGTTTGGTGACTTCTAAGCGTAATTGTGACTCAGTATTTTTAACATCGGCGTGTATATCCCAAAACTCTTCAGGTATAAACGCTTTAATTTCACGTTCGCGCTCTACTAATAAACGTACCGCAACCGATTGCACACGCCCAGCAGAAAGCCCGCGCGCTACTTTAGCCCATAATAACGGCGATACCATAAAGCCAACTACACGGTCTAAAAAGCGGCGTGTTTGTTGTGCATATACCATGTCGGTATTTAGTTCACCAGGTGTTTCAAACGCTTGTTGAATCGCATTTTTTGTAATTTCGTTAAATACAACGCGTTTATATTTTTCAGGCTCACCACCAATAATTTCTTGAAGGTGCCAAGCAATTGCTTCCCCTTCTCTATCCAAATCCGTTGCGAGATAAACTTGGTCTGCATTTTCGGCCAGCTTTTTTAACTCTTGAACTACTTTCTCTTTACCTGGCAAAATTTCGTAATGTGGCTCCCACCCTTTTTCAGGATCAATACCCATACGTGCAACTAAGTTAGTGTAATCTCGTTGCTGTTTATACGCTGCCTTTTCTTCAGGCTCCATTTTACGAACTTCAGCTGGCGTTTTAGTCGCCGGTACTTTAGCTTTGTTCGAACCTGAAGTAGGTAAATCACGCACATGTCCAATACTGGACTTTACGATGAAGTCTTTACCTAAGTATTTATTAATTGTTTTAGCCTTAGCAGGTGACTCTACAATTACTAGCGATTTGCCCATAGTTGCCTATTTCTAACCAAATATTTAAATGTGTTTTGCCGACATAAACGGCGCGAATATTTATAGGTATATCTACAAACACCTATTGTTACAAGCTTTTAATACAAACTTTTCAGTATTTACTGAATAAACAAACAATTTTTGTTGTTAAATTATACAAACCGGTGTTTTTAAAATAATTGCTGTGGAATATATAGAACACAAATAAAAAAGCCAACCTTAAGGTTGGCTTTTTTTTAATTAAACAATTGACTACATATTAACCATCATCACTTATTGCAATTTGAGCTGTTGAAATATTGCCTTTACCAGTCGTAAACTCAACGGTTAAGAATCCTTCCGTTTTATCATTTCCTTCTGCTTCACGGCTAATTGATAGAGCTTCACCAAATGCAAACGTTGCACTTGAATTGCGAATATCAAAACCGTCTGTACCGCTGTACTCACCATTATCAGCAGATATAGCTACATTGGTACCTGCAGGCATGGGGTTATTATATATATCAGAGTAGTAAACAGCGAAAGTTAATGCTGATAGCTGATTCCCCAAATCAGTACTAGTAATGTTGATAGAACCTACATCGCAGTAATCTGTGTTATCGGTTGCTTCTAAGCTCAAGATAATAGCGCCAGACTGAGTGTCAGCTTGACGATAGATATTATTACACTCTTCGATATCCTGTGCGAGCTGCATAGCATTATCAGTAAATACTGTAGGATCATCTATAACTGTTTCTTCTAATGCTTCAGCAAAGCGATTACGTAACTCACTTTTTGTGACCACAAATCTACTGTATGCGGTACTACCCGACATAATGATTTCAAAAGAATCACGAATATCAACTAGTTCTTTAGTACAAAGGCTTTCAAATGTGTCACCTTCTGTTGGTGTTGTTGCTTCTGCTTTACATACTAAACCATTGTATTTTTCATCAGCTAGCGTGTGCATGCCATTGAGATCAATATCCCAGTTTTCTTCAAAATGGCCAGCATTTGTGTTCTCTGGGCTACATGGATCATCACTATCGCCTTCTTGACAGTTATCAGCGGCTTTTATCACTGTCGCTGTAACAGGATCATAAATACCCGCTAAGCCATCATAAACACCATTTTCATTGTGATCGATAAATGCCTCTGTTAGATCATAACCACTATAATATTCGTTGGTATCAAAACGCCCATTTCCGTTAATGTCAATGAACGATTCTTGACCTTTAGCGGTAACAAGCACTGTTGCACGACCACCAAGAGGGACGCCATTTTCATTGAAAGCAGCATTTAAAATACCGGCCATACAAGGTGCTGCAGAACCAAAGTAAAGATCACAGTTAATTTCATTAGTTTTAGGGTTAATACTGTTAATTGTATTACCCCATTTTGCATCTGTGAATGGTTTTGGGTTTTGTGAACGCCATTGAGCAACGCACTGACCGTCGACTGTATTACACTCTAACTGCGCATTAAATTCTGCACCATCAATGGTACCAATAGCACCCCCTTCAGTTGTTAAGTATACCGAAGTCCCATCAGGAACAGGGTTGTTAAAATGATCAGCTAAATAAACATTAACGTCTTCAATATCACCGGTATAATTTAACGCTTCAATATTGAAGTTAGTTGGTGCAGCGGTGAAACTATTGCCATCAGGTAAACCTGAACTAATCGAAACTAAATCAGATACTGTTATTACTTGCTCATCTAATGAAACTAGTGAGAGTTCTCCGGTTGGGCATGAAACATTGGCATCACGCTCTGCGTCATCAAGAAGACACTCATCATAAAGTTCTTTCCAGCATGTAACATTGTCGTTTTGGTCAGCTGGAATAAGTTCATCTGGGATGTAGCAAGCTTGCACACGCACAGCCTGAGGAACAAAACCAGAGTTCACTTGAATACGTGCTAAGCCTTCAGAATCTGTTGAAACACTAGCATGCGAATAACCGGTCGAATCTGTAACTTCAGAAAGTGATATGCCACCATTAGTCGAGCTTAAACGAAAATCTAAACGCTTTTGCTTTGCAGTATTACCTATTTCATCTGTTAATTTGAATGTAAGTTGGCTGATTTCTTTACGAGAAACTCCACCAGTCCCTTTTAGTGCAAGTACATTTTCTGATGCTTCAACAAATTCAATCGAGCTTACTGCGGCAGCCGATACAGGTACATTAACTGTAACAACTTTTGGTGTACCACCAGTAAGCACTGTCGCTGTAACCGTATCGCCTTGTGATGTATTACAGCCATTACTTCGGTATGTCGCTGTTGCAATACCACTAATACTCGTTGCAGTATCATCCATTACCGCAAGATCAGATTCAACACAACCAGATGTAAATTCAACATCTAGTGGAGTTACAAACAAATCTCCATCTGTATCATAAATATTTACTGAAATAACCGTTGTAGCTCCAGCTGCTAGTGGCACAAATTCGTTATCAATCACATTGCCAGCTTCATCTAATTTATTATATAAACCATTTGAAATTTCAACACTTAATTCTGCTGTAGCGATTTCAAATGCTTTTGAAGCAGTAACTGATTTAGCAGTAACAGATACTTCTCCAGCACCACTGTTTGCCCCTGGCTGTAATTTTAAAATTGCAAAACCAAAGTTATCTGTTAGTGCTTTACCTGATTCTGGTAACAAGGCACCAAGGTCTGTAGATAACTCAGCTATAATGCCATCAATACCATCACCAGAACTTGTATCTGTGACTTTAATCATAACGTCAATAAGTTCATCAGAAGAGAATTGATTTACAACATTACAACCAGATGCTAGATAGGTGCCTTCGAGGGATGTTGTGTTGCGATTAGCATCCCAATCACTTGCACAGCCTTGTAATAACTTGATATCAAGCTCTGCTTCAGCACTTTCCACAGGTGCATCATCACCATTTGAAATAAAGCCTGCAACTTTAGTGATGCTATTACCGCTTTCATCCGTATAGATAGCAACGACTTGACCCGCACCTTTTGAATCACCGCTACTGAGCGTTACGGAAGCTTGACCACTCGCGTCTGTTAATGCAGTACCTAACACAGGTGTGATTTTACCAGTGTAATTAGTTGTAAAAGAAATTAGCTGGCCTTGCAAAGGTTCATCTTCTTCTAACAAGGTAGCAGTAACTGTACCTTTATTATCTTTGCTAACGGGGTTATCAGTTGTAAATGGTGAACCAGTACTATCTAAAATTGAAACATCAAGTTCAATAGTACCATTCACACTGGAGTCATCGCTCTCAGAGCCATCAGATGTGAAACCAAAGGAGTCACTGTAAGTATCTTCACCATTAATATAGGTGGCGGTAATAATACCAGCCCCCGCAGTGTCGCCAGCCGTCAGAGTAATTGATGCAACTCCATCAGTGTTGGTTAAAACCGTGCCTGAAACTGGATCTAGCGATCCGATGTCACCATTAAGACTAAAATTGACTACTTCGCCAACAACAACTGCCCCACTATTAGTGAGCATTGCCGAAATAGTTAACGGTTCATCAGCTGTAACAGAATTCGCTTCATCTGTACTTGATTGACTATAGCCTTGAACAGACACTACATAATTTAGCTCTTCTGTTTCGTCACTTCCGCCAGTGGATGTATCTTTATCTAACGACCCACCGCCGCCACAAGCGGCTACCAATGAGCTTATAAACAAGATACTTAGCCATCGTAATAAAGGCATCGCCCTCTCCCTAGTTAGCTATTTATTATTCATATAATTGTTTACCTAATATTAACCTATAACTTAGTCTAATATCACAGTTTTTTGTCACTTTTTTATGTAAATAATTCCGCAAAGGCTATTTTTTTCTGTAGTAAATATTTCCTTGCTGGTAGTCTATGGCAAATTTGAAAAAATAGATTAGGGAATATGTCTAAAATACGTTCAATGAGTTTAACTACCCGTATCATGATTGGCATGGCACTGGGTATTGCAGTAGGCTTTTTATTTCAGGCTATATTAGCTGGTGAAGACGATTATCTAATTCCTCTTGGGTTATTCTCTTTGCCAATTAAAGCTTTTTTTGTAGATGGCCTTTTCCATGTTGGCGGACAAATTTTTATTGCCAGCTTAAAAATGTTGGTTGTGCCGCTGGTATTTGTATCGCTTGTATGTGGTACTTGTAGCTTGAGCGATCCTAAAAAATTAGGCCGTTTAGGTGGTAAATCGATTGGCTTATATTTAGTTACAACTGCCGTGGCAATTACTGTAGCTATTTCACTGGCGTTATTATTTAACCCAGGTCAAGGCATTGCACTGCCATCAGATGCAAGCTTCAATGCTAAAGAAGCCCCTACCTTAGCGCGAGTGATTATCGATATGTTCCCTACTAACCCATTCGAAGCGATGGCTAAAGGGAACATGCTGCAAGTTATTGTGTTTGCGCTTTTATTTGGTGTATCAATGGCGCTAAGTGGCAAAGCAGGTAAACGTGTAGCCGCAGTATTTGAAGATTTAAACACGGTTATTTTAAAACTAGTAACGCTACTAATGAACATTGCACCTTACGGTGTGTTCTTTTTAATGGCTAAACTTTTTACCACTATCGAAATGGGATTAATACTCAGCCTAGCTAAGTACTTCCTTGTAGTAGTGGCGGCGTTATTAATTCACGCATTTATTAATTACAGTATTATTTTAAAAGTATTAACAGGTCTTAACCCGCTTACCTTTTTAGCTAAAATGAAACACGCGTGTTTATTTGGTTTTAGCACTTCAAGCTCAAGCGCGACTATGCCTATTACACTTGAAACTGCGACCAAAAAACTCGGCGCTAATAACTCGGTTGCCTCTTTTACTATTCCGCTTGGCGCTACCATTAACATGGATGGCACAGCTATTATGCAAGGCGTGGCAACAGTATTTATTGCACAAGTGTTTGCTGTTGATTTAACGATTTCTGATTACTTAATGGTTATTCTAACCGCAACGCTTGCCTCGGTAGGCACCGCGGGTGTGCCTGGTGTGGGTTTAATCATGCTTGCAATGGTACTTAACCAAGTAGGTTTACCAGTAGAAGGGATTGCAATTATTATTGGTGTTGACAGATTACTCGATATGACGCGAACAGCCGTTAATATAACGGGTGACTGTATGGTAACTTGTGTGGTTGCTAAATCAGAAGGTCAATTAGATGAAACAATATTTAACGACCCGAACGCAGCTAAAGACTTAGAAGATTACCACAAATCTACTGAGTAATTATTTAAGCTCATAAAAAAACCCTTGCTATGCAAGGGTTTTTTATTACCTTTAATAACGCTTTATGGGTTCATTGCTTTAAAACGCGACATTAAATTAACGCCTGCTTTATTTACAGAGCTACTAAGCCCAATTGCTAACTTATCACTTAATCCTTTCTTAATTTTGTATTTTACTTTGTATATTTGACGCTCAGATTGCTGTTCTAATAACGCATCATCACTGGTTTTAATTACATCAACTAAGCCCTTTTCAATTGCTTGTGTTGCAAACCAGTGCTCGCCCGTTGCCACATTATCAATATTAAGTGTTGGCCGTTGGCTGCTTACAAACTCTTTAAACAAACCATGTGTTTGCTCTATTTCATCACGAAACTTTTCGCGGGCTTTATCTGTGTTTTCGCCGAACAAAGTTAACGTACGTTTAAATTCGCCTGCTGTAATTTGCTCAAACTCTACATCGTTTTTCTTTAAAATTTTATTAAAGTTAGGTATTTGTGCAATTACACCAATAGAGCCAACTATAGCAAAAGGAGCCGCTAATATTTCATCGGCCACACAGGCCATCATGTAACCGCCACTCGCTGCTACTTTATCAATAGAAACCGAAAGCTTAATACCTGCAGTTTTAAAACGCTGTAATTGCGATGCAGCTAAACCATAGCCATGCACCACGCCGCCCCCACTTTCTAAGCGAACTAATACTTTATCTTTCTCAGGATTAGCAATGGCAATAATTGCGGTCACTTCTTCGCGTAGGCTTTCAACTTCATGAGCGTCCATACTACCTATAAAATCAATAACATATAGGCGTGGCTTCGGCTCATCATTTGCCGCTTTTTTAGACTCGACTTTTTGCGCTTTATGATGCGCCTTTAACTCTTTTTTAGTTAAAGTATTTTCTAAAAAGCTGTGTTTTAAGTCATCTAGTTGCTCAGACAAATCGTCTATTTCTATGGCTCCTTTTTTAGCTTTAGGCTTTACTGCTGAACCCACAATAAGGGTTAAAATAATTGCAATAGCAATAACAAAGGTAACCGTTTTAGCAAAAAACAAACCGTATTCGTATAAAAATTCCAACTGGTCTCTCCATTTATAAATTTAAGCTAATTTATCATGCTTTATAACAAAAAAAAGCCACTAAACAGTGGCTTTTCAAGGTTAATAAGGTATTTGCTGATTAATCAGTCACAACCTCTGGGTTACTGACTAATAACATACGCCCGCGTGCAGCTAAATAAGTAGCTACTTGGAGCTGCATTTCAGCGTTTGCTGCTGCACTGCCCTCAACAGTTGCCGCTTGGGCATCGTCTTGTGCTGGCGTTAAAATTGAGCCATGGTGCCCTTTTGTAAATTTCACCAAATAACTCGCTGGGGTTTCACTTAGTGCTTGTGAAGTGCTTACTGTTTCAAGCCCCATTAATGTTGCTAACGGAATTGTGCCCGATATAGGGTTATTTGCTGCCGCTGGCGGAATAACTTGGTCTGGTTTGTTATCTGCGCCATCGCCTACAACTACATTAGTGTATACAGGGGTACCTAATGCATTTACCGCTGCTGCGTAATTTGTTGGGTCTCCGCTATCAAGTGCGGTTTGCGCTGCAAAAGCAAACTCGGTCATTACCGCTTGAATGTTAGCAAGTTTTGTAGTTTCCCCTGCCGTAGTAAGTGAGGTTACATACGCCTGATAGCCACAAGTTAAAAACGCTTCCATATCTGGTAATAATGTACCACAGTTTGAAATAGCATCCGCTTGTAAAAACTCGTTAAACTCTTGCGACTCTGCTGTGCCAGCTTGCGATAATACAGAACCTTGAATAAATGGCCCAAACGCAGCCGATTCAAGTAAAAAGCTTGCTATACCGCCACCGCCACTGGCAAGTGCTACCGTGTTTACCTTAAATAATGGGTCAACTGTATCTGCAAGCGGAGTATTAGCCTGAGCTATAAATGCAGGTGCAACAATAGAGCCTAAAGAATGCCCTACATAGGTTACATCTTGTGCGTTAATCGTCGCATCATTAATAAAGTTTAAACCTAAGCGTAAGCCTAATAAATCTGCTGATGATTGACGCAAGCTATCACGAGCAACTAACAACGAGTTTAAGTTCATGTAACTTAGTACTGAGCCCGTCGTCGCATTAAAGTCATCTGTCCCATCAGCATCAACATCTACACCACGCTCACCATGGCGAGGATGGTCAATTGCCGCTGTGGCAAAACCTTGAATTGAAAGTTGTGCAGTGAGTGCCAACATGCTTTCTTTGTCTGTTGTTATACCGTGTTGCATAATAACAACTGGCCAGCCAGTTTCTGGCATTTCAATTGGATCAAGACCTTGTGAATCACGAATAAAATTAATAACCGGTAAAATAGGTTTGGTTATTTGCACTGGCACATTCGCCATGCTTTGCACTTTAGGAATAGAGTTATACTTAGTTAAATGACGCGTAGTGTCTAAACCTAAATCACGCAACTGTCCGTCACTTAACGCAGCACAAAGCCCATCATTATCGCTAATTGGCTCTGCAGGGAAAGCTTCGCCTGCTGCAGCTTTGTAACCTAAAACAGCTACCGCGTTATCACACATACCTTGCCAATATGTATCATTTAAATCACTTATTTCAGTGCCTGTTGGGGTGCCTAAATACATAGGTAACATAACGCTACCTTTTAAATATTGCACACCAGAGAACGCATCCGATACGCTAACACCCGCAGCTGCAAATACTTGCTGCACATTTACCATTGCTTGTTCAGGTACACTTACCATTGGTGTTGGCAAAGCATCATTTTGTAAGCTAGCTGCCAGTAAGTTTTTAATTGTGCCAAGCACAGTACCTGCTGATTGAATGGTCATAGCAGCAGAAAATATAATATCATCTTTAGTAATATCACCTGAGCTTACAACCACATTCTCATAGCTATTTACTGCCGCTTGAAGACCAAGCTGAGCATCAGTAATCAATGGCGCTTCTTCACTTACAGAAGCGTAAGTAGAAGAAGGCTGAATAGAACGCCCTTGAGAGTCTTTTAATCCAGTGGTTAATACATTTATGTATGAACTTCCTGGTGTGAAAGGCTTTAATGGGATAATAGCTACTGCATCGCCAGAGGCTTGAGAAATAAAGTCTACGCCGTAGGTTAATTCGCCTACCAACTTACACGCTGAACCAGCTGTAACAACAGCACATTCTGCATCAGTTAAGCTTGCGCCCATAACCACTTCAAAAATTCTTACTGTACCAGGCGACGCTGCAGAGGTTTCATCAAGCGACACACCTGTAGGGAAAGTTAAATCAATTTTGTAAGGCACTTGCGATGACCAGCCATCTAACGCACCTAGCGCTAATTGCGGATCTGCATAAGCAGTGCGAGGCACAGAGACGTTATCATCGTCTAATTCACCTGGAATATTAATTGTGCCGTCTTGAGTGCCGCTCATTAATAAATCGTTAGGGACAGATAAAACCCCATTCGCAGGGTCAAAGGTCACCGTGGCATTAGGTATTATGGTTGCAGTATCGTTTTTAACATCTTCTAATGTTTCTCCGCCGCCACAACCTGCTAACGCAGCTGTAACCGAGAGTGAGAGTAGCATTTTTTTCATATTGTTGGCTCCGCACATATCTTTATTTTTATAGTGTGTTCGTTCAAAGTAAGTGTGTTTAATCAGTGTAGTAAAGTTAAAACAATGTAATCAGTTTATTAATGAGACATTAGACCAGTTAAACTTAACGTAAAGTTTATAATTCCGCCACCTAAATTTTCAATAAATTCGATTACTTGACGATTTGCTATGTTAAAATCAAAAAAATTTTATAAATTGGTATTTATATGCAAACTTATCAAGCAACTCCAAATGCACTTCAAAATAAAGTAATTTTAATTACAGGTGCCGGCGATGGTATTGGCCGCGTAGCAGCAATTACCTACGCAAAGCATGGCGCGACAGTTATTTTACTTGGTAAAACAACAAATAAGCTCGAATGCGTTTACGATGAGATTGTCAATGCTGGTTACCCTCAGCCTGCTATTGTGCCAATGGACTTAAAAGGCGCGACAAAACAAAACTACCGTGATTTAGCAGCTACAATCGAAAGTCAATTTGGCCGATTAGACGGCTTATTAAATAATGCCGGTATTTTAGGTTCGCTAGGGCCACTTGAGCACTTTTGCTCTTCTACGTTTGAAAACATCATGAAAGTGAATGTTACTGCGCAAGCAATGATCACCAAAGCGCTATTCCCTGTGCTGCGTAAATCAGAAAATGCCTCTATTGTTTTCACTTCATCAAGCGTTGGCCGTAAAGGGCGCGAATTTTGGGGGCCTTATGCAATATCTAAATTTGCAGTTGAAGGCATGATGCAAACATGGGCCTGCGAAGTAGGTAAAACCAATATCCGTGTAAATTGTATAAACCCTGGCGCAACGCGTACCTCTATGCGCGCATCAGCCTACCCAGGGGAGGATCGCGATAAGCTTGCTACCCCAGAAGATTTAATGCCAACGTATTTATATTTAATGAGTGATGACTCGAGTGATGTAAACGGTGAATCTCTCGATGCGCAACAAAAAAAGTAAACTACATTTTGTCCCGTCCTGAAATAGGTTGACGGTTTTAATGAAAGACTTGGTGCGAAAGCGCCAGGTCTTTTTTATGCACTT
>NZ_JALNTN010000009.1:0-155178 GCF_023161905.1 Pseudoalteromonas sp. 2CM41L
ACGATTGGAAATGTTAGCCCCATACAATATGAATCAATGAATTAAAACCCCGTGTCTACTTTATCGGGGTCAGATCAAGCAGCTAAAAGCTGATAGCTAAAAACTAATGGCTTTTATTCAGGCATTAAAAAACCCGAGGCTAAGCTCGGGTTTTTATATTATTAATTAACTTAAACGTTAACTATTACTCATTGAACGTTGCTACATAGCACCTACGCCTAAAGGTAATAGCGCCACCTTCACATGACGTAAATTTCAGGCATTAAAAAACCCGAGGCTAAGCTCGGGTTTTTATAGTATTAATTAACTAAAACGTTAACTATTACTCATTGAACGTTGCTGCATAGCACCTACGCCTAAAGGTAATAGCGCCACCTTCACATGACATAAATTTCAGGCATTAAAAAACCCGAGGCTAAGCTCGGGTTTTTATAGTAATAATTAACTTAAAAGTTAATTATTACTCTACGATAGTTGCTACAACACCAGCACCTACAGTACGGCCACCTTCACGGATAGCGAAACGAAGACCTTCGTCCATCGCGATTGGCGCGATTAGAGTTACTGTCATCTTAACGTTATCACCAGGCATTACCATTTCTACGCCTTCTGGTAACTGTACGTCACCTGTTACGTCAGTTGTACGGAAGTAGAACTGTGGACGGTAACCTTTGAAGAAAGGAGTATGACGACCACCTTCATCTTTAGAAAGTACGTATACTTCTGAAGTGAATGTAGTGTGTGGGTTGATTGAACCAGGCTTAGCTAGTACTTGACCACGTTCAACGTCTTCACGCTTAGTACCACGTAGAAGTGCACCAATGTTCTCACCAGCACGACCTTCGTCAAGAAGCTTACGGAACATTTCAACACCAGTACAAGTAGACTTAGTAGTCTCTTTGATACCAACGATTTCAACTTCGTCGTTCACGTTGATGATACCAGCTTCAACACGACCAGTTACTACTGTACCACGGCCTTGGATTGAGAAAACGTCTTCGATAGGCATGATGAATGGCTTATCGATGTCACGCTCTGGCTCTGGGATGTAAGAATCTAGTGCTTCTGCAAGCTCAACGATTTTGTCTTCCCACTGCTTTTCGCCTTCAAGTGCTTTAAGAGCAGAACCTTGAATTAGTGGTAAGTCATCACCTGGGAAGTCGTATTCAGAAAGAAGTTCACGAACTTCCATTTCTACTAGCTCAAGTAGCTCTTCGTCGTCAACCATGTCACATTTGTTCATGAATACAACGATGTAAGGTACGCCAACCTGACGAGAAAGTAGGATGTGCTCACGCGTTTGTGGCATAGGGCCGTCAGTCGCAGCTACTACTAAGATAGCGCCGTCCATTTGAGCAGCACCAGTGATCATGTTTTTAACATAATCGGCGTGTCCAGGACAATCTACGTGTGCGTAGTGACGAGTTGGTGTATCGTACTCAACGTGAGAAGTTGAGATTGTGATACCACGCTCGCGCTCTTCTGGAGCGTTATCGATTGATGCGAAATCTTTAGCAACACCGCCGTATACTTTTGCAAGTACGTTAGTGATTGCTGCAGTTAGTGTAGTTTTACCGTGGTCAACGTGGCCGATTGTACCAACGTTTACGTGCGGTTTTACGCGTTCAAACTTTTCTTTTGCCATCTTAAAAAATTCCTAATTAAGAAATTAAAGCCTGACTCACTATTGAGCCAGACAAGCTAAAATCATATAACAGCGCGAGCTGAAATTATTGTATCTGCAACATTTTTAGAGGCTTCAGCGTACTTCAAAAACTCCATAGAGTAAGAAGCACGGCCCTGTGTTGCAGATCGTAAAGCAGTTGCATAACCAAACATTTCAGAAAGAGGAACCTGAGCATTAACTTGCTTAAGTCCACCTATTGCATCTTCCATGCCTTCGATTATGCCGCGACGACGGTTTAAGTCGCCAACTACATCACCCATGTTTGAGTCAGGAGTGATTACTTCAACCTTCATCATTGGCTCTAAAAGTACAGGGTCAGCTTTAAGCGCCCCAGCTTTCATTGCCATTGAACCTGCAATTTTAAATGCCATTTCATTCGAGTCTACATCATGGAATGAACCATCATATAAAGTCGCTTTAACGCCAAGTAATGGGTAGCCTGCCAGTACACCTTGAGACATTTGCTCTTGGATACCTTTGTCTACCGCAGGGATAAATTCTTTTGGAACCGAACCACCTACAGTTTCGTTAACGAACTCATAAATTGGTGCTTCATCATCCGAAATATCCATCGGTTCAAGTTTAACCCAGACGTGACCATATTGACCACGACCACCTGATTGACGTACAAACTTCCCTTCAACTTCAACAGTTGAACGAATAGCTTCTCGGTATGCAACCTGCGGCTTACCAACGTTACATTCAACACTGAATTCACGTTTCATACGGTCGACAATGATATCAAGGTGAAGTTCACCCATACCAGAGATTATAGTCTGGCCTGATTCTTCGTCAGTTTGTACACGAAAAGAAGGGTCTTCAGCAGCTAGTTTACCTAGTGCAATACCCATCTTATCTTGGTCAGCGATTGTGCGAGGCTCAACCGCAACAGAGATAACTGGCTCTGGGAACTCCATACGCTCTAGCGTAATGATAGAGTTCGGATCACACAGTGTCTCACCTGTTGTTACGTCTTTAAGACCAATAGCTGCCGCAATATCGCCTGCGTGAACTTCTTTGATCTCTTCACGTGAGTTTGAATGCATCTGTACGATACGACCAAATCGCTCACGCTTACTTTTAACTGGGTTATAAACCGCGTCACCCTGTTTAACAGTACCAGAGTAAACACGGAAAAAGGTTAAAGTGCCAACAAACGGGTCTGTTGCAATTTTAAATGCAAGTGCAGCAAACGGCGCTTTATCATCAGCTGGACGTTCTTCCTCAGTTCCATTTTCTAGGATACCTTGGATTTGTTTCACTTGTGTTGGTGCAGGCATGTATTCAACAACGCCATCAAGCACAGCTTGAACGCCTTTGTTTTTAAATGCACTACCACACGTAATGGGAACAATTTCGTTCGCTAATGTGCGTTGACGTAAGGCAGATTTAATCTCTGCTTCACTTAACTCTTCACCTTCTAAGTACTTATCCATTAGTTCTTCAGAGGCTTCAGCTGCACTTTCAACTAAATGAGAGTGCCATTCTTGAGCGAGCTCTTGAAGTTCTGCCGGTATTGCCTCATAAGAGAAAGTCATACCCTGGTCCGCTTCGTTCCAGTTAATGGCTTTCATTTTTATCAGGTCAATAACACCTTTAAAGTCGTCTTCAGCGCCAATTGGCAACTGGATTGGAACAGGCGTTGCTCCAAGACGAGATTTCACCTGGTCAACAACCGTTAAGAAGTCAGCGCCGGTGCGATCCATTTTATTTACGAAGATCATTCTTGGAACTTCGTATTTGTTCGCTTGGCGCCAAACTGTCTCAGTTTGCGGCTGTACACCTGATGAAGCACAAAGAACAACTACCGCACCATCAAGTACGCGTAAAGAACGCTCTACTTCAATAGTGAAATCTACGTGTCCTGGAGTATCAATGATATTGATACGATGGTCGTCAAATTGCGCGTCCATCCCTTTCCAGAAACACGTTGTTGCAGCAGAAGTGATTGTGATACCACGCTCTTGTTCCTGCTCCATCCAATCCATAGTTGCGGCGCCATCATGTACTTCACCGATCTTATGAGAAAGACCTGTGTAGAACAGAACACGTTCTGTTGTAGTGGTTTTGCCTGCATCTACGTGAGCTACTATGCCGATATTACGGTAGCGCTCAAGTGGAGTTGTACGTGCCATATGATCCTCTTAAAGGTTAAGGACAGATTACCAACGGTAATGTGCGAATGCTTTATTCGCTTCAGCCATACGGTGAACGTCTTCACGTTTCTTAACCGCAGTGCCTTTGTTGTCAGCAGCGTCAACGATTTCTTGAGCTAAACGTAAGCCCATAGATTTTTCGCCACGCTTACGTGCAGCGTCTACTAACCAACGCATACCTAATGCGTTGCGACGTACTGGACGTACTTCAACTGGAACTTGATAAGTTGAACCACCAACACGGCGAGATTTAACCTCTACCTGTGGACGGATGTTATCAAGTGCAGATTCAAAGATTTCTAGGTGCGACTTGCCTGATTTCTCAGCAGCCACGTCTAGCGCACCATAAACAATTTTTTCAGCAGTAGATTTCTTGCCGTCTAACATTACGATGTTAACGAATTTAGCAAGAAGTTCCGATCCGAACTTAGGATCTGGAAGAATTTTACGTTGACCTATTACGCGTCTTCTAGGCATTTTGTATCTCCGGTTTATTCAGGTTTGTCCTTTTGGAACAATCACCCAAAACAATAATTAATAATATTTAGTGCTTGGCCTTACTAACGGAAAACAATTAGCCTTTAGGGCGTTTTGCACCGTATTTAGAACGAGCTTGACGACGGTCGCTAACGCCTGCACAGTCAAGTGCACCACGTACAGTGTGAAAACGCACACCTGGTAAATCTTTAACACGACCACCACGGATTAGGATTACACTGTGCTCTTGAAGGTTATGACCTTCACCACCGATGTATGATGTTACTTCGAAACCGTTAGTTAAACGTACACGAGCTACTTTACGTAACGCTGAGTTTGGTTTCTTAGGTGTAGTTGTATATACGCGAGTACATACACCACGCTTTTGCGGACACGCTTTAAGCGCAGCTGAGTTACTTTTAGTAACCTTGCTACGACGTGGCTTACGCACTAGCTGGTTAATAGTTGCCATTTAAATAGCTCCTGAAATTAAAATTACTACTGAAAAAAATAAAAAAATCCGCCCTTTTTACAAGCTTGTAACATACATGCAAGTAAATGGGTGGCGGAATTTTAATGAGCAAAGTTTAACCTGTCAACCTAAACTCATCGTAAGACAGTAGATAACTGTCTTACGATTTATTAATCTGTTGATTAATAAGAGTTTATTGATTTCCAGATAAATCTGCGTTCAGAGCATCTGTTAGTGCTTGAGTTGCCTCTTCTGCACTTACTGTTTGCTCTTCAACAACTTCACCCTGCTTGCGGCGAGCCATACGGTCTTGGTGATACGCAAAGCCAGTACCGGCTGGGATCAGACGACCCACAATTACGTTTTCTTTCAGACCACGAAGCTCATCGCTCTTACCATTCACTGCGGCATCTGTAAGAACACGTGTTGTTTCTTGGAAAGACGCTGCCGAGATGAAAGATTCGGTTGCTAGTGATGCTTTCGTGATACCCATAAGTTGTATTTCAAACTTCGCTGGGATTTTACCTTGTTTTTCAAGGTCACGATTAGCGATATTAACGCGAGCTACTTCAATTTGCTCACCCGCTAAGAACTCAGTATCACCGCCGTCAAGGATGGTACATTTACGTAGCATCTGACGAATAATTGTTTCAATGTGCTTATCATTGATCTTAACGCCCTGCAAACGGTAAACCTCTTGCACTTCGTTAACAATGTAGTTAGCAACATGAGTCACACCACGTAGGCGTAAGATGTCATGTGGTGATTCAGGGCCATCGGCGATAACTTCACCTTTAGACACTTGCTCACCTTCAAACACGTTAAGTTGACGCCACTTAGGAATCATCTCTTCGTAATGATCGCCTTCAGCTGGTGTAATAACTAAACGTTTCTTACCTTTAGTTTCTTTACCGAAGCTAATAGTACCTGTGATTTCAGCTAAGATAGCTGGATCTTTTGGCTTACGTGCTTCAAATAAGTCGGCTACGCGTGGTAGACCACCCGTGATATCACGAGTTTTCGAACCTTCTTGCGGAATACGTGCAAGTACGTCACCTGGGTTTGCTGTAACGCCATCTGTCACTTCAATCGTAGTGAATGAAGGTAGACGTGTTTCTTGCAAGCCGCGCTCTTCACTTTCGATGATAAGCTTAGGCTCTTTCGCATTTACTTTAGCAAGGTCTTTAACAACTACACGGGTTAAGCCGGTTAGTTCATCAGTTTGTGCTTCCGTATTTGAGTCATCAACATCGCTGAACGAGATTTTTGACTTATGCTCAAGAACGATTGGGTGACTATGCGGGTCCCAAGTAGCAACGATGTCGTTACCTTGAACTTCTGCATTGTCTTGTACTGTTAGTACCGCACCGTAAGGTACTTTATAACGCTCTTTTTCACGACCGAAGCTATCAATGATAGTGATTTCAGTTGAACGTGAAGTAATTACAATCTTACCGTCGGTATTAAGTACATACTTAGCGTTATGTAGTTTTAACGTACCGTCAGTTTTAACTTGTACATTGTTTTCAGCTGATGCTCTTGATGCCGCACCACCGATGTGGAATGTACGCATCGTAAGCTGTGTACCCGGCTCACCGATTGATTGTGCTGCGATAACACCTACTGATTCACCCGCGTTGATGATATGACCACGTGCAAGGTCACGACCATAACACTTAGCACATACACCAAAGTCGTTATCACAGGTGATAACAGAACGTACGCGAACTTCATCTACTGAGTGCTCTTCTAAAAGGTCACACAGTTTTTCATCAAGCATGATATTACGTTCTACTAATACAGTATCTGTATTAGGGATAACCACAGGCTCAGCTACAACACGACCTAGTACACGTTCGCGAAGTGCTTCTACAACGTCACCACCTTCAATAAGCGGTTTCATTGTTAAGCCATCTTCTGTGCCACAGTCGTCTTCATTGATTACCAAATCTTGTGCAACGTCTACTAGACGACGCGTTAGGTAACCTGAGTTAGCTGTTTTAAGTGCTGTATCGGCAAGACCTTTACGCGCACCGTGCGTTGAGATGAAGTACTGTAGTACGTTTAGACCTTCACGGAAGTTAGCCGTGATTGGCGTCTCGATGATTGAACCATCTGGACGTGCCATTAGACCACGCATACCTGCTAGCTGACGGATCTGAGCGGCACTACCACGAGCACCTGAGTCGGCCATCATAAACACTGAGTTAAATGACGGTTGCTCTTCTTCTTCACCTTTCGCATTGATAACCGTGTCTTTAGACAAGTTGGCCATCATTTCACGTGATAAGTTTTCATTTACACGTGACCAGATATCGATAACTTTATTGTACTTTTCACCAGCCGTTACAAGACCTGATTGGAATTGTTGGTTGATTTCAGTTACTTCAGCTTCAGCTGATTCAATGATTGATGCTTTAACTGGTGGGATAACTAAGTCATCGATACCAATTGAAACACCTGACTTCATTGCGTAGTGGAAACCGGTGTACATAACTTGGTCAGCAAACACAACAGTGTCTTTAAGACCTAGACGACGGTAACACTCGTTTAATAAGCCAGAAATCTGCTTTTTACCTAATGCTTGGTTGATTGACTCAAACGGCATGCCTTTAGGTAAAATTAGAGACAGAATTGCACGACCAACAGTAGTGTCGATAAGCGTTACAGTGTCTTCAACAACACCTGCTTCGTTAGTAATTGACTGACTAATACGCACTTTAACGCGCGCGTGAAGTTCTGCGTTACCACTACGGTATGCTTTTTCTGCTTCTTTAGGATCTTTAAATACAATGCCTTCGCCTTTCGCATTAATGCGATCGCGCGTCATGTAGTAAAGACCTAATACAACATCCTGTGAAGGAACGATGATTGGCTCACCATTCGCTGGAGATAGAATGTTGTTAGTAGACATCATTAGTGCACGAGCTTCTAACTGAGCTTCAAGCGTTAACGGTACGTGTACCGCCATTTGGTCACCATCGAAGTCGGCGTTGTAAGCCGCACATACTAATGGGTGTAAATGGATTGCTTTACCTTCAATTAGTACAGGTTCGAACGCTTGGATACCTAAACGGTGAAGTGTAGGTGCACGGTTAAGTAATACTGGATGTTCACGAATTACTTCGTCTAGTACATCCCATACTTCCGCTACTTCGCGCTCTACCATTTTCTTAGCAGCTTTGATTGTCGTAGCCATGCCGCGACGCTCTAATTTGCCATAGATAAATGGTTTGAATAGCTCAAGTGCCATCTTCTTAGGAAGACCACATTGGTGAAGCTTAAGTGTAGGGCCAACCGTGATTACAGAACGGCCAGAGTAATCTACACGCTTACCAAGTAAGTTCTGACGGAAACGACCTTGCTTACCCTTGATCATATCAGCAAGAGATTTAAGCGGACGCTTGTTAGAACCTGTAATTGCACGACCACGACGACCGTTATCAAGTAGCGCATCTACCGCTTCTTGTAACATTCGTTTTTCGTTGCGTACGATAATATCTGGTGCAGCTAAATCTAATAGACGCTTAAGACGGTTATTACGGTTAATAACACGACGGTAAAGGTCGTTTAGATCAGATGTCGCAAAACGACCACCGTCTAGCGGTACTAATGGACGTAAGTCAGGTGGCAATACTGGAAGTACTGTCATGATCATCCACTCAGGGTTATTGCCTGATTGGTGGAACGATTCCATTAACTTAAGACGCTTAGTGATCTTTTTACGCTTCGTTTCAGAGTTAATTGTTGGTAACTCTTCACGCATTTCTGCAATTAATTGGCCAAGATCAAGTTCACGAAGCAAGTCTAATACTGCTTCTGCCCCCATCTTAGCTTCAAACTCATCACCGTGCTCTTCAAGTGCATCTAGGTATTCTTCTTCACCTAATAGTTGACCACGCTCAAGCGTTGTCATACCAGGCTCAGTTACTACGAATGATTCGAAGTAAAGAACACGTTCAATATCACGAAGTGTCATATCAAGCATTAAGCCAATACGAGACGGTAATGATTTTAAAAACCATATATGTGCTACTGGGCTCGCAAGGTCGATATGACCCATACGATCACGACGCACTTTTGTAAGTGTAACTTCAACGCCACACTTCTCACAGATCACACCACGGTGTTTAAGGCGTTTATATTTACCACATAAACACTCATAATCTTTCACTGGGCCGAAAATACGGGCACAGAATAAGCCATCGCGCTCAGGCTTGAAAGTACGGTAGTTAATAGTCTCAGGTTTCTTTACTTCACCGTATGACCATGAACGAACCATGTCTGGTGAAGCAAGACCAATGCGAATTGCATCGAATTCTTCGGTCTTATTTTGTTGCTTCAGAAACTTAAGTAAGTCTTTCACCTTAGCTCTCCTGTCGGAGTTAATCTTGAGGGCGGATAATCTCGCCCCTACATTCTATTCAGCCGTAACAGATGCTGCAGGGTTAACTGCAGCATCTAATTGGCTTAATTTTCTTCCAACTCGATGTTGATACCCAGTGAGCGGATTTCTTTCAACAATACGTTGAACGATTCTGGCATACCTGGTTCCATTTTATGGTTACCATCAACGATGTTTTTATACATCTTAGTACGACCGTTCACGTCATCCGATTTCACTGTTAGCATTTCTTGTAGAGTGTAAGCAGCACCGTAAGCTTCAAGTGCCCATACTTCCATCTCACCAAAACGCTGGCCACCGAACTGTGCTTTACCACCCAGCGGCTGCTGAGTAACAAGGCTATAAGAACCAGTAGAACGTGCGTGCATCTTATCGTCAACCAAGTGGTTAAGTTTAAGCATGTACATGTAACCAACAGTTACTTGACGTTCAAACTGATCGCCAGTACGGCCATCATAGAGTGTAACCTGACCACTTCTTGGGTATCCACCAAGCTCTAGCATGTCTTTGATTTCGTCTTCTTTAGCGCCATCAAATGCAGGAGTAGCGATTGGTAAACCACCTTTTAAGTTATCAGCTAAACGACGAATTTCATCATCAGAGAAGCTAGCAATATCTACTTCTTGACGAGATTCACCGATTTCGTAAGCTTGCTTGATGAATTCACGTAGCTCATGCAGCTCACGTTGTTCCTTCATCATTTCCTCTAAGCGCTCACCAATACCACGTGCAGCTAGACCCATATGTGTTTCAAGGATCTGACCGATGTTCATTCGTGATGGTACACCTAGTGGATTTAGTACGATATCTACCGTACGACCTTTATCATCGTATGGCATATCTTCTACTGGTACGATAGTCGAGATAACACCTTTGTTACCGTGACGACCCGCCATTTTATCACCCGGTTGGATACGACGTTTAACAGCTAGGTATACTTTAACAATCTTAAGTACGCCTGGTGCTAAGTCATCACCTTGAGTAATTTTACGACGTTTGTTTTCAAACTTCTTATCGTATTCAGCTTTAAGCTCATCGTACTGTGCAGCTAGTTGCTCAAGTTCAGCTTGCTTGTCTTCTTGTGCAAGGCTTTGAGTAAGTAGCTTTTCAGCATTTAGTGACGCTAAGTTGTCTTCATCGAAGCCTGCTGCAGCAAGTAGCTTGCGAGCACGGTCTAATACACCAGCTTCTAGAATACGGAACTCTTCGTTGAAGTCTTTCTTCGCTTCGCGAAGCTGCATGTCTTCAACTTCTAACGCACGCTTATCTTTTTCAACACCATCACGGGTGAAAACTTGTACGTCAATTACAGTACCAGTTACAGAGTTTGGTACACGTAAAGAGCTGTCTTTAACGTCAGACGCTTTTTCGCCGAAGATAGCACGCAGTAGCTTCTCTTCAGGTGTTAATTGCGTCTCGCCTTTCGGAGTCACTTTACCTACTAGGATATCGCCGCCTTTAACTTCAGCACCAATATAAACAACGCCTGATTCATCAAGCTTGCCTAGCGCAGACTCACCCACATTCGGGATATCTGCAGTGATCTCTTCAGGACCTAATTTAGTATCACGGGCAACACACTGTAGTTCTTGAATGTGGATAGTCGTTAGACGATCTTCTTCAACTACGCGCTCTGATAGTAAGATTGAATCCTCGAAGTTATAACCGTTCCATGGCATGAATGCCACGCGAAGGTTTTGACCAAGGGCTAAGTCACCTAAGTCAGTCGAAGGACCATCTGCTAACACGTCACCACGAGTAACCGGTTCACCAACCATGCACGTTGGTTTTTGGTTAATACATGTATTTTGGTTAGAACGTGTGTATTTAGTAAGGTTGTAAATGTCGATGCCCGCTTCACCAGGAATACGCTCATCGTCATGTACGTTTACAACGATGCGGCTAGCATCGGCGTACATTACTTCACCACCACGTTTAGCAACAATCGTTACACCAGAATCTTTCGCTAGTGTTAACTCAATACCTGTACCTACTAACGGCTTATCCGCTTTCAATGTTGGTACTGCTTGACGTTGCATGTTTGAACCCATCAATGCACGGTTAGCATCATCGTGTTCTAGGAACGGGATAAGTGCTGCCGCTACAGAGATCACCTGTTGTGGTGATACATCCATATATTGCTGGTCCATGCGACCCATAAAGGTAGATTCACCTTTGTGACGACACGGAATAAGTTCATCAACAAACTCATTGGTTTCAGTTAAGTTTGAGTTCGCCTGTGCGATAACAAACTGACCTTCTTCAATGGCTGATAAATAATCAACTTCATCAGTTACTACACCATCTACCACTTTACGGTAAGGTGTTTCTAAGAAACCGTAATCATTTGTACGTGCGTACGTAGATAACGAGTTAATTAGACCGATGTTTGGACCCTCAGGAGTCTCGATTGGACATACGCGACCATAGTGAGTTACGTGAACGTCACGTACTTCAAAGCCAGCGCGCTCACGTGTTAGACCGCCCGGGCCTAATGCAGAAATACGACGCTTATGCGTTACTTCTGATAGCGGGTTATTTTGGTCCATAAACTGTGATAACTGAGACGAACCGAAGAACTCTTTAACCGCTGCCGAAATAGGCTTAGCGTTAATAAGATCTTGTGGCATTATCGCGTCAAGGTCACCTAAGCTTAAACGCTCACGTACAGCACGTTCTACACGTACTAGACCAACACGGAATTGGTTCTCAGCCATTTCGCCAACACTACGTATACGACGGTTGCCTAAGTGGTCAATATCATCAACATCGCCTTGACCGTTACGAATAGCAATTAATACTTTCATAACAGACACGATGTCTTCTTTGCTTAATGTGCCAGGGCCTGTGTCTGTATCGTAACCAACACGGCTATTGAACTTCATACGACCTACAGTAGATAAGTCATAACGTTCTTCAGAGAAGAATAAGTTCTCGAATAAGGCTTCAGCCGCGTCTTTCGTCGGTGGCTCGCCTGGGCGCATCATGCGGTAAATTTCTACTAATGCTTCTAAACGGTTGCTAGACGAGTCAATATTTAATGTATTTGACATGTAAGCGCCGCTGTCCACCTCATTGATGTATAACGTCTCAATTTTAGTGTGACCTGCTTTAACCAATTCAGCCATCAACTCTAGTGATAGCTCGTCATTAGCGTTTGCAATAACTTCACCTGTTGACTCATCAACATAGTTTTTAGCTACAATACGGCCAATGATGTACTCATGTGGTACTTCTAATTGATTAATGCCTTTTTTCTCGATGCTCTTGATGTGGCGAGCCGTAATACGACGACCGCTTTCAACAAGTACTTCACCGTCTTCGCCTTTGATATCAAAAGCGGCAGTTTCACCACGTAAACGTGAAGGCACAAGTTCCATAAGAACTTTACCGTCAGTTACTTCAAACGCGGTAGTATCGAAGAACATATCTAAGATTTCTTCGCTAGAGTACTCAAGTGCACGTAAAATAATAGACGCCGGTAATTTACGACGACGGTCTATACGTACATATAAGTTATCTTTTGCATCAAATTCGAAGTCTAACCATGAACCACGGTAAGGTATAACGCGTGCGTTATATAATACTTTACCCGATGAATGGGTTTTACCGCGGTCGTTATCAAAGAATACACCAGGGCTACGGTGTAGCTGAGAAACGATAACACGCTCTGTACCATTGATTACAAAAGTACCGGTATCAGTCATGAGCGGAATTTCGCCCATGTAAACTTCTTGCTCTTTAATGTCTTTAACTGTGCCTGGAGCTTCTTTGTCCATAACTACAAGACGCAGTTTCACGCGAAGTGGAGCAGAATAAGTCACACCGCGAATTTGACATTCTTTTACATCGAATACTGGCTCACCAATACGATAACTTACGTATTGAAGCTCAGAATTTCCCGAGTAGCTTTTAATAGGGAACACAGAACGGAAGGCTGCTTCCAAACCATGATCGCCATCAGCGTCTGGGACTAAGAATTTTTTAAACGATTCTAACTGTGTCGACAGTAAGAAAGGTATATCCAAAACTTGTGGACGTTTACCAAAATCCTTACGGATACGTTTCTTTTCAGAATAAGAGTAAGCCATGGGGTTCCTCAGCTTGCTGATCTTTGACCCGACCTGTTCTTGTAAGAACAGACTTAACTGGCATCTATGCCAAGATTTACAACATTTAATTGTTGTTCTAATTAACTCCGCCTTAGCAACACTAGCAAACTATAAAGCGTTGAAAGTAAAGAGAAAATCAGATTTTATTTGAGCTACAGGAATACATAACTCTATAGCGCAAAAAGGCCGGTGATTAAATAATCACCAGCCCTTGCCTGATTACTCAGGCAGCGAACCTAGCGTGAGCTAGATTACTTAACCTCAACTTCAGCACCAGCTTCAGTAAGGTCTTTTTGAAGTGCTTCAGCTTCTTCTTTAGATACACCTTCTTTGATAGGTGCAGGAGCAGCTTCAACAAGAGCTTTCGCTTCTTTAAGGCCTAGGCCTGTTGCGCTACGTACAGCTTTGATTGCCGCAACCTTGTTAGCGCCAGCGCCAGTAAGGATTACGTCAAATTCAGTTTTCTCTTCAGCAGCTTCAGCAGCAGGACCTGCTACCATAGCAGCTGCAGCAGTTACGCCGAATTTTTCTTCCATTGCTTCAACAAGAGCAACAACGTCCATTACTGACATTTCAGCAATTGCGTCAAGGATTTGGTCTTTAGTTACAGACATTACAAATTTCCTAATAATTAACGGACTCTAGGTCCAAATAAATTTACACCGAAAGAGAGGTTAAACAGCTTAAAATTAAGCAGCTTGCTCTTCTTTCTGTACACGTACTGCTTCAATTGTTTTACACAATTTGCCAGCAGACGCTTCTTTCATAGCGCTCATTAAGCGTGCAACAGCTTCATCGTATGTAGGTAATGTAGCAAGCATTGCTGCATCTACAACATTTCCTTCAAAAGCGGCCGTTTTAACTTCGAATTTCTCATTCTTTTTCGCGAAATCTGCGAAGATACGCGCAGCAGCACCAGGGTGCTCTGATGAGAAAGCGATTAAGCTTGGACCAACTAACGAATCAGATAGACATTCAAATTCAGTACCTTCAACAGCACGTTTTGCTAGAGTGTTACGAACAACTTTCATCCATACACCAGCTTCACGAGCTTCTTTACGAAGGGCTGTAATTGCGCCTACTGCTACACCACGAGAATCTGCAACAACTGCAGAAAGAGCACCATTGGCTGCTTCGTTGACTTCAGCAACAATTGCTTTTTTGCCTTGAAGATTTAAAGCCATGGGTGTTACTCCTGGTTTAATGGGTCACCGACACTCGGCTTCCCTGTTTTACTCTTCCCTATCAACAAACTTGATAGAGATGCTTTTTACGGCGAGAGCCAGAAGAGATTAGGAAAAATCTATCTGGGGATTCACACCGTCTACGTAGGTAATATTAAGGCCGAAGCCGCCTACGGTCTTGGACGGAAGCCCAATTTATCGCATCACTCAAGAGCTTAGCGAAATTATGGACTTCAACCCGAATTCTTTACTTGTTAAATAATAAATTATTCAACAAAATGGCGCAAAATTATAGTACAAATTTCACGCCATGTAAACACCTATTAAGCTACAGAAGTGCTTAAAGTGTTTTGGTCAACAGCAACACCTGCGCCCATTGTTGTAGAGATGGTTACTTTCTTAACGTAAACACCTTTAGCTTGAGAAGGTTTAGCCTTCTTAAGCGCAACGATTAGAGCTTCAAGGTTTTGTTGAAGTTGCTCAGCAGTGAAATCAACCTTACCGATAGTAGTATGGATGATACCATTTTTGTCATTACGGTAACGTACTTGACCTGCTTTCGCATTTTTAACTGCTTCTGCAACGTTAGGCGTTACAGTACCAGTTTTAGGGTTTGGCATTAGACCACGTGGACCTAAGATTTGACCTAGTTGACCAACAACACGCATAGCGTCTGGTGATGCAACAACAACGTCAAAATCCATCTCGCCTTTCTTAACTAGTTCAGCAAGATCTTCCATGCCTACTAATTCAGCACCGGCTTCTTTTGCAGCTTCTGCATTAGCGCCTTGAGTGAATACAGCAACACGAACATCACGGCCAGTACCGTTAGGTAGTACAGTTGCACCACGAACGTTCTGGTCAGATTTACGAGCGTCAATACCAAGGTTAACAGCAACGTCAACACTTTCTACGAATTTAGCTGTCGCTAACTCTTTTAAAAGAGCAACTGCTTCATTGATTTCGTAATCTTTAGTTACTTCCACTTTTTCGCGGATAGTACGCATACGTTTAGTTAATTTAGCCATTTCTTAGTCCTCTACGTTCAAGCCCATCGCACGCGCAGAACCTGCGATAGTGCGAACCGCAGCGTCCATATCAGCCGCTGTAAGGTCAGCTCGTTTTGTCTCAACGATCTCTTCAAGTTGAGCACGAGTTACTGTGCCTACTTTTTCAGTGTTAGGACGGCCTGAGCCTGATTTGATACCAGCAGCTTTCTTAAGTAAGTAAGCAGCAGGTGGCGTTTTCATATCGAACGTAAATGAACGGTCACCGTAAACAGAGATCACTACAGGAACTGGAGCGCCTTTTTCGATAGATTCTGTACGTGCGTTAAACGCTTTACAGAATTCCATGATGTTTACACCGTGTTGACCTAGTGCAGGACCTACTGGAGGACTAGGATTAGCCATACCAGCGGCAACTTGTAGCTTGATTAAAGCTTCAACTTTTTTAGCCATTATAAATACCTCATTTGGTGGGTCTTAGCCTTGTGCGCGCGAGGACGCGTACTCTAACGGCTTCCCAGTTTAAAAATTGGTTTCGTACTTTTTGCCAGCAAAAAATAAATTTTTGCCTTAATACAAAAAGGCCGCTGATTATAAGTTAATCAGCGGCCTTTTTCAAGCTTCGTGCCAAAATTTAAATAAATAATGGCGAAGCTTTTTTAATCAATTACTTATCTTGTTCAACTTGACCAAATTCAAGCTCAACCGGCGTAGAACGACCAAAAATAAGTACAGATACTTTTACGCGGCTCTTTTCGTAGTCAACTTCTTCAACCACACCACTAAAGTCTGCAAATGGACCGTCTGTTACGCGAACAACTTCACCTGGCTCAAATAATGTAGCTGGTTTAGGTGCTTCAGCATTTTCTTGTAACCGGTTAAGAATACGTTCTGCTTCTTTAGAGCTAATCGGCGCTGGGCGGTCAGATGTACCACCAATAAAGCCCATAACACGTTCAGTGCTATTAACTAAGTGCCAGCTAGCGTCATTCATATCCATTTGAACTAGTACGTAACCTGGGAAAAATTTACGCTCAGATTTACGCTTTTGACCGGCGCGCATCTCAACAACTTCTTCCGTTGGTACTAATATTTCACCAAAGCTCTCTTCAAGACCTTCAATTTTAATGTGCTCTGATAACGTTTGCGCTACACGCTTTTCGTAACCAGAGAATGCTTGTACAACGTACCAGCGTAATTTAATTTCTTTGTTCTCATCCGACATGGGATCAGATCTCCAATCCAGTTAAAAAGCCTACAGCGCGGAATAAAATGCCGTCTAATCCCCAAAGGATAAGCGCCATAATCACTGTTGCAACCATTACGATTAATGTCGTGTGGGTAGTTTCTTGACGCGTTGGCCAAACTACTTTGCGTACTTCAATGCGTGCTTCTTTAGCAAAAGCTAAAAAGTCACGGCCTTTAGCGGTTTGCGAGGCAATACCTAAACCTGCTGCTATTGCAACCACAACGCCAATTGCACGTAGTAATACAGATTGATCTGCAAACATGTGATTACCAACAACTGCGCCTGCAAGTAGCGCGATTGCTACTAACCACTTTACCGACTCCATCGCACTTGATGGTGTTTCTACATTCGTGCTCATAATATTATTACCTTAACTACAGACACAACAACCCTACACAATGGCAGGGTTAATCCATTAAAATCTAAACTTAAAAACAGACTTATTTAAACCGATTTTTAACCCCAGACTTACTCAACTTATGAGTAAAAATGGCAGGGGCGGAGAGATTCGAACTCCCAACCGTCGGTTTTGGAGACCGCTGTTCTACCAATTGGAACTACGCCCCTGCAAAGTGGATGCCTATTATACTTACGCAAATCATTAACACAAGCCTAAAAGATACCCACATTGCAAAATCTCGATAAACAATTAAGTCCTTAATAATAAAAAGGCTTAATTAGCCCCTTTTACTAACGGCACGCCATTATTTCCAACCGGAATATAAACAGTTGTATGATTTGGCGACTCAGCCATTTTAGCTTGTGCATTTATTGCTTCATGCTGCAAATAATTAGCCGTTAGCGTAGCGTTAATAATTTTTTGTGCCTGCGCTATGCCCTTAGCTTCTTCTACTCTTATTTCTGCATCTTTGCGGGCTATTTCTTTTTGCGTTTCTTTTTCTGCTAGTAACTGCTGCGCTGCAAGTTTTTTCTCTACGGCATTTGCCACTATAGCGGGGTAATTAATATCCCCTACTACCACATTTGCTAATTTAAACGGCGTGGTTGATAAGTAACTTTGCAAACGAAGGCTCACTTCTTTAGCTATTTTTTCGCGGTTGGTTTTAAGCTCACCACTGTCGTACTTTTGCACGATGTCGCGCACATAGGTTCTAAATGTTTCACGCACAAAGCGTTTATACCAATTCTCTGCGCCGTACTCTTCTACAACCGTTTTAACTGAGCCGCTTTGAATTCCTATCACTGCATGAAAATCAAACTGAATATTTAAGTCATCGTTAGCCAGTATTCTAAATTTTTCGGTGTATGTATTAGGCCGCATATCAATATTTACAACCTCATTGCGAAGTAACGACACACCATAATTTGCAGGGCCTTTCATGGTACCTTGATAACCACCTTCACCAAACACGCGCGGCTTTTCGTATACGTACCCTTCTTCACCCGCAGGCGTACTTGGGTTAGTACACGCAGTTAAGCCAAATCCAACAACACCGACCAAAATAGCGCCTTTAACTAGGTTATTGATCAGATTTTGCATCCCTGAATTTCTTGGTTTCATTGTATTTCCTTTATTATTTTTCTAATACTTTATACACATCACTAAGTAAGCTTGATGCGCCAAACCTAAAGGTATCAGCCTGTAAGTAGTCATCGCCCAATATTGAACGAGTAAGTGCTAAATACTCCTTTGCATCGGCTACTGTTTTAACACCGCCGGCGGCTTTAAAGCCCACCACCTTGCCCGATTGCTTAATAGCACTAAGCATTACTTTTGTGGCTTCAAGCGTCGCATTTACAGCCACTTTACCTGTGCTGGTTTTTACAAAGTCAGCTCCGCCTTGAATGGTCAAGTTTGTAGCTTTAGTAATTAGCGCTTCAGTTTTTAGCTCGCCGCTTTCTATAATTACTTTTAATTTCGCCTGTGCGGCGCAAGCTTTTTTGCTTTGCTGTATATATTCAAGCACGGTGTTTTCATCGCCAGCAATAAGTGCTTTATAGGGTATAACTAAATCTATTTCGTCAGCGCCGCGCTCAATTGCAATAAGCGTTTCGTTTATTACGTCGCTAAGCGGTGCATCCCCCGTAGGAAAGTTAGTAACCGTAGCCACTTTAACGTGGTTAAGCTCTCGTGCTGCTAGCGCTATTTTTGCATCGTCTACAAAATCGCTGTAAACACATACCGCCGCTGGCGTGCCTAATTGTGGGTTAATACTCTCTACAAGCTGCTTAATATCGTTTGAGGTATCAGCTGTGTTTAGGCTCGTTAAATCCATAAGTGATACAGCTAAATGAGCGTTATTGTGTTGTTCTGTCATAAATAATCCATTTATTAAGCAATAAATCTAGGTTGCAGCCATAGTAACAAATAAACGCCATCTCGCTATAGCTCATAACCAAACACTATAAGCACCTTATTTTACTTGTAATTGCTCGCAAACCCTTATTAACTAAGTCTTAGGCCAAAAAAGACCACCTATTATAACTTTTAGTTATATCAACTTGGTTTTAATTATTTTTTACTTACTTGTACGCGCTATATTCTGCCCATCAGCTTAATAGCGTTTTATTTTAGATTTTTTCTAGGGGTGTTATCCACGTGCAATATTTACCTATCTTTACCAAACTCGACAACAAACCTGTACTGGTTGTTGGCGGTGGAGAGGTCGCATTACGCAAATGTCGCGCGTTTTTAAAAGCACGTGCAAATGTAACACTTGTAGCACCTTGGTTTTGTGATGAACTTAAAGAGCATGCGCACAATAACGAAGTAACACTTATTGACGCTTACTTTGACGAGTCGCACCTTGAAGGCAAAATGCTGGTTATAGCAGCCACAGATCGCGATGACGTAAACAACAATGTGTTTGAACTTGCCAATGCGCGCAACGTGTTTGTAAACGTGGTTGATGACCAGCCTAAATGTACGTTTATATTCCCGTCTATTGTTGACCGCGACCCAATAACTATTGCTATATCAAGCGCAGGGACTGCTCCTGTACTTGCGCGCCGATTACGTGAAAAGTTAGAGACTCTTATTCCACAGCATATTGGCCCATTAGCTACTTTAGTTGGCAGCTTTAGAGATAAAGTAAAACAACGTTTTAAACACTTTGCCGACCGCCGCCAATTTTGGGAAGGCGTGTTTGATTCATCAGTAGTGAGTAAAGTACAAACCGGTAATACCGAAGCTGCGCAAGCACAGCTGAACCAAATGCTCGATGCTAAAGCAGAGCCAGAAGGCGAAGTATATGTAGTCGGTGCAGGCCCTGGCGATCCTGAGCTTTTAACACTTAAAGCACTGCAACTAATGCAGCAAGCCGATGTTGTTGTATACGACTACTTAGTGTCTGATGAAATTATGGAATTAGTTCGCCGTGATGCCGACCTAGTTTGCGTAGGCAAGCGCTTAGGCGATCACAGTGTAGCCCAAGAAGACACTAACCAAATGCTGGTTGATTTTGCCAAGCAAGGCAAAAAAGTGTGCCGCATTAAAGGCGGTGACCCATTTATTTACGGCCGTGGCGGTGAAGAAGTACAAGTACTGGCTGCCAACAACGTAAATTATCAAATAGTGCCTGGTATTACAGCAGCTGCAGGTTGTAGCGCGTATGCAGGTATACCGCTTACACACCGCGACCACGCCCAGGCTATACAGTTTGTAACAGGGCATTGTAAAAAAGATGGCCAAGAGCTTGATTGGCAATCGCTTGCTAAAGCGCATCAAACCTTAGCTATTTATATGGGCGTTATTAAATCGCCACATATACAAGCTGAGCTGTTAAAGCATGGCCGCAGCGCAACAACACCGGTTGCCATTATTGAAAACGGTACACGTAAAAACCAGCGTGTGGTTACGGGGCAATTAGGTGAGCTTGCTGATTTAATTGAGCGCAACAGCGTTATTTCACCAGCGTTACTTATTATTGGCGAAGTAGCCGCCCTGCACTCGCAGCTAGCTTGGTTTGGCCAAAACGAGCAAACAAGTAGCTTTGCACAGCCGCTAACCGATGTATCAAATACCTAAATATATTTAAATTTGTAACTTTTAATCATTTTAGTAGGACGACTAACAATGGCTTTAACTCACCTTCAGCAACTTGAAGCTGAAAGTATCAAAATCATGCGCGAAGTCGCCGCTGAGTTTGAGAACCCAGTAATGCTTTACTCTATTGGTAAAGATTCGTCGGTACTTTTGCACTTAGCGCGTAAAGCATTTTACCCTGCAAAAATTCCGTTTCCGTTATTACACGTAGACACCAACTGGAAGTTTCGTGAAATGATTGAGTTTCGCGATCGCCTTGCAAAAGAATACGGCTTTGACCTGCTGGTACACAAAAACCCAGAAGGCATGGCAATGGGTATTAGCCCGTTTGAGCACGGCTCAGGTAAGCATACCGACATAATGAAAACCCAAGGTTTAAAACAAGCACTTGATAAATACGGCTTTGATGCTGCATTTGGTGGCGCACGCCGCGATGAAGAAAAGTCTCGCGCAAAAGAACGTGTTTACTCGTTCCGCGACAAACACCACCGTTGGGACCCTAAAAACCAGCGCCCAGAACTTTGGAATACCTACAACAGCCAAGTTAACCCTGGTGAGAGCATTCGTGTATTCCCACTATCTAACTGGACTGAGCTTGATATTTGGCAATACATTTACCAAGAAAACATCGAAATGGTTCCGCTTTATTTAGCTAAAGAGCGCCCAGTGGTTGAGCGCGACGGCACCTTAATTATGGTTGACGACGAGCGCATGCCACTTGCTGATGGTGAAGTACCACAAATGAAGTCGGTACGTTTTCGTACTTTAGGCTGTTACCCACTTACGGGTGCAGTTGAATCTACTGCTAGCAACCTAACTGAAATTATTGAAGAAATGCTGTTATCTACGTCATCTGAACGTGAAGGCCGTGTAATAGATCACGACTCAGCAGGCTCAATGGAGAAGAAAAAACGTGAGGGGTATTTCTAATGTCTACCAATACTAACGACACGATTAACGAAGTAAAAGAAATTGGCATAGACGCCTACCTAGCACGCCAACAAGATAAAAGCTTATTACGCATGCTTACCTGTGGCAGCGTAGATGACGGCAAATCAACACTGATTGGCCGCCTTTTGCACGACAGCCACCAAATTTATGAAGATCAGCTAGCTGCCCTTCACAAAGATAACGAAAAAGTAGGTAACGCAGGCGAAGAGCTCGACTTAGCCCTACTGGTAGATGGCTTACAAGCTGAGCGCGAGCAAGGCATTACCATTGACGTAGCGTACCGCTATTTTTCAACTGCTAAGCGTAAATTTATTATTGCCGACACCCCAGGGCACGAGCAATACACCCGCAACATGGTAACAGGCGCATCAACAAGTGATGTGGCTATTATTTTGGTTGATGCTCGCTACGGTGTGCAAGTACAAACTAAGCGCCATAGCTTTATTTGTGACTCGCTAGGCATTAAACAGTTTGTGGTAGCAGTAAATAAAATGGATATCGTTGATTTTGACGAAACCGTTTATGAAAAAATTAAAGCCGACTACCTTAAATTTGCTGAGCAACTTAACGTATCAAACATTAAGTTTGTACCTATGTCGGCGCTTAAAGGCGACAACGTAGTAACGCGCTCTGCACATACGCCTTATTACACAGATAAGCCATTACTTGAGCTTTTAGAAGACTCACCAGCGGCAGAAACCGATACCGGTTTTGAAGCACGTTTACCAGTGCAGTACGTAGTACGCCCTAACTTAAACTTCCGTGGTTTTCAGGGCACGTTGGCATCAGGTAAGTTACATGTTGGCGATGCAGTAAAAGTATTACCGTCGGGTAAAACATCAAGCATTAAAGAAATTGTGACCTTTAATGGCAACCTAGATCACGCTGAGGCTGGCCAAGCAATTACCGTTACCCTTAATAGCGAAATAGATATTAGCCGCGGTGACGTAATAGTACCTGCAAGCTCAACGGCTTCGGTAACTAACCTTGTTCAAGCAAAACTTGTGTGGATGCACGAAGCGCCACTGGTACTTGGTAAAAGCTACAACATTAAACTAGGCAGCAAAAACACATCAGCCGTGGTTAAAAAGATTGATCACACCATTGATGTAAATACCCTAGAGCACGGCACAGCCGACTCGCTCCAGCTAAACGAAATTGCCATTGTAACGCTTGAACTAAGCGAAACAATTTTAGCTGACGAGTATCACAACAACCACGAAACTGGCTCGTTTATCCTGATTGACCGCTTATCTAACTTAACGGTTGCAGCAGGTATGATTGAGCAAGTACTAAAAAGCGAAAAACAACAAAGCGATTTTAGCGACTTTGAAGTTGAGTTTAATAGCTTAGTACGCAAGCACTTCCCGCATTGGCAAGCGCTTGATATATCAAAACTGTAAGTATAAAAATGTCTGTTAGGAATTTAAAAGCATGGTAGAGCAGCTCGTTTTAACAGGCATTATGCTTACTTTAGTCGGGTGCCTTTTTGGCACCCGCATTAATCCAGCTTGGTTATTTGTAAGTGCTATTGGTACTGGTTATTTAACTGGGCTAATAGACCTAGAAAGCATGTTAGTAAACTATGCTAACCCGTCACTTATTACCTTAGTGTTATTGGTACTTGTTTCAATTGCGATTGAAAAAACCACTTTAATACAGCAGCTTTCGCAGTCGCTGTCTAAGGGAAGCTTAGTAAAGTCGGTTACAAAACTTGGCTTATCTACCGCCTTTTTGTCATCGTTCACTAATAACACCGCGGTTGTTGCATCGTTGATTACCGCCATAAAAGACAACCCAAATCATTCACCCTCAAAGCTATTGTTACCGCTGTCGTACACCGCTATTTTAGGCGGCACCATTACGCTTATTGGTACCTCTACTAACTTAATTGTAAACGGCTTTGCTGTAGATGCCGGCATGGCGCCGCTGGGCTTTTTTGACTTTACGCTTGTAGGCATTGGCGCATTAAGTGTGGGCCTTATTACTATTTTAGTAATGCTTAAATACCTGCCTGACAACGGTAAAAGCGATCAGGAAGTGATTCCTTTTTACCTCGAAGGTAAAGTACAGTCAGGCTCTAAATTAATTGGCCGTACCGTAGAAGAAAACGGCCTACGTGATTTAAAAGATTTATTCCTCGCCGAAATTATCCGCGGCGATGAGCGTATATACGCAGTAACACCTCAGCAAATTATTAGGCAAAACGACGTACTGCTGTTTGTTGGCGATATAAAGTCGGTGCCGCTACTTCAGCGTTTTGATGGTTTAAAAGTAGTGCACGACAACCACGAAAAAGACATAGAACACCTAGTAGAAGTAGTGGTAAGTCAATCCTCTAAATTTATTGGTAAAACCGTAAAAGAAGTGCGCTTTAGAGAGCAATTTCATGCAGCCGTTATTGCCATTCGCCGCGGCCACGACCGCCTACAAGGCGGCCTTGGGCAAGTACAATTACAAGCTGGCGACTCATTAATACTTGCCCCTGGTAAAAACTTTTATAGCTTGCCTAATTTAAATCGCGAATTTGTGTATATATCGGGGTTTGACTTACAAACACACTTAAAACCAAAACAATCTAATATTGTGCTTGCAGGTTTTGCCGCTGTATTAGGGCTAAGTATTGTAGGTATAGTGCCGCTTGTTAAAGGCTTACTGGTATTATTAATAGGCTTAATGCTTAGTGGCACCATTAAACTAAGCGAAGTTAAACGCCGCTTTCCTATTGAATTACTCGCGGTAGTAGGCAGCGCTATAGGGCTTGCTAAATTAATGATAGAGACCGGGCTTGCTGGGCAAATATCAAGTGCTTTGTTTATGGTATTAGGAGATTTTGGCCCGTATGGCGCATTTATAGCCATATTTTTAATGACCGTATTATTTACCGAGCTTATAACAAATAACGCTGCAGCTGCGCTGTCATTCCCAGTGGCTTACTCATTAGCGGTTGGTTTTAATGTAGACCCACTACCGTTTATTATGGCGGTAGCCTTTGGTGCATCGGCCAGTTTTATATCGCCATTTGGGTATCAAACTAACCTAATGGTTTATAGTGCGGGTAATTACCGCTTAAAAGATTACATAGTGATGGGCTTGCCCCTTTCTATTATTTATTCAATCACGGTATTAACCCTGATCCCGCTGGTATTTCCTTTTTAATACCTAGGGCATTTAAAAGAGATTACACAATGGACGAAAATATTGTTTGGCATAACTACGCAACCACTAAAGCACAGCGTAGTGAGCAAAAAAAGCATAAACCTGCCATTTTATGGTTTACCGGCTTTTCAGGTTCTGGCAAAAGCACCGTAGCAAATGCATTAGAAGCGGCGCTTAACCAACAAGGTGCGCACACCTACCTACTCGATGGCGACAACGTACGCCACGGCTTATGTAAAGACCTAGGCTTTAGCGACGAAGACCGCATTGAAAACATACGCCGCGTTGGCGAAACAGCCAAACTAATGACCGATGCAGGCTTATTAGTGCTTACCGCATTTATCTCACCGTTTAGAGCTGAGCGCGACATGGTGCGTAACTTAGTAGACGACGGCGAATTTATTGAAGTATTTATAGATACCCCACTGGATGTATGTGAAAGCCGCGACCCTAAAGGCTTATACAAAAAAGCCCGCGCAGGAGAGATAAAACACTTCACCGGAATCGACTCAAGCTACGAAATACCTAACAACCCAGAAATAATTTTAGATACCAGTAAAAACACCCTAGACCAATCGGTTACTCAACTGATAACGTATCTAAAACAAAAGCATATTATAGGTTAACCCCAATGAACCAAACCGAGCTACTAGAAGAAACCCTCATCCTTGCCCGCAAAGCAGGCAACGCCATTATGGGGATTTACGAAAAGGACTTTAACGTTGAATACAAAGCCGATGAAAGCCCAGTAACCGACGCCGACTTAGCAGCTCATAAAGTGATTGTGGCAGGGTTAAAACAGCTCACTCCCGACACACCTATACTTAGCGAAGAAAGCGCTGATATAAGCTGGGATATTCGCCAAACATGGAAAAGCTACTGGTTAGTAGACCCCATCGACGGCACTAAAGAGTTTATAAAAAAGAACGGCGAATTTACCGTAAACATAGCCCTAATCGAAAACGGCAAACCTGTGCTTGCTGTAGTTGATGCACCCGCACTTGGCGTATCGTACTTAGCCAGTAACGACATTGGCGCATTTAAAGATAAAGGCGATGAACGCATAGAACTTAAAGTTACCACTAAGCCTAACAAAGGATTAATCCGCGTAGTTGGCAGCCGCTCTCACCCCTCACCTGATTTAGCCGAGTTTGTAAAACGCTTTGACGACGTTGAAATGGTCTCAAAAGGCAGCTCACTAAAACTATGTTTAGTGGCTGAAGGCAGCGCCGATATTTACCCGCGCTTAGGCCCAACGTGTGAATGGGATACCGGCGCCGGACATGCAATTGCCGAAATAGCCGGTGCAAAAGTCACTAAGCTCGATGGCAGCCCGCTTTTGTATAACACCAAAGATGAGTACTTGAATCCGTATTTTGTGGTGAGTGCAATAGAAGAGTAAGAGCAGTTTTGAGTGGTTAGCTATCAGTTGTCAGCAAGACAAGTGTAGCGCAAAACTAGACTTAACACCGTAGGCTGGGTAGAGCGAAGCGAAACCCAGCTTGAGGTGTGACATCAGCCATAATAAAACCATTTTTACCACAGGGCTTACCTAGGTGCTTCACTACACAAAAATGCACATACAGTTTTTATTTCCGGTGAGGTATCATCTGACATCTACTATTCTAAATTGTTTTAAAATGCTTTTATAATCTCTAAAACTAGTGCCATTTGTTTTATGGCCCAACGAAATAGCTTCTGACTGTTTCGTTACTGAATATTTAGCTCCCCTTGAACTTGGAAGACAAGAACTGTAATAGCTATACAGTCCTTCTTTATCACTTAACTCTAACTTCTGCGCTGTACTTTTAATAATACTATAAACTTTATCACCAAAATCTATAGCTTCTTTCTCCGTAGGTATATACCCTTTATGAATGACCTTATTCCTAAAGCCAACAGTATTACTTTCAAGAACTTGGGCTTTCTCATTATATTTTGCCAAAAATAAAAAAGTAAATGCGCCTAATTGCCTCTCTGACTGATTAGAAACTTCCTTCCATGTATCAAGCAAAATACTTTCATCAATTCCTAATGAATGAATATGATATTTAATGAAAAATTCATAGAAACGTTCAAGTGATGCTGCAAATGAAGCAACAGCCTCTCTCATATATCCATCACTGATTGCATTGACTGCGATATCAAAAAGCATTTCAAATTTTTGCGCTTTCAATTCAACTATATATTCGTGTCCTTTCTCACAAACAACCCTATGAATTCCATCATCAATAAGCTGTTGGGGCTGCATTTTAAATAGACGGAAGCCATTATCATTATGAGGCTCTCTCATACATTGTGGACACGTGATTTCGATTCTCATAAATATCCTTATCAATACGTTACCTTGCCAGTGTATATCAATTGAACATTATTGAATAAGTTGTTTAATAAATAAAACCGCTCTCTTAGGCTTGCGACTCGCAGATGTTATGAAATGTTGGGTTTCGCTTCGCTCTACCCAACCTACACTTTGATATAAAAATAGAGTTTTATTCTTTCGGCATTCTTTCAGGGCAGGTCTTGTTTTGAGTTTAGGGCGGAAGGAAAAAAAAGAGCTAACCCTATTATGTCTACAACCCTTAACGATTTTGCTGGGCGATAAAAGCAAGTGAGTGCTGATTGAATAAGTCAGGGCGTTCTACGTTACAAACATGGCCACATTGGTGAATAGTTTGCAGTACGCTATTTTTATGGCGCTTTACCATTTCTTTAACAGGGCCAAGGAACATGTGATCTTCTTTGCCCATTATGTAAAGGATGGGTATATCAATGTCTTTTTCTTTGAAGTACTGCATTAAAGGGTTTACGTCCATGGCTAATTTAAACCACTTTATAAACTCTTTTTGGCACAAGCGTTTTGCTTCACGAACAAACAAAAGTCGAGATTCTTTATGGCGCTTTTTCGGCATCATGATAAAAGCAAATAAGCGATACAGCCACATATAAGGCAAGAAGTGTTTAAAAGTATTCCCTAAATAAACCAATGTATTACTGCGAGTATTAAAGCGAGTAACCGCTCCACCTAGCACCATGCTAGAAACATATTGCGGCGCAATTTCAGCAATATTACGAATCAAAATGGTACCCAATGAAATCCCAACAAAGTGTGCACTGGGAATGTTGTTATGATCTAGTACATCAATAATGTCTTTAGAGACCTTATTAAACGAGTAATTATTATCTACAAAGTTTTGCACTAAGTTATTCGATTTACCGTGACCGCGAAGATCGAGCAACAACACATTATATTCTTTTTTATAGGCTTTAAGCTGACGAAACCAAATTGCCGAACTACCACCTGCACCATGAACAAATACAACCCATGTTTTACTGGTTTCGTGTGGGAAAATAGTATGAAAAAGAATGTCTTTGCTCATTGCAGTTAGCGGCCTGTTTACTTCGTTTGGCATATTTAATTGCAGGAAGTATAACGGAGTTTAGAATAAATCTCTTATGAAGTTCTAAGCAATGGCTTCTACTTAGCAGATGTTGTGAACAAACTTTGATTTTTAGTTGAAGCCAATAAAAATGACCCTCTGTTTTCATGTTATGAAAACAGCCTATCTGGCTTTATCGCACAAATGACCCTATGGCGTGTTGGGTTTCGCTTCGCTCTAGCCAACCTACAAACTGTGCTGGTTGAGGTATTTGTTTAATTTTACAGCGCTGTTTCGTATTCATGACACTTTTGCTGCAACGGCGTCTAATTAATTAGTCTACAAAACGCCTCAAAACATGAAAGTTTTAGCTAAAAACTATATTCTTGCGCGCGATTATTATTTAAATAATGGATGAGCACACACATGACACCATCACAAGATGCAACGCTTTCAAATGCATCATCAGCAGACACACACACAACCTCTGAAACACTCTCTTCTAAATGGAACCTGCACGATACGCAGTGGACGTTAAGCCTTTTTGGCACCGCAGTAGGTGCCGGTATTTTATTTTTACCTATTAACATTGGTATAGGTGGTTTTTGGCCACTGATTATTATGGCGTGTTTAGCGTTTCCAATGACCTTTTTAGCGCACCGTGGCTTAGCCCGCTTTGTGTTATCGTCTAAAAATAAGGATTCAGATTTTACCGATGTTGTTGAGGAGCACTTTGGTGTAACGGCGGGCAGGTTAATCTCTTTATTATACTTTTTATCTATATTCCCAATTTTGCTTATTTACGGCGTTGGTTTAACCAATACGGTGGATAGCTTTATGGTGAACCAAATGGGCCTTGAGTCACCTTCTCGCGTGCTGCTTTCGGGCGTATTAGTAGCGGGGATGATAAGCCTAATGATGGGTGGCGAGCGTTTAATGCTGCGTGCCTTTGCTATTTTGGTTTACCCATTGGTAGGTATTTTATTTTGCTTATCGATATATTTAATTCCGAGCTGGCAAATGCCAGATATGAGTTTTCCTGAGGCAGGCAGCTTTACTAAAACACTGTGGTTATCTATTCCTATTATTGTGTTTTCGTTTAGCCATGCAGCGGCTATTTCAAGCTTTGTGAACGTACAGCGTGGGCATTATGGCAATCAGGCTACTAACAAGGCTGAGGCTATTTTAAAGCGCACTAGCTTGTTACTTATTGTATTTGTACTGCTGTTTGTATTTTCGTGCGTGCTTTCGCTGACTGGCGAGCAAATGGCGGCAGCTAAAGCGGCGAACGTATCGATTTTATCCTACCTTGCTAACATCACCAGTAATTCGTATATCGCAACCCTTGGACCGCTGGTTGCGTTTATAGCTATTACCTCATCGTTTTTAGGGCACTTTTTAGGCGCTCGCGAAAGCTTTACCGGTTTGGTTACTAAACAAACGAGCTTAAGCGCCAAAGTAGTCGACAAAATTGGTGTACTCATTATGTTTTTTGCTATTTGGTTTTGTGCGGTTAAAAACCCGAGCATTTTAGACATGATGGATCAGCTATCTGGCCCTATCATCGCGATGATTTTATTTATTATGCCTATGATTGCCGTGTACAAAGTGCCTGCACTGAGTAAGTACCGCAATCGCTTAAGTACCTTGTTTATTCTTGCTGTGGGCTCTTTAGCCGTATGTGCGCTTATTTACAGCATGCTTAATTAATAGCAAAAATATTACCCCCATAAAAAATGGCGCTCACTGAGCGCCATTTTTAATAAAATCAAATTACTTTAAACTGTTTATTCTGCGTCTGGTAAGTTGCGACCGTAGAATATTTCCTGCATTTCGCGGGTTAGTTTAGAGCGAATCTCTTCTTCTTCTTCATCCGATAACTCATCAGTAGAAAGGCCGAATAAATAGGTATTTAAGTCGGTTTCTTTTAACATCATTTTGGTATGGAACAGGTTTTCTTGATACACGTTCACGTCCATCATTTGGTACGCTTCTTTAGTATCTTCTGTCATGAAGTTTTGAATAGAGTTAATAGCGTGGTCTATGTAGTGTTTAACACCGTTTATGTCGCGGGTAAAACCACGTACACGGTAGTCAATCGTTACTACGTCTGACTCAAGGCTATGAATTAAGAAGTTTAATGCTTTAAGTGGCGAAATAATGCCACAGGTAGATACTTCAATATCGGCACGGAATGTACAAATACCATCATCAGGGTGAGCCTCTGGGTAGGTATGTACACAAATGTGGCTTTTATCTAGGTGCGCAACCACTGAATCAGGAAGTGGGCCTGGTGCTTCGTCAGCATCGTAATTTTGCTGCTCTTCTACCGGCTCTTCCGAAACCAAAATAGTCACACTTGCGCCTTGTGGTTCATAGTCTTGGCGCGCCACATTTAAAATGTTGGCACCAATAATATCAACAACGTCACCTAGTATGTCGGTTAGTCTATCTGCACTGTACTGCTCGTCGATATATTCAATATATTCTTTACGTTGTTGCTCGGTCTTTGCGTAGCAAATGTCGTAAATACTAAAGCTTAAACTTTTGGTTAAATTATTAAAGCCATGAAGTTTAAGTTTATCGAAGGGTTTGTTCATGATAAACCAACCTATAAATTAGTGAAATCTGCACCTGCAGAATGAAAAGTTCGCGGATTTTATACGAATTTTCCTTATGGAAAAAGCGTTATTTTACCTGATCTTGCACAACTTCGTGGCTGTGGGTAATTTCTACTGTTTTATCAAGCATTAAAGCAACTGAACAATACTTTTCAGCAGAAAGCGAAACCGCACGTGCGAGGTGTTTTTCCGACACATTATTGCCTTTAACAACAAAGTGTAAATTAATTTTAGTAAATACACGAGGCGCTGTTTCGGCGCGCTCAGAGCTTAACTGCACTTGCACGTCAGAAAAGTCTTGTTTAGCTTTTTTTAAAATACTTACCACGTCAACCGACGAACAACACCCAACCGACATTAACACCATTTCCATTGGGCTAGGTGCGGCGCTGTCGCTACCGGCATCAAAAACAATATTATGATTAGAATTAGAACGGCCAATAAAGGTATCGCCTTCAACCCATTTTACATTTGCTTGCATGTGTTTATCTCTAAAAAAATTTTATTGATTGTATACCAATCTGCAACGATACGTGAGCGCTGAGATTAATTTTTAAGGTCGTTATTAACAAGGTGAGGAAGGATAATATGCGCAGCGAATGATTAATACTGCGCACAGTTACACGTAGGATTAAGAAGCGTGAGATACCGCGTTATCAAAAAGGTTTTTAATAAGCCCTGCGAACTCATCTATAAAAGCGTGTTGCTCAACCGTTACAGGTTGCGAGGTTATGCTGCTAAGCACTTCTTGCAAGTCGTACACTATACCGTCAACTTCGCGCACAATTTGGCTACGCTGTTCGGTGTTTAAATTTGTATGTTGTTCACAAATTAGCATAACGTTTTGCGCTATTACGTCTTCTATGAGCTCCATTACCGTTGGCGCACCGGGTTTGATTTCGCCTGGCTTCTCAAATAAGGCTAAATTTTGAGTTAGATACATGATCAAGTCATCGTACCCTTGCCTGTCTAAAACCATTGTAATTTTCACCTTTGAATAACTAATTGCATAGATTTAAGCAGAAAGCGCTACTAATTACTAGCTTTGCGCGATACCAATACAAAAAAAGCAGCCTAAGCTGCTTTTCTAATAATTAATTACCAATAATAGTTTGTTAATTAATCTATTTTTAACCCTGGGCTGAGTGTTGCTGGCATAGCTACTTTTTCAAGCTCAACCGAGGCAACTGGGTATGCACAGTAATCGGCTGCGTAATACGCACTTGCTCTGTGATTACCCGACGCACCAATACCACCAAATGGTGCTGCGCTTGATGCGCCAGTAATTGGGCGGTTCCAGTTAACAATACCGGCACGAATACGGCGTAAAAAGTGATTGTAGTCGGCTTCGCTGTCGCTTAATAAACCTGCTGATAAACCAAAGCTTGTGTCGTTTGCTTTATCAATTGCTTGGTCAAAGTCATCAAAGCGGAACACTTTTAAAAGTGGACCAAAATGCTCTTCATCTGGGAAGTCGCCAATTGCTGAACACTCAATAATACCTGGCGTTACAAAACCGGTATTTGCTGTGTGCTCAAGCTCTACTAGTACTTCACCGCCAAGTTCTACAAGCTCTTTTTGTGCTTTAACCATGCCTGCTGCAGCTGCAGATGAGATCATAGAGCCCATAAATGGCTGGTCTGCATCATCGTAGTTGCCTACTTTAATCGCTTTAGTAGCAGTAATAAGGCGCGCTAAAATATCATCGCCCTCTTGGCCTTTAGGTAAAAATACTTTACGTGCACAGGTACAACGTTGGCCGCTTGAGATAAACGCCGATTGAATAATATCGTGTACTGCAGCTTTAGTATCGGCCACATCTTTAATAATCAGTGGGTTATTACCACCCATTTCTAGCGCTAAAATTTTACCTGGCTGGCCTGCAAACTGCTCATGTAAAATATGACCCGTGCGCGAAGAACCTGTAAAGAATAAGCCATCAATGCCTTTATGAGCAGCAAGGGCTTTGCCTGTTTCTACTTCACCTTGCACTAGGTTAATTACGCCTACTGGTAAACCGGCTTTTTCCCATAGTTTAAGCGTAAGCTCAGCAACCATTGGCGTTAGCTCAGACGGTTTAAACACAACCGTGTTACCCGCTAAAAGCGCAGGTACAATGTGACCGTTAGGTAAGTGCCCAGGGAAGTTATACGGGCCAAATACTGCTACAACACCATGTGGCTTGTGGCGGATCATGGCGCGTCCAAGTGGCATGGCGTTTTCAACATCGCCAGTGCGCTCTAAAAATGCTTTTTCAGAAATAGCAATTTTACCCACCATAGCGCCTGCTTCTGTGCGCGTTTCCCACAGTGGCTTACCTGTTTCTTGGGCAATTGCAATGGCAAGCTCTTCACTGTTCTCTTTTAGCGTTGCAGCAAAGGTTTCTACTATCTCTAAGCGCTCGCTAAAGCTTTTATCAGCCCATGCGTAAAACGCTTCACGCGCTGAATTTACAGCCGTATCTACTTGCTCAGCGGTTGCTGATGATGCCTGCCAAATAACATCGTTGTTAGCAGGGTTTACTGAATTAAAAGCGGTGCCTTGGCCTTGTGACCACTGACCATTAATAAATTGTGCAGGATGAGTCATTATACTTTCTCCTAAATTAAACTGGGGTTGCGCTTACTGTGTCGCCAGATTGCAGTTGTAGTGCATCGGCTATTTCTTGCGATAAAATAAGGCTGCTTGCACGCTCATCAAAGCTCAGTGCGGCAACGGTTGCGCGATAAGCTTCTAACTTACCATTAGCCAGCAATACCATGGTATCGCCCGACGCTTCGCCTATTTCTACTTTAAAGTCTTTCGCATTACGAATAGTGGCGATGTTATCTACTTTTGCTTCTACTGTTGGACCAGCATCAAAAATATCGACGTAACCATTGAAGGTAAAACCTTCATTTTTTAATAGCTCAATAGCTGGGCGCGTGTTGTCGTGTACTTTACCAATCACCGCTTGCGCATCTTTGCTTAGCAAGTTTACGTAAATTGGGTATTTTGGCATAAGTTCGGCAATAAACACTTTTTGGCCAATACCTGTAAGGTAGTCGGCTGTTGGAAAGTCCATTGAGAAAAAGTGCTCTTCTAGCCACTGCCAAAACGGGCTGCTGCCGTTTTCGTCAGACACGCCACGCATTTCTGCTATTACTGTTTGTGCAAAACGCTGTTCATGCTGTTTTATAAACATAAAGCGCGCTTTTGAAAGTAACTTACCGTTACAGTTTTTACGGTAGCCATCTTTCAAAAATAAGGTACATAGTTCTGTTGCGCCGGTGTAGTCGTTACATAGGGTTAAAATATCAACCGCTTTGTATACATCTAGCGTGCGTGATGAATGAATCACTTTACTTAAGTGGTAATGATAAAACGCATCATCAAGCCCTACCGCAGCTTCAATAGCTGAAGTACCCACTACTTCACCGGTTTCGGTATCTTCAAGAACAAACAGGTAGCCTTCGTCACCAGGTTGTGACGTTTGTTTAGCAAATGAGCTTACAGAATGGTCAATTTTCTTTTGCAGTAACTCTTCGTTTAACGGCAAAGACGTAAAGCCATGGCCCGATTCGTGGGCTATTTTTAATAACGCTGCGTAATCATTTTGCTGGATTGGGCGAAGGATCATCATGAGTCCGCTTGCTCCCTTATCAATAACGGTAAATAGAATATGCAGGGCAAGCAGGCTTGCCCTTAATAGGTTGGTGCAAAGCGGTTATGCGTTTACTACGCTTGCTACTGCTTTTTCAAAACGTGCCATACCTTCGCGGATGTCCGCTTCGGTAATAACTAATGAAGGTGTAAAACGTACAACATCAGCGCCTGCAACAAGTGACATTAAGCCTTGCTCAGTACCCGCTACTAAAAACTCTTTAGCACGGCCTTTGTATTGCTCGTTTACTACTGCACCAATTAATAAACCTTGGCCGCGGATTTCGCTAAATACGTTGTATTTTTCGTTTACCGCTGCAAGTAGCTCGTTAAATAACGCTGCTTTTTCTTTTACGCCAGCAAGTACTTCAGGTGTATTTACAGTATCAAATGCAGCTTCTGCAACAGCACACGCTAGTGGGTTACCACCGTAAGTAGAGCCATGAGTACCTACTTTTAAGTGCTGTGCGATCTCAGTAGTAGTTAGCATAGCGCCAATAGGGAAACCGCCGCCAAGTGCTTTAGCTGACGTTAAAATATCAGGCACTACGTTTAAACCTTGGTATGCGTATAGCTCACCAGTACGGCCAACACCTGTTTGTACTTCATCAAAAATAAGCAGTGCATTGTGTTTAGTACATAGCTCACGAACGCCTTGTGCAAATTCGTCAGTTGGCGAAATAATACCGCCCTCACCTTGCAGTGGCTCCATCATTACGGCACATGTTTTGTCGCTAATTAGCGCTTCAAATGCAGCTAGGTCATTGTAATCACAATGTACGATGTCGCCTGGCTTAGGACCAAAACCATCTGAGTATGCAGCTTGACCGCCTACGGTTACGGTAAAGAACGTACGACCGTGAAAACCTTTGTTAAATGAGATAATTTGTGATTTTTCAGCACCAAATTTATCAAGTGCAAAACGACGAGCTAATTTAAGCGCAGCTTCGTTTGCTTCTGCGCCTGAGTTTGCAAAGTAAACTTTTTCAGCAAAGGTCGCATCGACCATTTTTTTAGCTAAACGCAGCGCAGGCTCGTTAGTCATTACGTTTGATAGGTGCCAAATTTTTTCGCCTTGCTCTTTTAATGCACCTACTAATGCAGGATGGCAATGGCCAAGACAGTTAACAGCAATACCACCGGCAAAGTCGATAAATTCTTTACCTTGTTGATCCCATACGCGAGAGCCTTCGCCTCGAACAGGAATAACGCTTGAAGGCGCGTAGTTAGGAACCATTACGTGATCAAATAATTCGCGATTTACTGTCATTTTTTTTCCTCTTAATTGTGAGCAACACAAAACATCAAAATAGGTGTTTGGCTATAAATGTAACCAAGATATTTACGCACTAAATAGCAAAAGATTGAGCGTAAAACTGCCTTGTGGTTCAATTTTCAGGCGCTCATTATTTCAGATATTTGTGATTGTGTCTCGTTAAAAACTTTCATGCAGGCCTTTAAAATAAAGGGCTTGGGATATTATTTCATAGATAGTGAATAACTATTTGCATAGATAATAAATAGCTTGTTTTGCAGCTTTAGCGCCTGTGCACTGAGCCGCGCCTTACAATAAGTGCTTAAAGTAAGGTGCGCCAAAGGAGATGTTAATGAATGAATAGTCGCAAAAAAATTAACAAAAAATTCAATAGTTAAGGAAAATTTAGCGCCACCAGCACTAAATTACCTATTAAAGGCCCAACCAATAAGCTGATTTTTAGTCAATTTGAATAGCCAGATTGGTAAAATTGCTTGTTTCGAGGGTTTTTAGCTCATTTTTAGTGAACTGATGATACGAAAACCACGCCTCTACTTCATCTTCTTCGATAAGCTGATGATGCTTAAGGTTTAAATACTGAGAATAACATCGGGCTTTGAGCATCACTTCGCTCATTGGGAAAACATCGCTACTTTGGTGAATACCATGAACAAGCTGCGCCATAACATGGTCAAACGGCAAGTACTGAAAAGCCATTTTGCGGATTACTTTAGCACTTAACTCAAGCGACTTATTGCTTAGCAAGGTAGTTAAAAATAAGGAATCTGGTTTTAGCTCCATCAAGGCTGTGTGTAAATCTTTTTGCTGTGCTTCTCGCGCTATTTGCACCTTTCGTTGCCATACCTGCTCAAATGTTTTTAAGTACAAGCGCACTAAGGCAATACGCCCTACATCTATAAGCATTCCAAGTGTAAAAGCATGAATAGGGTTTACATCGTTAAGCTCAGCAATTTTTTGCGCTGCTATTGCATTGGCCATTGCGGCATCGCGTAGGCGGCGCTTTAATAATGGAAATGGTTCTGTACTGTGAGGCATCCAATGACGCACCGCAAAAGTAGGAATTACCAGCTGTAAGTTATCAAGGCCAATATAACGCAGTGCAAGTGCTGGGCTGTCTACTTTAACTGAGGTGGTTTTACTGCGCTGCTTTCGGTAGTAAGGTAGGTTTACTAATGATACTAATTCGCGACCAAGCCAACTTGAGTCATTTATTAATGGCTCTAAGCGCCCAACAGACACCGACTTAACCGCGAGTATATCTAGCATAGTCGCCACGTTATCTTCTATACCTATGGTGTTTTGAATTACCCCATCCATATCTTCTAGTTGCTTAAATATGGCTGTTTCTATTACTTTATGAAGTTGTTTACTCGCTTGTGCACGGTACTTATGATGCGCGGTGCTGTTTTGCTGGCGTTTTTGCTGTGCGGCAACTTCTACTTCTAATAAAGTACGTTGCTTCATAGGTTTGCCATAATCAATGTCTAACGTATGTATGAAGCCTATTTGTTGATGTGCAAAACTATGGCCAAGCAGCAGATCGTGAGCACGCTGGTCAAGCATTGTGGCTATTCGCTGTTGCGACGCAAGTTCAGTCATAAAGTCCATTCAGTGTTAGTTTTGCCATTCGGTGGTTACTGTAAGGTTAGAAGCGAGATAAAAAGTTAGCAAGCAATTCGAGCCCTTGAGTTGTTAAAATAGCCTCAGGATGAAATTGTACGCCTTCAAGTGCAAGTTCCGTGTGCAGTAACCCCATAATTTCATCAAACTCACCTTGTTCGGTTTGACTCCATGCGGTAATGGCTAATTCACTCGGTAAACTGTGCTTTTCGACCACCAGCGAATGATAACGACACACCGTAAGTGGGTTTTCTAAACCGGTAAATACCCCCTTATTATTATGAACAATAGGTGAGGTTTTACCATGCATAACCTGCTTTGCACGAATAACCTTACCACCTAATGCTTGCGCTATGCTTTGGTGCCCAAGGCAAATGCCTAATATTGGGTAAATACCTTTAAGCTGCTCTACCACACTTAGTGATATGCCCGCCTCATTTGGCGTACATGGCCCAGGTGAAATAACAATATGCTGCGGGTTTAGTTGCTTTATTTGTGCAACAGATATTTCGTCATTACGCTTTACCAAAACTTCTTGGTCTAAGCGCTGAAAATATTGTACTAGGTTATACGTAAACGAATCGTAGTTATCGATCATCAACAGCATTACACAACGACCTTATTTAATAATGTAGTGCTCTTTGCTCACATGTGTGGCTTGTAAAATGAGCGATAGAAGCTTTTATAGAGCCATTCTATCACTAATAATTACCCAACATACATTAGCAAAACGCCTTAAAAACTTACGCCTTTAGCTAAAAATGCTTCAAATTCGTTTGCTGGTATTGGCCGGCTTAACAAGTATCCTTGAATGAGGTCGCAGTTATACTCTTTTAGTTTTTCAAGTTGGGCATGCTCTTCTACGCCTTCGGCGATAATATCGAGCCCTAAGTTTTTAGCTAATTGGCAAATACTCAATACTAAAGCCTGATCCCGTGTGTCTGTGGCCATATTGCGCACAAACGACTGATCTATTTTTAATTTATTAACCGGAAAACGCTGTAAGTAACCCAGCGACGAATAGCCCGTACCAAAGTCATCAATTGATAAGCTAATACCCAGTGCACTCAGCGCCTGCAGTACTGAAATACCAAACTCTTCATCGTCCATAATGGCGGTTTCGGTAATTTCTAGCTCAATTAAATGCGCGGGCACATTAAAGTGCGCCAACCGCTGTTTTATGCTTTGCACAAAGTCTTGCTGTGTAAATTGCCTTACCGATATATTAATAGCCAAGCGGATATTTAAGTTTTGCTGATGCCATTTTGTAGCTTGGGCAAAGGCACTATCGAGTATCCATTCGCCTAATGGCAATATAAACCCGCTGTGCTCGGCAATAGGAATAAACTGCGCCGGAGAGACAAACTTCCCATCATCAAACCACCTAATTAAACATTCGCAGCTGTTTATGGTTTGCGATTTAAGGTGCATTTTAGGCTGAAAATAAAGCTCAAACTGCTTCTTTTCAATCGCGGTATCAAGGCGCCGAGCAATATGCAGCTGCTGGGCGTGCTTAACTCCGCTTTCGGTATCAAAATAAGCGTAGGGAATATTACGTTTAACTGCCTCTTCTAAGGCAATATTGGCGTGCAGTAGCAGCGTTTTATAGTCATTACTAGTTGGGTAGCGAGTTACACCGCAGTTAAAGCTCATGCGCATTTCACCGTACGGTGTGCTAATAGCTTGGCTTAAACGGCTTTGGACGCCTTTGAGTAAGTCATCTAGGGTTGTTGAGCAATCTTGCTCGGTATAAATAACCACAAAGTTTGCATCGCCAATGTGATAAAAGGTCAGTTTGTTTTTGCTTTTTAACTGCTGAGAAAATTTATTAGCGCTGCGCGATAAGTGCATAGCAAAGGCATTTATACACTCGTTAGCGCCCGATAAACCATATTGCTCAAGCAATAGCTTAAAGTGGCTTACATCAATCAGCATTAAACTAAAAGGCTGCTCAAGCGAAATTAGCTCATTGGTGTATGTTTCTAAACTGGCTTGGTTAGGCAACTTTGAATACGGGTGATGAAAGGCTAAATACTCTAATGAGCGCTCTGCCTCAAATTGCTCTGTTACATCGCGTATGTGTATATCAAAGGCATCTATTTCTTGCAGCCAATGTATTTGGTAAGTGAGGTAATGATTATCTAGCTGTGTATAAAAACGCTCAACATGACTAGCCGACTGCTTAGTGTCTATTAGTTGCTGTTTTATATTAGGGCTTAGTAATGCAATGGGCGTACTGTGTTTATCGCTTACATACGCTTTATGCATAGCAATAGCGGCAGGGTTACAGTAGTTAAGCTCAAGGTTGGCGCTTAAACTCACAATTGGGTTAGGGTTGCGCGTTGGAAATAGCGCTAAACGTTCGTTACGGGCACTAAGCTTTATAAATTTAGATGCGTAACGCCCTGTATAAATGCTTACCAGCACTATGGCAAACGTAAACAAAAACACAATATTGACTGTGGTGTGCAGGTTGCTTTCGGTGTCTTTGTAGCCGCTATCAACCGCATTTGAAATAACCGTTTCTGCATTTGTTAAGTGCCCCATCACTTGGGCTTGCAGTTCGGTGAGTTGCTCTAGTTGCTCTCTGGCTAAATCCCAACTAGTGCGGCTGCTTGATAAGTTTTCGTGTAATTTAAGTGCTAAGTCTAAACCACTTTTAAACTCATCACTTAAGCTGCTTTCTAGCGCTAATGTGCTGTGGTTTTGATCTAGGTTTTTTATTAGCGCAAGTATACGTACATGGTTTTCTAAAAAGTCGATTAAATAAAGTTCACGCTTACTCGTTGCGTAATACTCATATAATAAGCGCTCTTGCTTTACTAGGTAGGTTTCGATTAAACGAATATCGCGCAGCGCCGGAATTTGCTGTTCCATTAAGGTCGATGAGGTGCGCTTAATGGTTTCTGCCTGATAATAAACCATCGCAGACAGTACACAGCCTACCAGCACAATACCGATATAAAACTGCTTAGCTTTACTGGCAAATTTATTAGTGAATATTTTCATATAAACGCTTGCTCTGACCCTAAAATATTAACAACTTATTTTAAAACATAATTATATACGATTAATAAAAGCACTATTGTTTATATTTGGTTATAAAAAAGGGTGTACAAACGTTAATCAGGCGGGCATAAAAAAGAAAGAGGCCGGCGAGGATGCCGGCCTTAATGATACCAATCCGCAATAATACTTAATCATTTTCAGGGGCTAAACGTGTCGCTATCTACGTTAAAAAATTCTCATTTAGAGCAACTAAATAGCGAATTTTTTGCCTTGCTATCAACACGCTTTTCCATCCTCAAAATAGATCACTTAATTATGCGGATTGATATAATTTATTGTACTGAAATAACAACTTTACCCATAGCTTGGCCACTTGCTAAGCGGTCATGCGCTTTAGCAGCTTCTTCTAAACTAAAGTCTTGCTCATCAAGTACTGGGCGCATACCGCCTGCTTCAACAATTTGTGCCAGTTTAGTCAGTTTGTCGCCGTGGTCTTGACGGTTAAAGTCGTGGATCATTGGAATAAGCATAAAGATTACGTTTAACGATAACCCTTTAAAGTGTACAGGGCTTAAATCTACTTCTAATAAAGAAAGCGTTGTAGATACCTGTGCATTTAGCTTTGCTGCAGCAAATGAGTTAGTCAGGTTACCACCACCTACGGTGTCAAATACCATGTCAAAACCAACGTTGCTTGTGTGTTTTTCAACGTACTGCTCTACGGTTTCGTCTTTAAAGTTTATGCCTGTAGCGCCAAAGCTTTCTATTAGTGCTAGTTGCTCTGCGTTACCGCCAGTTGAGTAAACATCAGCGCCAAAATGCTTAGCTAGTTGTACTGCTAAATGGCCTACACCACCTGCGCCGCCGTGTACTAATACTTTTTGGCCTGCACTTACACTTGCACGTGTTAAGCCTTCAAGTGCTGTAATACCTACAAGTGGAATAGCGGCTGCTTCTTTCATGCTTAGGTTTTTAGGTTTGTGAGCAATTAAGCGCTTATCAGCAAGAATAAACTCAGCAAGTGCACCTGGTAAATCGCCTAGTCCACCAGCACAACCGTAAATTTCGTCGCCTACTGCAAATTCTGTTACACCTTCGCCAACAGCTTCAACGGTGCCTGCAAAGTCCATCCCTAAAATGCCCGGTAGTTTTGGAGCAAAGGGTAAGTCAGCACCCATTTGACGAATCATCATATCAATTGTATTTACGCTTGTTGCGGCAATACGAACTAACACATTACCTGCTGTTACTTGTGGTTTTGCAACCTCAGCTGCTAAAAACTCTTCAGTGCCACCAAAATTATTAATTGTCATTGCTTTCATGGGTATTGCCTCTGTTATCTGTTGATAAGTAATTGTGTAATGAAGCTTCATTGTAGACACACCCTTTACAAATGATAATAAGGCTAAACATACAATCAGTTTCAAAATAATATTTATAATAGAGTTTAAAAATCACTCCATCACAGTTTAAAAGTAGGCATTAAACAAAATGCTACCCAGTCGCTGCGCTATATCAATTTAAGCTAGCTATGGTTGATTTATTATTGTCTAAGCCCCAGAGTAATATATGAAAAGGTAGTAATTCACTTAAGTAACTCATTTATCCTACTAAGGAGCGAATATGTTAGGCGAAGACCACTCACTTACCAATGACTTTCCGCAGTACCTAAATACCATTGCAGAGCTAAACAAAAGCGACACAGAATTTGCTAAAAAGGCAGATAAATACGACAAGCTAGATAAAGAGATTCGTGTTTTAGAGCTTAAAGATGCGCCCATTAGCGATGAGCAAATGAATCAACTAAAACATGAGCGTTCAGAATTAAAAGATTGGTTGTACGAGCGTTTACAACAAGAGTAATGTTGCACGCAAAAAAAAGAGTTCACCGTTAGGTGAACTCTTTGACGATCAACAAAGGGTAAAACATTTAAAGCACATATCGGCTTTATAAAAACAACTAGGCCTTATAAGGCATGAGTAAAATCTTTTCGCGTTATTTTGCTACTAGCTATCAGCATTTAGCTGAGCAAGCAGGCTATCTAACGTATCAACTAACTGTTGATTTTTAGCAGGGTTGAGCGCATCTGGATGTGGCGGTGCAAAGCGCTCTGCATCGTTATCGAAATAAAGGCCAGTGGCATCTTTAAATTCGTCACTTAATGCGGCGCGGCAAAAAATATCAGCGCCTAGTTTTAAGTCGCCACCAGCAAGCCCGTAGGCATCTTTTACCATTTTACTACCTAGTAAGGACTTAGGGTTTACCGCAACAACTAACGGCCCACTGCCTTTAAGTGCTAAACCTAAATGACGCGACCACATAGTAATAGCCAATTTGCTTTGCGCGTAGGCTGCGCTATCTGATAGTGGCTTGTTGCCCACTAACGAGTCAAAGTTAACGCTGGTTTGTGCAGCCGATGACACGTTAACCACACGTGATTGCGTGTTCATTACAGGCAGTAACGCTTTAGTAAGTAAATAAGGCGCTAACGTATTAACTGCAAACCGTGCATCTAGCCCATCTACAGTAGTGATATTTGCCAATTTATAAACACCGGCGTTATTAATAATTACATCAAGTATTTTATTCGCGTTTTGTAAGTCGGCTAACACTGACTGAGCCAAGGTATTTACTTGCGCCATATCGCTTAAATCGGCAATGTAGGTGGCTGTGCTTGCTTGCGGGTAATCAGCGTTTAAGCTTGCTTGTACGGTATTTAACTTGTCTTGGTTGCGGCCATGTAATAATACAGTATGCCCTTGCGCTAACAACATTTTAGCGGTCTCTAGGCCAATACCGTCGGTGGCACCGGTTAATAAAATTGTTTTTTTCATGTTGAACGTTCCTTTTTATATTAAGACTTTGGCCATTGCATTAACTACAAATTACACACGCATTAGCTCACTGCTATTTATTAATAGTACCACCACTTTTAGCGACTAATAATTAGTGGCTCAGTAGAATCAGTTTATAGAATTAATTGATAAACCTATGCGCCCTTATTAAGTAGGTATAGCCATTGTGCCTTTGCTTGGGTGAATTTTAAGCTTTTATTTGAAATAACGGGCAATCATAACTATTGTTTTTAAATTACCTTAATAGTAGTATTTATCATATAAATACACTTTTCGAGAAAACACATGAAAGTTTTAGTTACAGGCGGTATGGGTTATATAGGTAGCCACACATGTATTGCCCTTCATGAGGCAGGCATTACCCCAGTTATTTACGACAACTTATCTAACGCAAGCCCCCGTGTGCTTGATCAACTCGAAAAAATTACCGGTACCCGTTTTGAGTTTATTTTAGGTGACATTCAAGACGAGCAGCAGTTTAAACTTGCCCTTAAACACAGCCAAGCTGAGGCTGTATTTCACTTTGCAGCACTTAAAGCGGTAGGTGAATCAACTGAGCAACCACTGCGTTATTACCAAAACAATGTGTCGGGCACATTAAGCATGCTACAAAACATGCAAGAGGTAGGCGTTAACCATATTATATTTAGCTCATCGGCCACTGTGTACGGCGAGCCAGACTACCTCCCTATTGATGAAAAACACCCTATACGCGCTACGAACCCTTACGGTTGGACCAAAGTTATGGTTGAGCAAGCCATGCAAGACGTATGTAATGCCAACAGCCAATTTATGGGCATTGCTCTTCGTTACTTTAACCCAGTTGGTGCACACCCAAGCGGCTTATTAGGCGAAAGCCCAAATGGTATCCCAAATAACTTAATGCCATTTATTGCTCAAACTGCGGTAGGTAAACGCGAAGTGGTGAATATTTTTGGTGACGACTACGACACCAAAGATGGCACCGGCGTGCGCGACTATATTCACGTTTTAGATTTAGCTAAAGGCCATGTAGCGGCCTTTATGCAACACAAAACAGATACCGCCTTTCATGCTTACAACTTAGGCACAGGCCAAGGGTATTCGGTGCTTGATATGATCAAAGCATTTAGCGCATCAGCCAATAAAGATATTCCTTATAAAAGTGCACCGCGCCGAGCAGGCGATATTGCCTGTAATTACGCCGATGCCACAAAAGCGCAAACCACCCTTAACTGGCACGCAGAACTAACACTGAGCGACATGACTAACGACACATGGCGCTGGCAAACTAATTACCCAAGTGGGTTGGAGAGTTAACATGGCTTTATTAGAAAGTACTCACAGACGTAAAAACCCGCTAACGGGACGCTGGGTATTAGTATCACCGCATCGTAATAACCGCCCGTGGTTAGGCGCTACAGAAGCAGTAAACGAAAGCGTACTACCAAAACACGATGAAAGCTGCCCACTTTGCCCAAGCAACACCCGTGCAAATGGCGACAGCAACCCAGATTACAAATACACCCATGTATTTAGAAATGACTTTGGCGCACTTACCCCTAATGAGAGCGAGCAATCGCAAAGCTTGGACTCAGACAGCGATTTATTTATTGCTGATGAAGCAAGCGGCGAATGCCGTGTAATTTGTTTTTCGCCAGAGCATAACAAAACACTGCCAGAGCTTGAGCACGATGCCCTACACGAAGTAGTAAAAACCTGGAAAGACAACTACACAGAACTTGCACAACACTATGAATGTGTTCAGGTGTTTGAAAATAAAGGCGAGATCATGGGTTGCTCGCAACCTCATCCACACGGCCAAGTATGGGCGCATTCGCACTTATCAACCGAAATAGAAGCCGAAGATACCCAGCAGCTTGCCTATTTTAAAAAGCATGGCAGCGCGATGCTTGCCGATTACGTGCAAAAAGAGCAAGCAGATAAAACCCGCGTCGTATTTGAAAACGAGCACTGGCTTGTTGTGGTGCCATTTTGGGCAGCGTGGCCGTTTGAAACACTGCTTGTAACTAAAGATAACATTCAAAACTTTAGCCAGCTAAACGATGCGCAAACAGACGCCCTAGCACAAGCGCTTAAAGTATTAACCACTAAATACGACAACGTATTTAATTGTAGCTTCCCGTATTCTATGGGGTGGCACAATGCACCGGCTAATCGTGGCTCAGATGAGCAACATTGGCGCTTACATGCCCATTTTTACCCGCCGCTACTTCGCTCTGCCACCGTTAAAAAACACATGGTTGGCTACGAAATGCTAGGCGAAAGCCAGCGCGATTTAAGCGCAGAAACAGCTGCCTCTATTTTACAAGCAGCCAGTACCACACACTACAAAAAAACAGCAGGACACACAGATGACGCTTAACGATTTTCAACAACAATTTTTATCACTGTACGGTGCGCCTGCTCAAGGTATTGCTGCAGCACCTGGGCGTGTAAACCTAATTGGCGAATTTACCGATTACAACGACGGCTTTGTATTTCCATGCTCGTTAGAGTTTCGTACTCAAGTTATGTTTAAAGAGCGCGACGACAACATCATTACCGTGCATTCGTTAAATTACCCAGGCGAAAAAGACAGCTTTAGTGTTGATGAAGACATCAGCGAAGGGCAATCGCAATGGGGTAACTATATCCGTGCCATGTCATTTGTATTAAAGCGCGCGGGCCATACTTTACGCGGCGCCGATTTACTTATTGACAGTAACTTACCGCAAGGCAGTGGCTTATCGTCATCGGCGGCATTAGAAGTGGCCATTGGTGGTATGTTTAACCATATTGCACAGCTTGGTTTAAGCGAAGAAAAAATTGCCTTACTAGGCCAAGAAGCCGAAAACGACTTTATGCATTGCCAATCGGGCATTATGGATCAGCTTATTTCGGCAAAAGGCGAAAACGGCCATGCGCTTTTAATTGACTGTGAAAACCTAGCAACTGAATCAGTAAAAGTACCCGATGATTTAAACATTGTTATTGTTAACTCTAACTACCCACGTAAATTGGTAGATAGCGAGTACAACCAACGTCGTGTTGACTGTGAGCAAGCAGCTGCAAAAATGAATGTAGCCACGCTTCGTAAAGCCACCATGGACACGCTTGAAGCAACTAAAGATGCACTAAGCGAAAACGAATACAAACGTGCACACCATGTAATTAGCGAAAACGAGCGTGTAATTGCAGCAACTAAAGCGCTGCAAAATAACGACATTGATACGCTGCGCGAGCTAATGGCAGCATCGCACCAATCGCTTAAGCATTACTTTGAAGTAACCGTACCAGCAACCGACGGCCTAGTAGAAATTTGTAAAGAAGCGATGGGCGAACGCGGTGCAGTACGTATGACCGGCGGCGGTTTTGGCGGTGCGATTGTATGTTTATGCCGTGATGCAGAAGTACCACTTATTAAAGCAGCGGTTGAGCAGCACTACTTTGAACGTTTTAATTTAAATGCCGACATTTACGTATGTTCAGCAGGTTCAGGATTACAAATTACGTCTTTTTAAACATCATTAAGGAATAAGCATGGCAAAGGTTAATTGGGGTATTATTGGGTGTGGCAATATTGCTCACACCTTTGCTAAAAGCATTGCGCATTGCGCTAATGCACAGCTTATTGGCGCTGCATCGACCAGCGAGCAACGCGCAAAAGAATTTGCCACACACTATTCAGTTAAAGGCTATGAGAGCTACCAGGCCCTTATGCAATGCCCACACATTGACGCCATTTATATTGCTAATACCCACGAACAACACTTTAAAACTATTGCGCAATGCTTAGTGCACGATAAGCATGTACTCAGCGAAAAACCCATTACTGTTAATGCACAGCAACTCACAACCCTTAGCCAGTTAGCCGAGCAACAAAACTGCTTTTTAATGGAAGGTGTATGGATGCGCTTTTTACCTGCCATAGTAAAACTGCAGCAGTTATTAAGCGAGGGCGTAATAGGCAAAGTACACAGTGTGAATGCCAACTTTAGCCTAGCGGGCAACTTTGCTGACTCACACCGTTTAATGAACCCAGCGACCGCAGGTGGCGCATTGCTTGATTTAGGTATTTACCCTATATCAATTGCCGATGTGGTATTTAATAAAGCCCCTGAACAAATTAAATCATTAGTACACAAAAGCACGACCGGCGTAGATGAGCGCAGTGTAACCCTTATAAATTACGGCCAAGGGCAATTTGCGCAGCTTAGTAGCGCGTTACAACAAAATGGCCCTACCGAAGCCTGTATTTTAGGGGAGCACGGGTATATTCGCATTGCTGAATTTGTTGGTGCACAGTCGCTAGAGCTTCATTTAAACGCACAACAAGTGCAGCAGTTTGATTTTAGCTTTAATGACGATGAAAACTTTAAATTCGAAATTACTCACGCTAGCGAATGTATTTTACAACAACAAACACAAAGCAATGTATTACCGCTCAGCACAAGCCTGCGGGTAATGCACATAATGGATACGCTTCGGGCGCAGTGGCAACTTAAATACAGCGATAGCGTTGAAGCCCATCAGCTAGATTAATAATAAAAAATACACACAACAAGGATACACAATGACAACCACACACACGTTAAAGGCGCTTTCAAAGGCCTTGCTGCTAGCAACGGGCTGCTTAACAGCAAGTAGTGTTTTTGCAGATCAAAAAACGCCAGAGCAACTCTACCCACCTTTAACCAGCGAAGTACTTCCTGAGCTTGCTGCTAAAGGTAGTTACAGCGTTGGCGTACAAACGCTTGATTTGATAAATCCCGCGCAGTTTGACCCTGCAACCCAAGGGGAAAAAGATCGCCCTTTAAAAGTAGAAGTGTGGTACCCAGCAGCAGACAGTGCAAACGCACCCTTAACCAGCTACAGCGACATAACCCGTACAGGTAAAGCGTTTACCTTACAAGCCGATGCCATGCGCGATGTAGCCATTAATAACAAAGAGCACTACCCTGTTATTGTGCTCTCACACGGTTATACCGGCTATCGTACAATTATGTATTACTTGGGCGAACATTTAGCATCGCACGGGTACATTGTGGCAGCCATAGATCATACCGACTCAACCAATGCAGATGTTGATTTTAAAAATGCGCCGTTTTCGGGCTTTTTTAGTACCCTTATTAACCGCTCACGCGATCAACAATTTGTACTTAACTACTTTAACGAACAAAACAACTTTGCCAGCAAGCAAGTAGATAACAAAAGCGCAGGCATAATTGGTTACTCTATGGGTGGTTTTGGCGCGGTTAATACAATTGGTGGATGTTATGACTTTAACGAGCAAACCACTGCAATGTTTACCGGTATGAAAGACCCTGAACAAATTAAACACGTGCAGCAATTACTTAATAGCTGTGCGGGTGGGCAATATAAAAACCCACAAGTAGATACACGCATAAAAGCCATGGTGGCCTTTGCGCCTTGGGGCGGGCAACATAACTTATTTAATGCCAGTGCTATGCAAAACATTAAAGTGCCTTCGCTTTATATCGCGGGTAGCTTAGATGATATATCCGGTTATGAAGGCATTAAAAACCTATATAACCAAACGGGAAGCACCGACAAGTACCTGCTTACTTACAAAAATGCGCGCCATAATATTGCGCCGCACCCTGCTCCTGCTATTGCCAAACGTAGCAGCGAATTAGATATAGGCCATTACTACGAGCCATCGTGGTCAATGCGCACCCTAAACGAGACCAACAAACACTTTGTACTTGCTATGATGGACTGCCACGTAAAAGGCATTACCAGCCAATGTGAATACCTAGACTTGCCACAAAATGGCGACCAAGCTGTGGTTAATGGTAAGCCACTACCAGCATGGCATGGGTTTGATAATCGTTTTTCTACTGGTATGGATTGGCAACAAGCTAAACCGCGCACCAAGTAACACAAACTTTGGCGGCTATTTTTATATTTAGCCGCATACGCACTTAAAATAATGCTGCTATAAAACACCTGTTATTTAAAAGAGTTAGCAAATAAAAACAGCGTGCTTATTTTTTAAACGGCTATTTTAAGAAAAAATCATTGCCATTAATGTAAGTTAAAGGCAATCTAGTCATATATAAGATAAGATAAATAACACAAATATCATGTCAAAATACATACTCTCAATTGATCAAGGAACCACAAGCTCTCGGGCCATCTTGTTTACAAAAGATGCAGACGTTTTTGGCTCAGCACAACAAGAATTTTCGCAGCATTTTCCACAAAATGGTTGGGTAGAACACGACCCTAACGATATTTGGCAAACCGTGCTAAGTACCAGCCGCGAAGTATTAGCAGATAAAAACGTTAAGCCTGAAGAAATTATTGCCATTGGTATCACCAACCAACGTGAAACCACTTTAGTGTGGAACAAAAAAACCGGCAAACCTATTTATAACGCCATTGTGTGGCAAGACCGCCGCACCAGCGATTACTGCGAAAGCCTAAGCACTGACGAGCTTTGCCAAACCATAAGCGATAAAACCGGCTTACTGCTAGACCCGTATTTTTCGGCCACTAAAGTACGCTGGATTTTAGACAACGTTGAAGGCGCACGCGAACAAGCCCTTGCAGGTGAACTGGCGTTTGGTACCGTTGATACCTACTTACTATGGCAGTTAACCGGTGGTAAAGAGCACCGCACCGACGCCACCAATGCATCACGCACTATGTTATTTAATATTCATACTCAGCAATGGGATCAAGAACTACTCGATTTATTCGAAATTCCTGAATCTATGCTGCCCCAAGTGATGGACTCAGCCGACGAGTTTGGCTCAACCAGCGATGAGATTTTTGGCGCACCAATACGCGTATGTGGTATTGCCGGCGATCAGCAAGCAGCCCTTGTTGGCCACGCATGTTTTGAGCAAGGTATGGCAAAAAGTACTTACGGTACGGGCTGTTTTTTAATGCTGAATACCGGCGAAAAAGCGCTTACCTCTGAAAACCGCTTACTAACCACGGTGGCTTATAGGCTAAATGGCAAACCAACATATGCCATTGAAGGCAGCATTTTTATGGCAGGCGCCACGATGCAGTGGATTGTTGAAGGCTTAAAACTATTAAGCCATGCCGGAGAGAGCGAATCGTTAGTAAAAGATGTACCGCTTGATCATGGGGTATTTTTAGTGCCTTCGTTTACAGGTTTAGGCGCGCCCTACTGGGACCCAAATGCACGTGGCGCTATTTTAGGCTTAACCCGCGACTCGGGCATTAGCACCATTGTTGCTGCTGCGCTGCAATCGGTTGGGTATCAAACCAAAGACTTACAAAAAGCAATGGAGCGTGATGGCTTACGCCCAAGCGTGTTACGGGTAGATGGCGGCATGGTTAAAAATAACTGGGTACTGACCTTTTTATCAAACATTTTAGGCGCAACGGTAGAACGCCCAACAGTGACCGAAACCACCTCTTTAGGCGTAGCATACTTAGCAGGCTTACAAACCGGTGTGTATGAGTCAACTGAGCAATTAGCAAAAATGTGGACCTGCGACCGTCGCTTTGAGCCAACAATGAGCGCTGACGAACGTAATGATTTATACGCAAAGTGGCAGCACTGTGTAGCGCAAGTTTGTCTCTCTAGTGACGATAGCAAACAAGCGTAATACGCCCAGCCGCTAATTAAAATTAGCGGCTTACAAAACACCGGCAACAGCGCTTAAATGGCGCGTTGTACGCTGTATGTTTTAAAAAGATCAGGATTAAAAATTAACAAGCAAAAAGCGCGGTTATCTATTGTCAAATAAGAGCCGCAGCTTTATGATGCTATATGTCTTATTTATATTACAAATAAAAAGGTTAGCTCGGTGGAATTAGCAGATAACGAATACGACCTACTCGTCGTCGGTGGCGGTGTAAACGGCACTGGAATAGCAGCTGATGCAGCAGGCAGAGGATTAAAAGTGCTATTGTGTGAACAATCAGACCTTGCCAGTGCAACGTCTTCAAATAGTTCTAAGCTGATCCACGGCGGTTTACGCTACCTTGAACATTACGAATTTAGATTAGTAAAAGAAGCCTTGGCTGAGCGCGAAGTGCTGCTTAAAAATGCCCCGCATATTATGTGGCCGCTTACCTTTAGGCTACCGCACCAATCGCACCTACGCCCAGCATGGATGATCCGCATTGGCTTATTTATGTACGACAACCTAGCTAAGCGCGAAACACTGGCTGGCTCGCGTGGCATTAAGTTTGGTGAAAACAGCGTATTAGAACCTTCAATTACCAAAGGGTTTGAATACTCAGATGGCTGGGTTGATGATTCACGTTTGGTAATTTTAAACGCCTTAGCTGCCCAAAACAAAGGCGCGACCATTGCTACGCAAACCAAGTGCGTAAGTGCAAAACGCATCGATAACCAATGGCAGGTAACGCTTGAGCAACAACAAACTAAGGCACAACAAACTATTAAAGCCAAAGGTATTGTTAATGCAGCAGGCCCCTGGGTTGCAAAATTATTTGACGAAGCACTGATAGAAAAGTCACCACAAAATATTCGCCTTGTTAAAGGCAGCCATATTGTGGTGCCGCGTATTCACGATGAAAAACAAGCCTACATTTTACAAAATAAAGATCAGCGCATTGTGTTTGTTATACCGTTTGAAGATGACTACTCGCTAGTAGGCACCACCGATGTTGAACACAAAGGCGCAGCGCAAGATGTAAAAATTAGTGATGAAGAAATCGATTACTTAATCGATATTACTAACAGCTACTTTAAAAACCATATTAAACGCGAAGACATAGTACATACCTTTTCGGGTGTGCGCCCACTGCTTGATGACGAATCAGTGAATGCACAAAAAGTAACGCGTGATTACAAGTTAGAGCTTTCAAGTGAAGGCAAACACACACCACTGTTAAGTGTGTTTGGTGGCAAAATTACCACTTACCGTAAACTTGCCGAAGCTGCAGTGAATAAGCTTGAAGAATTTTACCCACAAATGAGTGAAGCGTGGACCAAACACAGCGCCTTACCCGGTGGCGATTTTAGCTCGGTAGAAGCGCTGACCAATGAGCTTAAAGCGGCTTATAGTTGGTTACCAGAAATCACTCTTAAACGCTTTGTACGTACCTACGGGACTCGTGCAAAGCTAATATTAGGCAGTGCAACCCAGCTCAGTGATTTAGGCCAAGACTTTGGTCATGGCTTATTTGCAGCAGAAGTCGATTACTTACTAAATGAAGAATGGGCAGGTAACGCTTACAATATTTTATGGCGCAGAAGTAAACTAGGGCTGCGCTTTAATGAAGCACAAGTGGCAACGCTTAATCATTATATTACGCAAAGCCAAGCGGCTAAAACAGCCTAACAGCCTAACAGCCTAACAGCCTAACAGCAGCTTTAACCCTTATTTAATTTAAGAACTAGCCCCCAATGATTGCACAATCAATATTAGGGGCTTTTTTATGTTTGCTTGGTTTTATTACTATTAAATAAGTAGTTAAAACCACTTAACGTAGCCTCTTTCACGTCAAACTCTAAACATTGCACACCAATGCAATTTAACGCATGGGTAAAGCAGGTATTTAGTTGCTCTGTGCCAATAACCACTACTTTAGAATTATTCACTAATTGCCACTCACTGGCATGGCGTGCAGCGCGTACATCGCTACCAATAAGCACGCCCGACAAGTATGCCTTGGCTTGCACTGGTGTTAACTCTTTTGAAAGCTGGCGCGTACGGACACTAAAAATACCGTGCGCCAAATTACCGCTGTCACTGCCTAACGTGAGTTCACAGCCTTGCTCAAATGCATGCCAATCAAATTCCCCCGCTTCACAGTCGTTAGGAATAAGCACACTTTGATGACATAGCAAGTCGTATAATTCGCCGGTCATTGCGGTTTTAAAACAGATAATTTGGCCATCTTTTAACAGCACCCATTTAGTGTGGGTACCGGGTAAACAAATGAGTACGTTGCCTTGCTGATAGGCCAGGTTTTGTTTTAAAAAACCTAATATTTGCAGCTCTTCGCCGCGCATTACATCAAATAAATTGTTTTGTAATGTGCATTTTGTACCAGGCAAAGCACTGACTTTATTACCTGCACAATCAAAATTAATTGCGCCACTAAGTAGGCTTTCGGGGTTTATGGGGCACGCTAAATAAGGGGTTTCTTTCCAGCCAATACTTGAGGTGATTTGCCCTGCCATATAAATAGGTAAAACGCCGTATTCGCTGGTCCATGGTGCAACGACACCAATTAAAGTATGTTCAAAGTTTTGTTTATCTCTAATCACACCTGGGCCGTCGCGCTGAGCAATTAAAGTTAACTGCCCTGTGGTATTTACGCTGCATAAATAGGCGCGTAAATGACTCGTGCCCCAATCTACGGCTATAAAAAGGTTTAAGTGCTGCAACTTAGAGCCTCCCACCGTCAATTTTAATACCTTGACCGGTGATCATACTGCTTTCGTCGGCAGCTAAAAAAAGTGCCAAATTAGCTACATCTTCAGGGGTTACTAACTTTTTAAGTGCCATGGCTTCCATCCACTTCACTTGCTCTTGCTCGGTAAACCAACTGGCTAATTGGCGGTCGGTGGCAACCCAACCCGGCAAAATAGCATTCACCCGAATACCAAATTCACCATAATCGCGCGCCAGTGCTTTAGTCATGCCGATTAAACCGGCCTTTGCCGTTACGTAACCCGCCATTTGTGGCTGCCCCATGATGGCATTGATAGAGCTAAAATTAATAATGCTCCCCGCGCCTTCGCCCTTCATAAAAGACATAGCGACTTGCGAGGCAAAAAATGCCGGATTTAAGTTAATTTGTAGGCATTGATCCCAATCTTGTACTGTAACGTCTTCACTGGCTTGGCGGCGGTCATTGGCTACATTGTTTACCAGTACATTAATAGCGCCTAGTTCAGCACATGCATCTACCAAAGATTGCTGTAAAGCATTTGAGTCGGTTACATCAACCTGCCTAAACCATAATTTAGCATTAGGCAGTGAGGCTATAAGAGATTGGGCAGCCTCGTTATTAATATCTATAAAGGCAATTTTGGCAGCTTGAGCGGCGAACGCCTTTACCATTGCACGGCCAATGCCTGAAGCGCCCCCGGTAATAAAAACAACTTTGCCAGAAATACTGGGGTAGTGAGCGTGATTATTCAAATGCGTTTCTCCATAATACAGACTGCCCCTCTCAATATTTATAATTATTTGCTAAAGAGGATTACTGTTACAGCTGTGTTAAAATACTTGCCTTTAACAAAGTTTATAACATATCCTTTCGTACATTAATATGATATATGATATATAATAAAGCAATAACTCATTCGGATAACGCTCAATGAAAAGCCAACCTCGTCAAAATTTAACACAACAATTAACCCATGATTTAGGCTTTGCAATTGTGCGTGGCGTTTACCCTGTTAACGAAGGCCTGCCCTCAGAAGCTGACCTATGCGTAAAATACGATGTGAGCCGCAGTGCAACACGCGAAGCTGTAAAAATGCTCTCTGCTAAGGGCTTAATATCTTCTCGCCCTAAGCAAGGGATCCGTGTACTGCCAGAAAGCAGCTGGAATATGTTTGACACAGATGTACTGCGCTGGATTTTAAGCAGTAAACCGTCGCTTTCTTTATTAAAAGAGTTTACGCAAGTACGTGTCGCACTTGAGCCACAAGCCGCTGCCCTAGCAGCTGAAAATGCCAGCGCCGAACAACTTGCTGAAATAGACAACGCACTTGCCCGCATGGCCGATGCAGACCAAGGCTTAGACGATCCGCTTGAAGCCGATATTGCCTTTCATACCAGTATTTTAGTAGCCAGTAATAACCGCTTTTTTGTACAGCTCACTGAATTTATTAGCACCGCGCTGCGTGTAAGTATTCGTTACACCAACCACATTAAAGGTGTGCCAGGGGCCGACGTTGCAAAGCATGCTGATATTTTAGATACGATTAAATCGCGCAACCCAGAGCGCGCTAAAAAAGCAGTAGAAACCATTTTAGAAGAAGCGCTTGAGCTGATTGAGTCTAAACTCGACTAATAGCTTAAAAAACATTATTAAAAAAGGGAGCTAATTAGCTCCCTTTTTACTGCTTGCTATATTTTAAGCTTTGTTAAGCTCAAAAATAAGCGATGTTTGCGGGAATGAAATTGGCATTTGTAGGCCAAATTCCATCAACGCCTCACCCGTAAAAGTTTGCCCGTTAACAGCGGCAATAGACGAAGGTCGGTATTCTTCAAATTTAACAGGCCACACTAAATTAAGTGTGTACTGCGTATCTGCATCTAAACCAACAAAACGAAGCTTATTAGGCGCAGTGCGCGGTGTTTCGCGTACACTGTTATACGCAAATAACGCTTTTGATTTTTGCTCGTTGATTAAACCAAAGTTAATTGATAAATCGTCGCTATCGAGGCGGTACAAATCGGCAGCATGAATAAATTCACGGTGCTCTTTGTGCAGCGAAATAGCCGCTTTAAGCGCATTGTATTCGTGATCGGTCAGCTCACGTGGGTCCATTTCTATACCCATATGGCCAAACATAGATACCGCAGCACGCATTTCAATACTGACATTACGTCCTGTGATATGACAATCACGAGGGCCTACGTGTGCACCCATAACCGACGATGGGAAGAAGAACGAACAGCCGCGTTGAATTTCAAGACGGTCAAGTGCATCGTTAGAATCTGACGTCCATACACGGTCTGTGTGTGCAAGAACACCATAATCTACACGGGCACCACCTGACGAACAGCTTTCTATTTCAAGGCCAGGATGCGCCGCTTTAATACGGTCAATTAAGCGATACAGTGCCAGTGTTTGCTGATGCACCGCAGGCTTGCCTGAGAAGTTACCCGCGTGGTTTATATCGCGGTTCATATCCCATTTAATGTACTTAATTGTTGGGTATTCAACTAAAATGTCATCAATCGCTTTGTATAGGTATTCAACAACCTCTGTGCGCGTTAAATCAAGCACTAGCTGGTTTCTAAAGCTAAGTTGCTCGTTATTTTCTGAGCCTAATACCCAATCAGGATGAGCGCGGTATAAGTCACTATCTGGGTTTACCATTTCAGGTTCAAACCAAATACCAAACTCCATGCCTAAGTTGTTTACATGGTCAATCACTGGCGATAGGCCGTCTGGGTAAATTTCGTAGTCTACGGTCCAATCACCTAGGCCAGCATAATCACCACGGCGACCTTTAAACCAACCGTCGTCCAGTACAAAACGCTCAATACCTAATGGCGCTACTTTATCGGCTAGCTGCTTTAGCGTGTCTACATCATGATCGAAGTAAATACCTTCCCACGTGTTGTAATGTACTGGGCGTGTTTTTTCGCGCTGCGCCTGGCTAAGTAAGTTAGCTTTAACAAAACGATGAAAATTACGCGACAGTGCACTAAAGCCATCGCTCGAAAACGAGCCATAAATACTTGGGCTTTGATACGTTTGGCCTTTAGCAAGGGTTAGCTCGCCCGGTAATAATAACTCACCCATTTGCACATAACGGCGCCCTTCGGGTAATAGCTCAGCGCGTAGCTTGTTGTTACCGCTCCAACCTAAATGAAAGCCATAACACTCGCCTTGTTGCTCGCCTGCGCCTTCGCTATGAACTAATAAACCAGGGAATACGTCGTGCGATGTTTTACCTTTGCGGTTTTCGCGTACAAAGCTACCTAATACTAAATCAACCGATTGGCGTTGAAATTCGTTAGACCAACGTCCTTCAAAGCTCACTAGCTTATTCATGCTATCGGGTAGTTGGAACGTAGGTGCGGCGCAAAAGTTAACGCTTAGTGGTGCATCACTTAAATTAGTTAATACGGTATGCGCACTTAGCACATCGGTGTTGCTATCAAGTGTGATGCTGTGCACTACTTCAATACCACGCAGCTCATCAACACTTACAAACTCTAAGCTAGAAGGGGTTGGCTGACGAACATCTTGAAGAGCAGGGCCAACTGACCAAGCTATGGTGTCGTTTGACAGCTCTAGCCCTGGCGCGCCGGTAAAGCCTTCACCTAATAGCGGAGAAAGAGAAATAGGTGCTTCTTCAACCACGGCACATTTTACTTCCTGACGAGTCGCAAGCTGAGTTAGCATTGTTTCAGTTGTTTGCTCAGATAAGCGCTTACCAAAATAAAGTAACGCTGGGGTTTTGCTCTGGCAGTCGAAAATAACGGTGCTGTTTGCGCTGTCTAATCGAAAGAATGGTTTAATATCAGCCATGATTCTCCTGTCCTCTTTAATGAAGATGAGTTTAATACGCGAGTACATTATATGTGTGCTTACTCGCCGCTTACTGCATCAAATTGCAGTCAGTGATTTTAAAATAATAGTATATATCATACAAATTACTTTTAGATAGTGTTTACGGTGTAATTTAGCCAATATTATTACTGGCTATACCAGTCATTAACTTGAACAGCGGTTAAAAAATTTAATACCACCTTGAGCAATATTATATTTAGTGGGCTTTTAGCCTGGGGTAGCCTGTAAAACCCCAGCAGGTAGTCACACGTTTAGCCCCTCAAAATGATTAAGTATTATTGCCCATGGGTGTTATCTACAGTGTCGGTTAATTGAATAAATAAAAATCGGCCTAAGTTACCTTAGGCCGATTTAGTAATGTGTTAACTGGCTAATAAAAAGTGACTTAACTTTTTACTGCTGGTTATTTTGGTGCGTGCACTGGTGGCGTATCTTCAATAGCAGGTGTTTTACCTGCCCACTGTGCATTTAAACCAAACACTACTTTATTAACGATTAACGCAAAGGCTACACATACAATCAGTGTAATTGGCATTAAGTGAATATAGTGTAGTTCAGTATGTAGCGGCGAATTTTCAAACGTCAGCATGCCATACATAACCACGCCTAGAATTACCGCGGCTATACCTGCACGCGCATCTACATTTTTAAACAATAAGCCCACTACAAAAATTGAGAATATAGGCATACTTAATAAGCCGTTTAACTGTTGTAGTAAGTTAATAATGCTGTCGGCTTGCTGATAAATTGGCACAAGCACAAGCGTTAAGCTAGTAAGTAACAACGTAACGTAGCCGCTTAGCTTTACTACACTTGGCTCTTTATTAAAGTAAGCTTCGTGAATATCACACACGTAAAGTGCCGTAGCCGAGTTTAATAAGCTGTTATAAGTAGAAAGCACTGCCGCCGCCATTGCTGCGGCAAACACGCCCGTTAACCATGCAGGCATTACATCACCTACAATTCGGCCATAAGCTGCATCGCCAATGTCACCATACAGTTTGTACGAAATAATACCCGGTAGCACCACAATCGCCGGTACAATTAAAAAGCGAATACCTGCTGCTGCAAATATCCCTTTTTGCGCTTCTTTAACGTTTGGCGCAGCCATTGCACGCTGGGTAATGGTTTGGTTAGTACCCCAGTAATACATTTGAATAAAGATCATACCGGTTAAAAGCGTAGGCCAAGGGATTGGCGAGTCAGCGTCACCAATTAATGTTAAGCGCTCTTGTGGAATACCGCTAAAGTCGTAATCAATCGCGTTAAGCGCTAAAAATACGACCAGTATTGCCATACCTAACACTAATAAACCATTGTAGGTATCGGATACGGCAACCGCACGTAAGCCCCCAAAAAATGCATAAATAGCGCCTACTAAAGCAAATGCGGTCGCTATGTACATTAGCGGAATATCAACTTTAAACATGGTTTGCATAAATAGCGCTCCAGAATAAATAACCGCAGGCATGTAAATTAGCGCGTTACCTAAAAAGAATAAGCCACCAATAACAGCGCGAATGTGCTTGTTGTTGTAGCGTTTTTCTAACAGTTCCGTGGTGGTTGTACAGTTGTACTTGTAATAAACAGGAATAAATACTTTGGCTAAAATAATAAGCCCTAAAATAGCCGCCAATTCCCACCACACGAGCAAGGCCATTTGATTGCCATTCATGCCCACCAGCTGGTCGGTACTTAAATTTGTGAGCGTAATTGAGCCTGCTACAAACATCCAAGTAAGGCCACCGCCCGCTAAAAAATACTCTTTTGTTTGATTATCACCACTATTACGGTTTTGGCCTCGGCACTTCCAATATGTAAGTCCACCAATTAAAGCGGTTACAAAGAAAAAAACCACCAACTGCAAAATGTTGTCTGACATGTGTGTGTCTCCAGCGCGTTAAACGCAATGTCTGTCTATGTGAACGTATTAACCTATGAAGGCTAATTAATAAATTGCACCTTACAGTGCGTGTGCATCTCGACTTAGTTCTAACTTAATTTGCTTTAATGGCATAAGTTCAGGATGCTGGTTGTGACGCTTTACTAACGCATTTAACTGAAACAACGAAATAAGCATGCTGTTAAGTACGCTCAGGTAACCTTGTTTGTGTAAATTGGCAATGGTATCGCTGTCTAAAGTTTGCAGTTTATCTTCATCAACAGTGCTCAAACCTTGAATAGTTTGCGCCTCGCCTTGTTCAAACTGCAAAACAATATCTATGTTTTTAATAAGCCCTAAGCGGGCAATTTCTTGGGTAAATTGATACGTTTGGTAATCATTTTTTAAATCGCTTTCTAGTAGCTTTTGCTGCGCACTTAAATACAGGCTTGGGTTGCCTTTGGCATCAAATAACGGCTCGCCTTGCTGGGTATTAACGGCTGAGCTTTGCTCATCAATAGCAATAAAGTAATCACTGCTATTTGCCTCACGAGTGAGTAAATAAAGCGGCTGGGTTTGCATGCACACAGGCATGTACAGCGCTTGCCATTGATTGTTACTCACAAATAAACTTTGCTGAGCACTAAAGCTGGTTAAACCCGAAATGGTGTAGCTGCCGTTGTGTGCGTTACGCGCTAAAAAAATAGGTAAATCGCAGGCCGCTTTTGCTACTTCGTTTGCACGCAGATTGACTAAATGCTGTGTCTTTGCGTATTCAACACCCGCATTAGGGTTAATTTTTATTGCTTGGTGCTGAGTATTTGATAGTTCACTAATTGCCATAGTTACACATCCTTAAACTGGGTTAGCCGCAAGCCACTGCTCAATATAAGCACGGTGAGGCGGCAACGTTTGCAACATCTGCTGTGTAAGCTGGCTGTTACGTTCAATTATTTGATTTGCTTGCGCATCGTTTGAGTACAAATACGCTTGCTTAGTAAAGTCGGGCTTAAAGCCCATACCGTATAAAACATACTGGTAACTGGCGGCAGGAAATAGCTCTAATGCGCCATGAAAATCTTGAATAAGAGGGCCACGCGTCCCCCAAAGCAGTAAATCTTCTTGTAAACTTTGCGGAATGCTTTGTGGTTGTACGTGCGCTTGCCAATAAGGCTCTGGGCGCTTAGTTAGCATGTAATGTAGTTTTAAAAAGTCGATAATACGCTGCCAGCGATAATCCATTTGCTCATTAAAGCGCTTTGCAACAATGGGCATTACTTGGGTATCGGCTGGCATGTGCTCTGCAACAAAGCGAGACGAAATTTCAACCAACATAATGGCGGTTGCTTCGAGGGGCTCTACAAAACCTGCCGACATTCCCACGGCAACACAGTTTTTGTGCCAAAACTTTTCGCGATAGCCTGACTCAAAACTTATTTTTCGGGCAGTTAAGCCTTTAGCGGCATCACCTAAATAGTTGCGTAAGTTTTGCTCGGCTTCTTCATCTGATAAAAACTTGCTTGAATATACATGCCCTACACCACGGCGATGCGTTAGGCCTATATCCCAAATCCACCCAGCATTTTGTGCGGTGGCAATGGTATGACTGGCCAGTGACTCATCACCTTCATCGTAGGGGACTTGCATAGCTAGGGCGCTGTCGTTAAATAATACGTGATCCATTTTTTTAAATGGCACGTTAAGGGCTTGGCCTAGTAACAGCGATGAAAAACCCGTGCAGTCTATGTATAAATCGGCGTTTATGGTGCGGGTTTGATCGGTTAAGGTAAGGGTGTCTATAGCCCCGCTTTCATCAAGCTTTACCTGATCAACGGTGCCAATAATGTGCTCAATGCCGAGTTTGCTCTTACAATGTTGCTTTAATAGCTCAGCAAAGGCACCGGCATCTAAATGATATGCGTAATTACAATTTGCTTGATACTCGCCTTGCGCAATGCCTCTCGGTGCTAGGTTTGCTTCGCAAATATCGTGCTGAAAATTAGTTTGCTGAGCAAAGTTTTCAACATTATCTAAATAGGGGGCTAAATCTATACGGCCGTAGCCTAGCGGTACCGTAAAGGGATGGTAGTAAAAATCGTTGTTGCCATGCGTCCAGTTTACAAATTTACCGCCTTGTTTAAAGGTGGCATTACAGGCTTTAAATACATCCACTTCCCGCAAACCAATTTGCTGAAGCGTGTTTTTCATAGTGGGCCAGGTACCTTCACCTACACCAATTGTTGGAATATCAGATGATTCTACCAACATCACTTTTAAGCCATCACCCTTATTACCTTGGTGATACGAAGCGATAATTGCAGCGCTCAGCCATCCTGCTGTGCCGCCACCAATTACGGCGATTGTTTTTATTGCTTTATTCATAACGGACTACTCTTTGAGTACTTTATTGATAACCGGTTAGACAACAAATGCCCTTTCGGGCATTTGTTTAAATTAGTCTCATTTTGTGCAAATTAGCTACTAACTTTATTAGTAACAGTACTTATAATGCACTGCAATGAAAACTAAGAGGCAATCGCTGCCTCTGCTATCAATTAAAACGTACCGCGAATACCAAACGCGTAACGTGAGCCATTATCTTCTACAGAGTAGATTTGATTAGCAAAACGGCCCGTTTGCACTAGCTCTTCTTCAGTAATGTTGATGCCTTCGGCAAAAATAGTGAAGTTTTCGTTGATATCGTAGCTTGCACTAATATCCCATTGACCGTACGTTTCTACATTCACTGGTTCGCCGTTAAAGCCGTTATCAACTAAGCGTAAAAAGCCCTCACGGTTGTTAAATGCAACACGTGCCTGCCAGTTATCTTGCTCGTAAAACAGCACTAAGTTTTGTGAATCACCTAACCCTTCAAGCGCAAATGTTTGGCTTGTATCGCCATCAACACTAATGTCGCTATCTACTACCGTGGCATTAGCAATAAAACCAAAGCCGTTTTCAAACATATGAGTTACACCGATTTCGTAACCCGTTACCGTTGCAGACTCGCCATTTTGCGGGCGGCTTACAGTGTAAACTTCTGAGCTACCGTTAAGTTCGGCATCGGTTTGATCAGTACAGGTTGTACACGCAAAATCAGGGCCTGTACGGTCAGTCATGTCGTATGTTTCGTCGCCGGTTAGGGTAACAATAAAGTCATCCACTTCTTTACTAAATACGGCAAAGCTAAATAAGTTAGCGTCGTTGTAGTACCACTCGTAAGAGATATCCCAGTTTTCAGATTGGAACGGCTTAAGTGCAGGGTTACCACCACTTGCTGTTAAGTTTTGACGACGAGGCTCGTTAAACGTGGTCGCAGGTGATAACTGTGACATAGTAGGACGAGTAATACTGTCGTACGCTGCAAAGCGTAAAATCATGTTGTCTTGCAGCTCAAGCTTAACGTTAAAAGAAGGAAGTAAGTTTGAGTAACTCGTCCCTTCTTGAATGTCTGTTGCCGGGCCAAATACGTTTTGGAATAAAGTGGCATCAGAGGTAGGAATAACATCGCTGATAAAGCTTTGTACAGCAGCTACTTCAATATCAGTTTCTGAGTAACGTGCACCCATGTTAACCGTAACTGGCATATCAGCTAGGTCAAACCCAATGGTAAAGTCCATGTAAAGGCTAGTGATGTCTTCGTTAATTGTGTAACGGTTATTTTGTAGTGTTGGCTCTACAGGGAAACCTTGGTCAGCAAGGTAATCAAGCATTTTATCGCCGTCGTAGCTATAAAATGTATCGATTAAACCTGGGAAGTAGTTACTTGCTGAGTAAGCTTCAAAATCAATTTCATCAAGTGGTGCTTCAGTGCCGTAACCACAAAATTGACATTGGCTACCAAAAATTTGGAAGCTTGATTTTTCACGTTCTTGACGATAAGCACCAAAGTTAATGCGATCAACAGGGCCTTTATCTGGTACATATTCAAAATCGGCTTTGATTTCGGTAATTTCATCTTCATCAGTAAACTGGTTACCAATTTCGTTGTAGTGAAGACGCGCAAGGCTTGCATCTGGCAGCGAGCCATTTTCAAAACCATCATGCTGTACGGTAGGAACGCTACCGGTGCCGTCAAAGCTGTAGCTGTTAATAATACCCACTACGTTAAAGCGGTCATTACCAGCACGGTCGTTTTCAGCTGTTGAGCGAGATACGTCAAATTTTGCTTTTAATGACTCGTTTACTTGCCAGTCAACGTTAATACCAAATGCTTTGTTAGTTACATCACGCGAGTTACGTGTGTGTGATACAAAGTCGGTTGCAGGGTTGCCACTGGCGTTACCTAAACCTACTTCTTGCGTAAAGGTAAGCAAAGTGCCCGTTTCTGGATCGATTGTTGCGCTACCTACACGGTCTGGTTCAAACCAAGAAGCTAAATCGCGTACTGATGAGTCCACTTCAAATTTAGAAATTAAACCATCTACGGTAATAGTAATATCGTCAGACGGTGCATATTGTAATACTAAGCTTGCATTAGTACGTTCACGGTCTTGCTCATCTACAACTTGGTCCCAGTTACGTGGGATGTATGCATTGTCGTACAATACGCCATCTTGTGGATTTGAAATAGTTTGTCCACCGCGCCAACCAGCCGTTAAAATTTGGTTGTTTTGCAGCTTACGTTGTTGGTTAGTGATGGCAAAAAGCACACCGAGCTTGTCGTCGTTAAACGTATTACTTACTAAAAATGAAGCCGATGGCGATACTTCTTCAGAAAGGCTTTCGTACATGCCTTTTACTGAACCAATCACATGTAAGCCACCAAAATCGAATGGACGAGCTGTGGTTACGTTAACCGTACCACCAATGCCGCCTTCTTGAAGCGTTGCACTGTTACTTTTATAAATATCAGCGCCGGTGATTTGATCTGCCGCTAATACATCAAAATTAAATTCACGCCCTGCACTGTCAGTCGCAATTTGACGACCATTTACAAGTACCGTGTTAAATTGTGGGCCAAAACCACGAATTGTTACTGCTTGCCCTTCACCGCCACTACGGTCAATGGCTACACCTGTAATACGTTGCAGAGACTCTGCTACGTTTAAATCAGGAAATTTACCAAGATCTTCTGCTTTAATCCCATCGGTTACAACATTAGATGCTTTTTTATCTAACATTGATGAACGTAAGCTGCTGCGAATACCCGTTACTGCGATAACCTCAACATCTTTATCTACTACTGTCGGTGTGTCGCCTTCAGCGCCTTGAGCTGCAACGTGGCCGCTTGCCAATATGCCTGTAATAGCAATACTGAGTGCGGTTTTCTTGTTGAACGATAACTTATTGTTAATTATCATTTTTTAAAAACTCCTGATTGTGTGTAGTCATTTTGTCGTTGTGTGGTGTGTATAGCTTCAAATACTATTTATAATATAAATACTTTAAATTGAGCAAAAGTGCAACCTTTTCCTTAATTATGGCTATCTTTTTGTTACGTGTATTTTTCTTTTTGTTTTCTTTAATTTAACAGTGGAATTAGTACGTTATTGCGAAAACGCAAAAATTATTTGCTGATTATATTCTTCATTCGGCAATAAATTAGCTTTTGGATAATCGCTTCTATTTGCTGCATTGGGCCAGTTTTGAGCTTCTAAACACACTGCTTGGCGTGCTTTAAAAGGAGAACCTACAAAATTTGCCGTATAAAGCTGCATACCAGGTTGGGTACTTTTAAGGGTTAAATTAACGCCCGTGTGTGGCGAGGTTAATGTAGCCATTGTTTTTAAACGATTGTCATCACTAAAAATATAGCAATGATCAAAGCCACTACCGGCATCAAGTTGCGCATGCTGTGCGCAAAGTGCATCGCCAATGGGCTTAGGGTGAGTAAAATCAAAGCAGCTGCCCGAGCCATCTTCATGATGGGCAAGCGGTATACTGTTACTATCGATAGGTAAATACGTTGCGGTATTTATTTGCAGCAGGTGATTATTAATGCTCTCACTGCTTTCAAGATTAAAATAGCAGTGGTTGGTAAAGTTAACGAGAGTTTCTTTATCGGTAATGGCTTTGTAACTGAGGATTAGCTCGCCATTGCGTGCAGTAATTGTTTGCCAAACTTGTAACTGCCCAGGAAAGCCTTCTTCTCCATCTGCCGAGCAATAATAAAGCTCCACTTCATTATTGCTTTGTTTAGTGACTTGCCACAGTACTTTATTAAAGCCTTTTTCGCCGCCGTGTAAGCTATTTGGGCCATTATTTGCTTTAAGTTGGTACTCTGTGCCTGATAATACAAAACGTCCGTTTTCAATACGATTTGCGTAGCGCCCGACTGTTGCCCCTAAATAAAATGGGTTTTCTAAATAATAAGCAGGTTCGTTAACGCACAGTGTCATCTCTTGGTTATTAAACTTTATGCTTTTGATAATAGCGCCAAATGGCAATATTTCTGCAGTTAAGCTTTTACCATCGCTAAGCGTTATTACCTCTAACGGTTTATTGCCAGTTGTAGATGCCACATTCATTCTCCATAAACTACCAGCTCAACAGTACCTGTCATAGCGGTGCAACAATATATAATATAAATAGTATATAAGTGAGAAGCGTAACTCAATCAAAATGCGTTAAAATATTACTACAAATATTCACAGTCCCCTCACTTTTTTACAAATGTATCAATAAAACAAAAATTTATTTTCAACTTTAAAACCACTAATCAATCAATAACTTACAGCAAACCCCTTCCCTTTCTTTTATTAAAGTTTTATGAAACCTCTCTTTTATCTGGAAAATTTTTAGCCCTATCTTGTTTAGTTGATGTCTGCACAATTTAATTCAGTTCAAATACTGAGCGTGCCATCATTTTTAGCATATAAAAACATCAACTGAGAGAAGAAAGGAATTATGATCCCATTTAAACTTAATAAACTGAGCATATTAGTTGGCGCTGTATCTAGCACATTCATATTAGCAAGCAGCCCTGTTCATGCAGCTCAAAGTAATAAAGTTCAGCAGGAAATGGAAGCTATTACGGTAACAGGATACCGTTCTAACCTAGCCCACAGTAAAGAGCTCAAAAAAAATGCAATTGGCTCACAAGACAGCATACTAGCTGAAGATATTGGCGAATTCCCTGATGCTAATTTAGCAGAGTCATTACAGCGTGTACCAGGCGTATCTATTTCGCGTGACTCAGGGGAGGGTCGTCAAATATCGCTACGCGGTTTAGGTCCTAATTTTACACGTACAAGATTAAATGGCATGGAAGCACTTTTTACAAGTGATTCAGGTATTGACCAACGTGGTGGGGCATCTCGCTCACGAGATTTTGATTTCAGTATTTTTGCCTCAGAACTATTTAATCGCGTAGATGTTTATAAATCGTATGATGCGTCATTAGATGAGGGGGGTATTGCCGGTACTGTTGATTTACATACTGCAAAACCTTTTGATAATTCGGAAGAAGGGCTACAAGGTGCTGTTAGTGTAAAAGGTATTTATAATGATAGAACAGAGCATTCAGACCCTCGCTTTGCTGGTTTGATATCAAATACGTGGGGGGATTTTGGTGCGCTCGTATCGGTTGCATATTCTGAAGTAGATACAATTGAAGAAGGCTACCATGTGTGGTCTTGGAAACAAGCGAGCTTTGGTGATGACAATGTTGCAGACTCAGTTGACGGTGATATTAAAGACCGTTTAGTTAATGCCACAGGTAATGACCGTGTGTTTGTATCTCGCGCTAATAACATTGCATCTTGGGCTAATACACGTAAACGTACCGGTATAACAGCTGCATTTCAGTGGCAACCTTCTGATGCAATGTCTTTTGATTTGGATATTCTATACGGAAAGCTATCTAACGATCGCATTGAAAACCAATTATCAACAGCGGGCACAAACGCATTTACTGGCGATGTAACGGCAAACCAGTTGCTCGTTGATGCAGCCATTGAAGGTAACGATTTAGTATACGCCTCATTTGAAGGTCTTGATTTACGTACTGAGTCAAAAGTAAGTTTTGGCGAAACTGATTTTCATCAAATATCACTTAGTGGTAATTTTGAGCTAACCGATAAACTATACATGACAACCATGTTTGGTTTATCAAAATCTACTTTTGAGCAACCTATAAACGATAAAGTGTTTAGTGAATCTGTCGACCATGCGTTTTCTGTTGATTGGCGCAATGCTAAATATGGTCAAAATACTTACGACTTTGATATTACCGACGTTGACCAGTGGGCATTAATGCGAACTGATGTCCGCGAAGATGAAATAAGCAATGAATACAACACCTATCAAGTCGATTTTAATTACGAACTTAATGATGTGCATTCATTTAAGTTTGGTCTGCAGTCTAAAAATTATCAATCAGATGGCTTTGAACGCAGAGACCGTGTTGATTGGGAGAATAACCCTAATTCACCTGAAGCTGTTTTTCAAATAACAAGCATTCCAATATTACATGACTATGTTATTGCAGATAACCAAGCTACTTTTGAGCGTGTTGTTGCAACAGGTTTAATTTCTCGCGAGTTAGACGCCTCTCATAATCGCCCAGGTACTGTATATCAAATTGAAGAAGATACTATTGGGGTTTATGCACAGTATTTATGGAACACCGAAATAAGTAACTTCCCAATTAGAGGTAACTTAGGTTTGCGTTGGTACGAAACTGAACAAACATCGAGCGGGGAAGTTAATACGGGAGCTGGCTTTGAGCAAATTGAATTTAGTAAAACCTATTCCGATTTACTACCAAGCTTAAATGTTGTTGCTGATATTTCTGATAATTGGTTAGTCCGCTTTGGTGCAAATCGTAATATTTCTCGACCAAATTTAAATCAATTAAAAGCGGCTGGGCAAGTGGGTGTTGCAGATCAATTTATTAGTGCTGGTAACCCAAACTTAGAGCGCTTTGTTGCTGATTCATTCGAAACATCATTTGAGTTCTATGGTGATTCGTCAAGCTTGGCTATTGCATTATTTCATAAAGATATGGAGTCATTTATTGTCCAGCAATCAATGACCCTACCGTATGAGCAAACGGGTTACCCTCTAGAGTTTTTAGACTTTGACCCGCGCGTAAATGCGCAATCTGAGTTTACCGTTTCACAACCTATAAATGGTGATTCTACAGATGTCACTGGTTTAGAAGTTGCGTTTCAAATGGACTTTGATTTTTTACCAGAGCCATTTAATTACTTAGGCATGCTGGGCAATGTCACCATTGCTGATGGCGAAACTATTTTATTTAACGAAGGTGAGCGCATCAGCGTTACTCCTCCTGGCTTATCTGAGCTGTCTCACAATTTCACCCTTTATTATGAAACACCGCACTGGGGTATGCGTGTATCGAGCTCTTATCGTGATGAGTACATTACAGGCGAAGGCTCAGAGCAAAACATTGTTGCAGGATACGATGAAACAACGTTTGTTGATTTCAAATCGTTCGTGAATATTACAGAGCAAGTAAAAGTAACCTTTGAAGCAACGAACTTAACCGACGAAGCGATTCAACAATTTCTCGATCACAGAACCCAATCTTACTCACAAAGTGGTCGTAATTTTGCTTTGGGTGTGTCGTATAAATTCTAGTTTAACCACTGTATTGGCTGCTTTTGCAGCCAATAATTCCACAAGAGAAAGGTATAACAATGAATAAAACAATTATAGCAACATCATTAATATGCAGCTTAACCACTGCAAAATACTGTGAAGCAAATGATTTTTATACGCAACCCAAGCTAAATAAACCAATTTCACAAGTGGTCAATTCTTTAGGTAATAATTGCCAAGACTTTAAAGCGGATACACAAAGTGATCACGCGTTTGAAATTAGTGATCATCACCAAGCATTCGAACTATCTCATAAATGGAGTAATGGCTCCCATACTGCTTTTATTGCACATTCAGAAACAAGTAGTGGTGATTTAGGCCAAATATTAACATTCAATGCAAGCAGTAATGTGTTCAACAACAGCGATGAAATCAGCAGCAATACCACATTACCTCTACGTGATAAAATACGCATTTCTGAGCAACACCCATCTGGTATTGCGTGGCTCCCGGCTCCAAATAATAAAGACGAAGGCTATTTATTTATTGCCTCTGAAAACGAAATAAAAGTACGTGTCAGAAAATTTAATGCGACAACTGATTTAGGGCAAGCCGCTGAATTACAACAAACAGAGTTAAATAAAATTACCGATGTATGGCTTGCTCAAGTCGATAATACTACATGGCTAATACTCCATCATATGGGAGAAGCTAAAGGGGTCGCTTATAAAGCTGATTCTGAGCGCTTATTTCAATACAACACGCCACAAGAAGGCACTATAGATATAACTGCTTTTGAGCGAGTAAATAGCTATAACACAGCCAAAAATACTGACTGTAATAGTGTCGGCCAAAATGCGCAATTAGTTCAAGACAGTAACAATAATTGGTTTGTCGTGCATTCTTATACTGGTGGCACTATTTGTGGCGCTAACATTGGCAACAACCATGTTAATGCGTACCCGGTAAGCTTTAATAACAACACAGCCTTTAGCGTCTCTACATCAGCGCCGAAAGCACAAGCCATACTAGGCCGAGCTATTGGGCCTACAGACCCTGGTGCAGATGGTGCGAGTGGATTTAGAGTAAATGAAAGCGGGCAGTTAATTGCGTATTTAGGTGCGCAATATGCTTATTCGTCTCTTTTTAACTGGAAATCGGCTTTGCGTGAATGTCGTTCACGTAAATAAATTAACAGCTAGGTCACTATTTTAGTGACCTAGCTACTTAAATAAAAAGATAAATGCTATGCAAAAATACTCAGCTTCATTGTTAATTAATTTTTTTCTGCTTTTAGTTTGTTACCCATCAATTGCAGCGAATGACTCATTTACTTTAGGTGTTATTGCCGATTGCCAATATGCCGACCAAGACGATAAAGGAACGCGACATTATACATCGTGCCCTAATAAGTTAAGCACTGCGGTTGAGCAATTTAATCAACTGCCTTTATCGGGAGTATTGCATTTAGGTGATTTTATCGACCGTGAATTTAAAAGTTTTACCCCGCTAAATACAATATCGTCATCGCTTAACGCTCCCCTTTATCATGTATTAGGAAACCATGAATTCTCGGTAGATGATAAGTCTAAAATGCGTATAACCGACACGTTAAATATGCCCTCGCGTTACTACAGCTTTGAAATAAATAACTGGCTCTTTATTGCACTAGATGGCAACGATGTGAGTACTTATGCATGGCCTAAAAATAGTAAAAAGCATAAACAAAACATGATTTTATTTAACTCTCAATATAAAGGGCATGAAGATTGGAATGGCGCAATTGGTACAAATCAACTTAAGTGGTTAGAAAAAAAATTAAAGGTAGCGCAAGTAAAAAAACAACCTGTTGTGCTGCTAAGTCATTTTCCTGTATTTCCTGAAAACAATCACAACTTATGGAATGCCCAAGAGGTATTATCGCTTATCAGTCAATATACGAGTGTAAAAGCATGGTTTAATGGTCATAACCATGTGGGAAACTATGCAAAAAAAGAGGGGATTCACTTTGTGACCTTTCATGCCATGCTTGACACCGACATAACAGCATTTAGCACCGTTGAATTTTCGCCCACCCAAATTACAATAAACGGCCTCGGGAGGCAACCCTCAATGGCTTTACCACTTCGATAGAAATAATTTAATCCTAAAAATAGCTCATTTAGTTTAATGCGTAATGCACGCCCAGTGAAAATTGGGTTCCGCTTTGCGTATGCACTAAAGTACGCTCACCTTGAAATTGTCGAAGCGCTTCGTTGCCTATATTTTTAATGCCGAATACAATTTTACTGCGGTCGTTTAATTGAATATACCCATCTAAGTCATAAAATATACTCGCGTCAAACCCTTCTCTAGTATTTTGAGTTTCACCAATGCTGGTAATGTATTTACTTCGATAAGTACTTGAGAGCGCCGCCCCAAAATTTGTATCATTGTATTGTAGCACCGCATTGAATACGCGCTTTGACAATCCCGGCGGTATTGTATTTGTTCTCTTGTGATTTTTTAATAAATGAGCTTTTCCATTTCCTAAGCTAATATTAAAATTCATCCTCACGCTCTCAAATGGTGAAGAAAACTGATGCTTCAGAGCAAGCTCAAGACCATAAATATAAGCATCATTACTATTGATTGGCTTAACAATAGTAAACTCACTTTGTGGTGAGCGACGACTATCTTGCTCTAAATACGTTAACGGTAATTTTGTATCAGCATAAATAGCATTATTTGATTGCTCAACAATATAGCCTTTTAAACTTTTATAAAAAGAAGCAGCTGACCATGTAGTAGAGTTTGAGTAGTACTCTAATGACAAATCAACCGCTTTAACACGAAAGGGCTTTAACCTAGGGTTGCCTTGTTTTATTATTAAATCAGCGACGTTTATATCGGTATAAGGACGTAATTGATTTAAATCGGCTCGCGCAATATTTTTACTGGCAGCTAACCGCAACTGCCAGTGCTCATCAAGCTCTAAGTTTAAATTGCTTGTGGGTAGCCAGCCTTCATAAGTTTGCTTATTAATACCGTTGTTAATAATATTTAAACCCCCTTGTGAGGCCTGTGCTGTTTTAAACCACCTAACACCTACGCTACTATTAAATGGCACCTTAAACATCTCTCCTTGAGTGCGATATTGTAAATAGCTAGCCCATGTTTTTTCTGTAATTTGATAAACCGTCCCAGGGCGATTGTGTGCTTGAGTTAACGTTAATGGCTGTAACTTTTTTCTCATAATATCTGCAAAAGTGATGTCGTGCTGACCAACACTATATGCCTGACTTAATGGCAGCTGAGTTAATGTGGAGGCATTTAATGGCTGCACTGTTTTAGTTTGCCAGTCAACACGAGAACGACGCTCCCAACCAGCAGAGAGGTAGCGTTTATAATGCACTCCAAAATCTAAATATTGAGTACTCGACAACGCATACGTAAAATTATTTTTTATGCTGTCAAAGGTATTATTAAATGCATCATCACGTACATCAGTTCGCATTAATTGCCACTCTTCAGGGCTTGTTAAATCAAAGTCGTAGTTATACTTAGCGTATTGCCGGTTTCGCCAATCTAAAGATACGTTGTGGTCGCTCGCCTGAAGAAAAATTTTATGATTAAGGGGGACGCTGAAGTCAGCATCAGAGCGACCAATCAGCAATTGACTATTTAATGAATCCGTTACCTTTATATTTGCACGCATTGATGCTTGATAATAATTAGTTTGTGTTTGTTGCTTTTGATGCTCTGAGCGTAAATCCAAGTGCTTAAACTGTGCAAAAACTAAATAGTTATTCTCAATAACGGCATTAGTTAATAACTGCTTTCCTACTACATTCCCAATTAAACTATTATCGCCAGCAGTGGCTAATTGATAGTGGGTTCTGTCGTTTTTTAATGTACCTAGCAGTAAATCAAAATCAATTAAAAAGTCATCATTAGCTTGCCATTGTAATGTATTGTTAATGGCTAATCGGTTACGAATATTACCCCACGCCGAAATACTGTTACCTACCGGCACATAAGTACGATTAGACCCTTTAGCATTAATTAATTGCTCAGCAATGTTTATGTCAACGGTATCTGCTACATTATCCATACCAAAATTAGCGCGACTCCAATGCCAAGTGTGATGGCCCTGCTCGACAGTCTCCAATTGCGAGTAATTAATAGAAAATAAAGCTGCTATATTGTTCCAACGCTTTGCAATATGTGCTGAGATACTGGGGCTGTAACCCTGACTTAAATTATTATATTGCGCCTCTAAATTGAATTTACCATGCCATCGCTTATCATCATAAACCATAGGACGAAGTGTTGTTAAATCCAGAGTGCCCGATATAGAACCCTCCCCCATCTTCGCTGTATACGATTTATGTAATTCTATTTGATTAAATAAATCGGCAGGAAAAATACTATAGTCAAAACCTCTGGAACGATCAGCACCTCCTCGCTGGTCAACGCCAGAATCCGTTGCAAATAAGGCATCTAAACCATTAATTCGAGTTTGTGTTAAGTGAGGCTCTAACCCCCTTACAGAAACCCTGCGACCCTCTCCTGAATCTCGAGAAATTGTCACACCGGGTAATATTGTTAACGTGTCAGCTAAATTTGTATCAATAAGTTTGCGTGTTTGAGAAAGGTAAATATGCTCCGAAATATTAAATGCATCACGTTTTACTGCATCACTACTAAGCGCATTTAACTTTTGAGCAGTAGTAATAACTTCTTCTATATCATTGTTCGCTTGTGACTGGACGATTTTCTTTTCGATTTTACTTTTAATAATTTTAGGTTTTAAAATAATAATTTCGTGCTGAAAAGTAACGATTAAATTACTGCTCTTTAGCATTAGCTCCAGCGCGGTTAAAACGTCTAACTCTCCATTGACAGGCAATGCTTCAACTCGGTGTGTATCCTCAGAGGATGAGAATATAGTACGCCCAGTAAGCGTAGAAACTTTACTTAGCGCTTCTGAAAGAGGTTGTTTATTTATAGAAAAATGATAAAGGCTACCTTTACTCGCAGCCGCAGCATAGCTTAAATCGGATAAAAATAATAAAGACCCGCACACATAGCTAAAAAAGCGTATCATTTTAATACTTATAAATTAAATAAGTCATTTTTTGAAACTTCAACTACATCTGCTTTATAAGTAATACTAACGCCCTCTAACGTTTTTAATGCATTGAGTAGCTTATCAGTTTCTGTTGCTGAAAATGATACTGTAAAACTCATTTTTGAGAGTTCATTGTTATTAATAATGATCGGTATATTACGATATCGATTTACATCTTCCATAATTGCACTTAAAGGCTCATCTACATAAACCAAACGCCCGTTTTTCCAAGCCGATGCGTTTTTATAATCAAATTCGCCTTTACTGATTAGTAAAGCATTATCACTTAACTCTATACGCTCACCAAGGCTAAGTACTTCGTTAAGCGCACTTGTGCTCCCTACTGATGAAATTTTTACAGTCCCTTCTGTTACCGATACCCTTACATTATTTTTTAAACGACGAACCTCAAATTCCGTACCTACAACCGTAACTTTATTTTTCGCAATTAGTACATTAAAGGGACGATTGTTAATGTGTTTAATATCAAAATAAGCAGTACCTGATTGTAGCTTCACATTACGTTTTTTGTTATTAAACTCAGCCTCTAAGCTACTTGAAGCACCAAGCGTCACACGGCTTTTATCAGGAAGTATAATTGTTCTTACTTCACCTATTTGGCTAGAAAAATAAAGTGTTTGAGAGGTGTTCGCCCCCAAAAAATTATAACCTAACACGCATAGTAAAAACGATGCAGCTAAGCTTAACCCATACCAGAGAGTTTGATTTTTCTTACGTTGAGTTTTATTTTTTTCTATAGTACGTAGTGATAAATTGCGAGTAAGGGGCACGTCACGCCAAATACTTTCAATTTCTTTATACGCTTTTACATGAGAAGGCGAGCGCTTTAACCATTGCAAAAATAACTCTCGACCCTCGTTATCTGCGGAGTTTGAGTATAAATAAACAAGCCAAACTTGTGCTTGATGCTCAATGCTGCCGGTTAGCTTTTTCTCAATTAGGTGCATGTTAATTACGCATCCTTCGCATGTATATAATTGTGTAGTTGCTCAATCGCATTTTGCATTTGGCGGCTTATATCGCCAAGACTCCAACCTGTCGCCGCTTTAATTTGTTGGTACGTTTCACCATGGATCCGACTACGCACGACAATATCTCGCTGTTTATCAGTGAGCGTATTCATCGCATTAGAAATATGTTCTATTCGTAAATTCATACCACATAAATCTTCAGGGCTACCTTGTGTACATAGTGGCTCATCAATACTATCGAGTGCATCATCTATAAAGCTTTGTGTGTTTTTAAAACGAGAGCGATAATTTAAACCAATATTAATAGCTGAGCGCAGTAAATAAGCCTTTGGAAACTCTATTTTATCAATATGCTGATGCGATAACATGTTACTAAATGCCTCTTGTACTAAATCTTCAGGGTCTGGAGGGCCTGAACCAAAAATATCACGGACTTTGCGGTTTAGTTCACTATGGTGTTCAGCATATAATTTTTCGAAAAATGATTTGATGATCATATAAATGACTTTAAAAAACCCGTAATTCAAAAAGTAAAAACGACCGTAAATAACGGTCGCAATATTTGGAAAGGTTAATCTAGCATGCGGTTATGTTAAAAATATGACAAAATAAATGGTTGTTCATTGAAAAGTATTCATTATTCGAAGCTCAAATTTGCTCTCTTTAATATGCTGAGCATATATGCTCATTAAGCGCCGCTTTTTCGTCAACGCTAAGCGCTTGCTTTGATTTAGCGATAAAATCGTATCTCACCATCACGGCTTTGCCTATTGCGCAGCATTTATCGTTTTGCCATGCTTCTTGCCTGAGCGTAAAAGAACTAGTGCCTATATGCTCTACAGAGGTTTTTACTGTCACTTCGTGGCCATAAAATAACTCCCCTACAAACGACACTTCTATTTTGGCAATTATCAACTTCCAGTCATGTGGGTTTAAGTCCGGTGTAAAAAACTTAAAAATAGGTCCACGCGCGACTTCAAACCATACTGGGAGTACGGTATTGTTAATGTGTCCGAGTGCATCTGTTTCGCTAAAGCGCGGCATCACTTTTTCAATAAACATAAAAATCCAAATAATAACTAAATAAAAAGGTAAATCATGACGGACTTTATCCACGTTATTGATAACGCGTTAAGCGATGATTTTTGCGATAACTTTATTACCACATTCTCTAACAGCCCGCATGTAAAACAAGGTGTAACCTCTGGTGGTGTGGACTTAAAAAAGAAAGACAGCCACGACCTGCAATTAAACAGTTACCCAGAATACGCCCAACAATTAAAGCATATTCAGCAAACCACTGCACAGCATGTTTTTAACTATGTAGAAGCACACTTTTTTATGCTAATTGGCGCATTTGGCTTAAAAGTTTATCACCCAAAAACGGGGGATGTGGTGGATTTAACACAGGATAACTTTGGCGAAGTAGGCAAACCGCAGCTCTCTGTGTTGGTGCAGCAAATATTTAGACTTGGGAACATTCAGGCGCAAAAGTACGAGGTAAATAAAGGCGGCTACCCTTACTGGCATAGTGAAGTGTATCCACAACTACAACACAATGAAGCCCTGCACCGTGTATTATTATTTATGTTTTATTTAAACGATGTAGAGGAAGGTGGCGAAACAGAGTTTTATTATCAAAAACGTAAAATTGCGCCTAAAAAAGGCACTATGGTCATTGCCCCTGGCTACTTTACGCATACCCATCGAGGTAATAAGCCGGTATCGAACGATAAATATATTTTAACTTCATGGGTGCTATTTAATCGCGCAGAGCACATATACGGCACACCTAAAAGCTAAAACAGTCAGCGGGCAAAAACTAACTAACCGCTGACTACTTTAATGCATTTGAGCTTTAAAAAGAGTTATTCAAAAGCGCAGATTTGTATTCATACCAATCCGCGATAATACTTAATTATGCGGATTGGTATAATCTGTCAGTTTCAAAGAAGTTGCTCAAACAAATCAAATAACTTATCTAGCTCTTCGGTGGTGTTGTAATGCATACAACCGATGCGCACTACACCGCCTTTATCAAGTACACCTAACTGCTCACATAAGCCTTGTGCATAAAAATGTCCATCCCACACACAAATATGCTGTTTGCCTAAAAACTCAGACACCTCACGCGGCTCTAGTCCTTCAAAGGTTAAAGCAAATGTAGGCGTACGCTCGTTTAAGCGCTCTAGGTCATCAATGCCATATAGCTTAATGCGCGGGTAATTAACTAAACGCGTTAAAAAGTATTCACTAAGCGCCATTTCATGCTGCTTTGTTTTAGCAAAAGCCACGCTTAACTTTTCGCGGCGCGTGTGGCCTTCATCAAGCCCGCTAATATCAGCAATGTAATCAACAGCGGCAATAAAACCCGCTAGGGCTTCGAAGCTTTGCGTGCCTGTTTCCCATCGACCTGGTGCTACATCTTTAGCTGGTTCTACTTTGTAAGGCGTAAAACCTTCAAGATGCTGTGTTTTACCGTACACCATGCCTAAGTGAGGACCAAAAAACTTATAGGCAGAACAGGCCAAAAAGTCGCAATCAAGGGCCTGAACATCAACAAGCTCGTGCGGTGCATAATGCACGGCATCAACGTACACTAATGCGCCTACAGCATGGGCAAGCTCTATAATACGTTTTATATCGTTAATAGAACCCGTAGTATTTGAAGCGTAAGTTACCGCAACCAGTTTAGTATTGCTGTTTAATAAGCTTTCAAACTGCGCCATATCTAAGCTGCAATCAGCCTCGTTAATTAAAGCGGTTTGAACTTTAACGCCTTTATCTTGCGCTGCTTGCTGCCACGACGATACATTTGAGAAGTGATCAGCGTTAGTTACAATAATCTCATCACCGGCTTGCCAATTGCGTGAAATAGCACGGCTAAAGCTAAAGGTAAGGCTGGTCATGTTAGGGCCAAACACTATATTTTGTGCACTTGGCGCATTAAGTAAATCGGCTGCTGCTTGGCGCGCATTTGCCATTAACTCAACGGTTTTATCACTTGAAAAAAACGCACCGCCTAAGTTTGAGTTGTAGTGCCCTAAATAAGCAGTCATTGCACTTAGTACAGACTGCGGCACTTGAGAGCCACCTGGGCCATCTAAAAATATTGGCGATTTACCATCAACGGTTTGTATTAATGCAGGAAACTGCTCACGTAGTTGCGCTATGTTCATGAGCATTCCTTAAGAGGTAAGTACAAAACAATCCAGGTAACCTGGCTTGCTTGTATCTACTTTGTTCATTGGCGTTGCATTGTGCCAAACTTGACGGTCGTTTATTAGTGCAAACATTCCGTCTTTAATTTCCATTTTAAAACACGGTTCTGCTTGCTTGTTTTCGTATACTAGCAGCTCGCCGCCTTCTAAGTTTTCGTGAGAAACACCACATACACAAACATGGTCAAACCCATCTTGATGCACACCTTCAGGTGCTGCGGGCGTATCGCTATCAATCGCAAGCATTCTAAATTGGTGAATTTCAATATCACGGCCTTCATCAATGCCGGTAAGCTCACAAAACTCACTTACAATGCTTTTCATACCTTCTGACTCAAGTAAGCTTTGCTCTAAGTTTTCATAAGTACGCTCAACATTACCCTGAAAGGTGTTAATAGAATCGTCTTGAACAAACGCTTTGGCAGCTTGTAGTTTTAGCTCACCATTTTGAAATTTAATTACCGAGTAACGACGCTTACGAAATTCACCATCAGCATACGGATTAGCAGGTAGGTTATCAAAAGAAGGCTTAACCAAATCAATATTTGCTTGGTTAATAAAACGAAGTTGCAGTAAATTCTGGTTGTTTAATGCAGTCATAAAATCTCGCTTAAAATAATGAGAATATTGAAAGGGATTTTAATGCATGTAGAAAGGAATATTTGCTTTATTATTTATATAAAAAGTGGGTAATGGTTATATTTAATTCAATTAAAACTTATTACAGCATGAAATATTCAATTTTATTTTAACCAATAAAAAACCCGCCTAAGCGGGTTTTTTTAAAACAGCTTTAAATTATACAGCTTGCTGAATAATTACGTTGTCTGCTTTTTTAGTGTACTGAGGCATACGGTGGAAGTTCAAGTAACGGTATGTATCTGCAGCCGTTGCATTGATTTTCTCTGCGTATTCTTGGTACTCAGCTGGTGTAGGTAATTTACCTAAAATTGCCGCTACTGCAGCAAGCTCAGCTGATGCTAAGAATACATTTGCGCCTGTACCTAAACGGTTAGGGAAGTTACGTGTTGAAGTAGAAACAACCGTTGCTTTATCAGCAACACGTGCTTGGTTACCCATACACAGTGAACACCCTGGCGTTTCGATACGTGCACCAACACGACCAAAGATACCGTAGTAACCTTCGTCAGTTAGTTGGTCTTTATCCATCTTAGTTGGTGGAGCTACCCAAAGTTGAGTTGGGATACGACCAGTAAAGCCATCTAGTAATTTACCCGCAGCACGGAAGTGACCAATGTTAGTCATACAAGAACCGATGAATACTTCGTCGATTTTCTCGCCAGTAACATCAGAAAGTAAACGCGCATCATCTGGGTCATTTGGAGCACAAAGGATTGGCTCTTTAATTTCAGCTAGGTCGATTTCTACAATGTGCTTGTACTCTGCATCAGCATCAGCTTCCATAAGTTCTGGGTTAGCTAACCATTCTTGCATTGCATTAATACGACGTTCGATTGTACGTACATCGCCGTAACCTTCAGAGATCATCCACTTAAGCATAACAATGTTAGACTCAAGGTATTCGCTGATAGACTCTTTAGAAAGCTTAACAGTACAACCTGCTGCTGAACGCTCTGCTGATGCATCTGATAATTCAAACGCTTGCTCAACAGTTAAGTGCTCAACACCTTCAATTTCTAGTACGCGACCAGAGAATTCGTTGATTTTACCTTTTTTCTCTACTGTTAATAAGCCTTGCTTAATACCGTAGTAAGGGATTGCGTGTACTAGGTCACGTAAAGTGATACCTGGTTGCATTTCACCTTTAAAGCGAACCAAAATAGACTCAGGCATATCAAGTGGCATAACACCTGTTGCTGCTGCGAACGCTACTGCACCTGAACCCGCTGGGAACGAAATACCTAATGGGAAACGTGTATGTGAATCACCACCAGTACCTACAGTATCTGGTAATAACATACGGTTTAACCAAGAGTGAATTACACCATCACCAGGGCGAAGTGAAACACCGCCACGGTTCATGATGAAATCAGGAAGCGTATGGTGAGTGTTTACGTCAATTGGTTTAGGGTAAGCAGAGGTATGACAGAATGACTGCATTGTTAAATCTGCAGAGAAACCTAAACATGCTAAGTCTTTAAGCTCATCACGTGTCATAGGACCTGTAGTATCTTGCGAACCTACAGTGGTCATTTTTGGCTCACAGTATTGGCCTGGGCGAATACCTGCTACGTTACATGCTTTACCAACCATTTTTTGCGCTAGTGTAAAGCCTTTATCAGACACTTCTGTTACTGCTGGTACTTTAAATACGTCAGTAGCACCTAAACCTAAAGAGGTACGTGCTTTGTCTGTTAAACCACGACCAATGATTAGAGGAATACGGCCGCCGGCACGTACTTCATCTAAAATTACGTCTGATTTAAGTTCAAAAGTAGAGATAACGTCATCAGTACCGTGGCGTTTAACTACACCTTCGTATGGGTAAATATCAATTTGATCACCCATGTTGAACTCATCAACATTTAACTCGATTGGTAACGCACCTGAATCTTCCATTGTGTTGAAGAAGATAGGCGCAATTTTGTTACCTAAACATACACCACCAACGCGCTTATTAGGTACGTATGGGATATCATCACCCATAAACCAAAGCACAGAGTTAGTTGCAGATTTACGAGAAGAACCAGTACCTACAACGTCACCTACGTATGCAAGTGGTAAACCTTGTGTTTTTAATTCTTCAAGTTTAGTGATTGGACCTACTTCACCCGCTTTGTCAGGAGTGATACCGTCGCGCTCATTTTTTAGCATTGCTAAAGCATGAAGTGGGATATCTGGACGTGACCATGCATCTGGTGCTGGTGATAAATCATCAGTGTTTGTCTCGCCGGTTACTTTAAATACAGTAACAGAGATTTTTTCAGCAACAGCTGGCTTGTTAGTAAACCATTCAGCGTCTGCCCAAGATTGAATAATCTTTTTAGCGTGCTCGTTACCTGCTTTTGCTTTTTCTTCTACGTCGTAAAATGCATCAAACATTAATAATGTGTTTGATAGACCTTTTACAGCGATAGGCGCAAGTGTTTCGTCATCAAGTAGCTCAATCATTGGGGCGATGTTGTAACCACCTAACATTGTACCTAATAATTCTGCTGCTTTTTCTTTAGATACTAATGGAGATTGTGCTTCGCCTTTAGCAACTGCCGCTAAAAAGCCTGCTTTGATGTATGCTGCATCATCAACGCCTGGTGGTACGCGGTTGATTAGTAAATCTAAGATGAACTCTTCTTCACCCGCTGGTGGGTTTTTAATTAGTTCAATAAGATCAGCCGTTTGCTGAGCATCTAATGGCGCTGGTACGATACCTAACGCGGCACGTTCTTCTACGTGTTTACGATATTCTTGTAGCACAATATTGCCCTCTTGGTGACGTGAAAGTATTCGGTAGCGCCTCATGCGCAAAAAAAGTAACCCAATACTTATAGTATTCTAACGCGGGATTATAAAGCTTTTATGTATAGATGAAAATCCATCCAGCTAAGCAACTGATTATACCGACTATAAATATTATGAATAGTGGTAAGCGTAAATTCTATTTTCGTGAATGTTTGTTAAGTAATAATCATTCTTGTTTAATCAAATTAATACTGCATATGCTGTTTTAAAGGCATAAAAAAACCCAGCACTAAGCTGGGTTTTTAAAATAAAGTAAGTAACTATTAACGCTTAACTTTTACACGTTCAATAGATTTTACATGTGCTTCTACACGACGGTTTTCAGCGTGAGCTTCTTTCGTGTTAGCTGTGTTTTTAAGACGTTCTTCACCTAGACCAACAGTTGTAATGCGATCTTCAGCAATGCCATCTTTAATTAGCTCTTGTGCTACATCATCAGCACGCTTTTTAGAAAGCATCTTGTTGTAGTTTGCGTTACCTACCGCTGACGCGTGGCCTTCAAGTAGTACAGTTGTATCTTCGTGCTCTTTTAAGAACTCAGATACTGATGCAATGTCGTCAAAGTAACGTTGACCAACTTGTGCAGAATCATGTGGGAAAGTAACTAATAAGCTTGTTGTTACTTCACGGTCTTCGTATAAAGTACAGCCATCGCCATCAACAGCGTCTGTCATTGGCGTGTTAGGACATTTATCATCTTTATCTAGGATGTTGTCGTTGTCGCTGTCTTTAGGTTCTACAGGTACTTCTACTACTGCTGTAGGCGCTGGTTCTACAGGCTGTGCAGGCATAGAGTTTTGGCCAAATAAGTAGTTAATACCAATTTTAGCACCTACATCTGTGTAACCTTTATCAAGACCTTGGTATACCGCAGTTTCAGCGTTTACGAAAAAGCCATCAGTAATAAAGTGTTGGTAACCAACACCTGCGTTTAAGAATGTGTTGTCATCTACTACGTCCATTTCTTTAATACCGAATAGACCGTAGAAAGGGCCGCCGTCAAGGTGGTAAAGCGCATCAATACCGTAACGCTCGCCGTCGATATTATTACGATTACCCGCTACTTTATCGAACGCGTTAAAGTCCATATCTGCATACTCAAGGCGTGCGCTCCAGTAATCGCTGAAACGGTAACCTGCTTCTACACCCCAACCAGTTGACTCGTTTACATCAAGGCCAGTTTGTGCGCGCATGTTTTTCCATGACGCATCATAGTAGTCACCGAAAACACCAAGGTAAAGGCCTTCTTCTTTATCGGCAGCGAATGTAGACGCGCTAGTTGCAGCTAACGCAATTGCAATTGTAAGTGATTTTAATTTCATTGTTTTCTTCCCATTTTAACAACTTAGAAAATTGTAGCTAATCAATGCTAGCTCAACCAGTTTTGTACACACTACCTGAGCTTTTGTTAATCGATACTTAACGAAAAAATAAAGATTATAAATTTTTTCAACGATATACAGACATTCCAACCACCAATTGTAGGTTAAGTGAAAATTTTTACCTAATCGGCAATTAATAAATTATGGTAATTTACAAATAGTTACTTTTTATGAATGCGAACAATACCACCGAGTATATAACTGCTCAATCATTGGACACTGAACCATTTAAAAATGACTATTTATAATCAGTAACTTACAATTAATTACAATACTTAAGTACCGCAAAAAGTTTGATAGCCCTTGTCATCTTTACCTGTCTCTTGAAAGCGGGCTAAGTTAGCTGTTTTATCATATGGGTTACTCATCACCGCTAAGAAGTCGCTTAGCAGCTCACTCTCGCCGTGTTGATTATATTGCGCGAGGATTTCTTCGACGATGTGATTACGCGGTATAACCCTTGGGTTAGCCGCTCTCATAAGGTTATAGCTGTTTTCATCACATCTTTTTTGCCATAACTGGGCCCATTGCGTTAATTTATCTGGCACTTTGCCACCCTTTAGTGACTCGGTTAGGGCATCAAAGGTGTTGGTGTAATCGAGCTTATGCTCTTGAAATAACAATAATAACTTACTTACAAGCTCTACATCGTCTTCGTTATAACCTGCTAAGCCTAATTTTTGTGCCCACATTTGATTATATTGCTCGTTAAATAACGTAGAAAACTGATTAATTAGCGGCGTCATTAAACTTACAGCTTGTTCGTCATCTTCATCTATTAGCGGGATTAGGCTCTCGGCTAAACGCGCGCAGTTCCAACTTACAATATTTGGCTGATTACCATAGGCATAGCGACCTTGCTTATCAATTGAGCTAAACACGGTATCAAAATCAAAGGTATTCATCATTGCACACGGGCCGTAGTCGATAGTTTCGCCGCTTATCAAGGTATTATCAGTATTCATAACGCCATGAATAAAGCCCACTCGCATCCAGCTAATAACCAGCGCTAGCTGACTATTTATAACGGCTGCTAAAAAGTCTAAATAGCGCTGAGCCGCAGTTGATTGAATACTTGGGTAATGGCGTTCAATGGCTACATCAGCTAATTTTTTTAATCCCTCTACATCACCTTGAGTTGCTAAATACTGAAACGAGCCAACGCGAATATGGCTACTTGCTAAGCGAGTAACAATTGCGCCAGGTTGCGGCGGATTACGATAAACAGCTTCGCCTGTGCCGACAACAGCCAAACACCGCGTGGTTTTTATCCCTAAGCTGTGCATAGCCTCGCTCATAATATACTCGCGAATAGCGGGGCCTAATGCGCATCGTCCATCGCCTCCTCTTGAAAAAGGCGTGGCGCCTGAGCCTTTTAACTGAATATCCCACAGCTGATTTTTATCATCGCTGATAGCACCCAGTAAGTGCGCTCGCCCATCACCCAAGCGCGGCGAAAAGTGCCCAAACTGATGCCCAGAATAGCCAAGCGCTACAGCACTTACCGGTTGTGGCTCGTTACCAGCAAAAGTACTGGCGCGCAGCGCTGGCTCAACATCTATATTAAACTGCTGTGCTAAGACTTCGTTCCACAAAAGTAATTGCGGGGCAGCAACGCTTGAAGGTTGATCCTCTATTGCAAAGTTATCTGCTATGTCTGTGTATCTTGGCACTAGTTTCATGGTTAATCCTCTGTTTGTTGGCTTATGCCTACGCGATTGTCGCCCACGCCGTAAGCCACAATTAAGCTAAGTTCTTGCAGGCTCAAACCACTTTGCTTTTGCATTTCGTTAAAAAATGCCTGTGCGGCAGTGAGCGATTTTTTAGTTTGCAGACCGCCATCTATAATTTTGTGCGCTCTTAGGTAACTTTCCACATCTCGCGAAAGTAAAAAAGTATCTTTACCAAGCGCTCTCAAGGCATACGGGCCAGTATTTCCACCCAAACGGGCGCCGTGTTTTTTTAAATATGTCCATAAACCAATAATGTCATCGCTTGGCCAGTTAGCTACAAACTTGCTAAAACTGCCATGTTCCTGAGCTATTTCGTGGATCATGTAGGCATTTTCAGGAATTGTTTTTACCTTTTTATAATTACGAATAATACGCTCATCAGTTGCTTTTTGCTCGAGCATATCGGGCGGCATCATAAGTAATTTATCAACACTAAACTGCCAAAAAACCTCTCTAAAACCTGGCCATTTACTGTTTATTACCGACCAGTAAAACCCGCTTTGAAATACTTTACGGGTAAACTCTTCAAGCCAGTCGTCGTCACTTAATGCGCTTAATGCTTTTTTAGATAAGGGTTTTGCTAGTAATAACTTAAGCATTTTTTCAGAACCTTTTCGCTCTACTGCTCGCTGATAAATATCGCTAAATTTTTCCATACTTATTAAATACCTCATCACTGCTCATAGGGTTAGTTTACGAGAAAAGCAGCTAATACGTAACCACCCACATTTTCGATGAACTAATCTGTATCCTGCAACTTGACACCTAGACGGCTAAAATGTTTTAATCGCCGCAATTACCCTATTTAAATTGTATTTTGTTAAACCTTTTGCGGTTAAACAAAATACAAAGGGCTAGAAGAGGTGCGTTATTCAGGTAGCGTATGTTAGGAGCGCAAACTCCAGTGAGCATATGTGAGGGGAATACCGCCGAGAGGTAAACGCTTTTGCGAAGCAATTACTTCGGGCGACTAGGTTGAATCCTAGCGACTGTCACCAATAGCTGTTTTAGAGCAGCTTATTAGTTTGGTGGAGAGCTTCTGGTCTTAAATAATAAGGCCGTGCGCCCTATTATTTTAAGCCCATTCGCTCTTCGAATACTGTTCGAACGACGTTAATGCGGCTCACATCATACAGCCTCCTTAATATCTCGAACACCTTATAGGTTCGTAAGAGATGATTCACAACTTCAATTTAGACGACTACGCACTGTGGACAGCGCTTGTTACGCCGTTTGATCAACAAGGTAATGTTGACTACGACACGCTCACAACACTTGTTAGCGAACAAGAAGCGGCACGCAACGGTATTTTACTGCTCGGTAGCACAGGTGAAGGCTTAGCCCTTACGCTTAAAGAGCAGCAAGGCATTGTTGAGCACGTGTGCCAATTAAAACCCAGTGTACCGCTTATGGTTGCTGTTGGTGGTAGTAACTTGGCCCAACAAAAAGAATGGGTTAGCTACTGTAACCAATTACCTATTCACAGCTACTTATTAGGCTCGCCTCTTTATGCAAAACCAGGGGCTGTAGGTCAAACACATTGGTACGAAAGCTTATTAAACGAAAGCGCGCATCCGTGTATGTTGTACAACGTACCTGGGCGCAGCGGTGTAAGCATTCCTATCGAAACCATTGAAAACTTAAAAGCGCACCCAAAACTGTGGGCTTTAAAAGAAGCCAGTGGCAACATCACCCAATTTGAAGCATACCGACAAGCCGCGCCTAATTTAGCGCTATACAGTGGCGACGATGCACTTATGCCCTACTTTGCCCAAGCAGGTGCAAAAGGCTTAGTTTCGGTTGCGGCCAATGCATGGCCTTTGCAAACACACGAATTTGTAAAGCGCAGCCTAAGCGGTCAACACCCCAATTTATTTGCTCAGTGGACTCGGGCTATCAATAGCCTATTTGCTGTAGCAAACCCTATTCCCGTTAAAGTGCTAATGCACCAGCAAGGGCGTTTAAATAGCCCACTGCTGCGTCCACCTTTAACGCATCTTGAGTTAACGCAAACCGATTGCATTACCACTGCAAACGACACCATTTTATCTTGGCATTAAACACAGGTTTTTATAATGAGCTGGTTAGAACTACTAAATAATTTAGAATCGGGCGCAGTACGCGCAGCATCACAAAACGAAAGCGGCCAATGGGAAGCTAACGTAGAAGTAAAACAAGGCATTTTAGAAGCCTTTAAAAATGGCACTAACACCGAGTTTGCAGGCGGGTTTGTTGATAAGCACAACCTTGCACCGCAAGAATTTAGCACTGACGATGGCGTGCGTATGGTACCAGGTGGCACCAGTGTTCGCCGCGGTGCCTACGTAGCTAAAGGCACTATTATTATGCCACCAGCGTACGTAAATATTGGCGCATACATCGACGAAGGTACTATGGTTGATAGCCACGCATTAGTGGGTTCATGTGCACAAGTTGGTAAAAATGTACATTTAAGCGCAGCTGTTCAACTTGGTGGTGTACTTGAGCCAATTGGGGCAAGCCCAGTCGTGGTTGAAGACGATGCGTTTATTGGCGCAGGTTGTGTTATTGTTGAAGGCGTAGTGGTTAAAAAAGGCGCTGTACTTGCCCCAGGTGTGCGTTTATCTGCCACTATTCCGGTTTACGACTGTGTTAACGAGCGCCAGCTAGATAAAGGCGAGCCAATTCCAGAGTACGCTATTGTAATACCAGGCTCTCGCCCTGCGTCTAACGAATGGGCTCGTGAGCAAGGCTTAAGCATGTCGTGTGCACTCATTGTTAAATACCGCGACGAGCAAAGCGATGCATCGTTATTGCTAGAAGAGGTTTTACGATAATGAGCTTTTTGAGCACGCCTATCAAGGCCGCCGTGAATACACTTACTCAGCAACTTGATACACCTTTTTTTGTTTACGACTTAGACAAACTAAACGCACACCTTACCCGTTTAGTTGCGCAAACCGATGTAAAGCTTTGGTATGCGGTAAAAGCCAATCCGCTTTCTAAGGTTATTCAATGCCTAGACAGCGCCGGATTTAACTTTGACGTAGCAAGTAAAGGTGAGCTTGAACAAGTCCTTGCACAAGGTATTAGTTCACAGCGCGTGCTCAACACAGGGCCTGCAAAGAGCCCTAAACAAATTAAACACTTTATTGAGCGCGGCGTGCGTATTTTTGTTGCCGAAAGCCTCAATCAAGTACGTTGGTTAAACCAGCAAGCGCAGCTGCAAAATACGCAGCTGCAAGTATTACTGCGTGTGCAATTACGCTGGCCAGAAGGTGAAAAAAACCCATTAGGGGGTGACAGCCTTACTCCGTTTGGGCTTGGTTGCGATGAATGGCAAGCACTCAATACTGGCGATTACCCAGCACTTAATTTTGATGGCCTACATATTTTTCAGTGGGGCAACATGCTTAGCACACAAAAGCTAAGCGAGCTGTGGTCGCAAATGATTGCACCGCTTACCACCTTGGCTAATAACTTAAATATAAACCTGAAAATTTTAGACTTAGGCGGCGGTTTAGGTATTCCTTACACATCAAACGATGCAACACTTGAGTGGGATGGATTAATCACCGCGCTGGCAAAAATTAAAAAAGATGCGGGTGTAGACGAGCTTTGGATGGAGCTTGGCCGTTACGCTGTAGGCGAATGCGGTCATTACGCTAACCCCGTCGTTGAGTGCAAACAAAACTACGGGCAACAGCAAGTTATTTTAACCGGTGGTATTAACCACTTATTGCGCCCAGCTGTTACAAGTCAAGATTTTCCTGCGGCGTTACTGCGCGAATCAACAGCGCCAGAACAAGCAATGAGCTTATATGGCCCATTATGTACTGCCCTTGATTGCTTAGGCGAGCATAGCCTACCAAGCGATTTAAACGAGCAAGACTGGCTAGTGTTTAGCCAATGTGGCGCCTATGGTTTTACCGAAAGCATGCCCTATTTTTTATGCCATGAACTAGCTGCAGAATACGTGTTACAAAATGGCGAGCTCACCTGTGTGCGCCAAGCAGAAGATGCCAGTCACTACTTAAGGTAATAAACATGAGCATAACAACACCCATTAGCCAAGAAAACATTGTAGTAGGGGAAGTAGCAAACGGCTTACCCCTAACTATTCCGGTGTATCGCTTAAAAGGCGATGGCAGCGGGCCAAGCGTGTATATTCAAGCCAATATGCATGGCGCCGAGGTACAAGGTAACGCGGTTATTTTTCAGCTGCTAGAGCAGTTAAAACAGCTCAATTTAAAAGGCGACATTACCTTAGTACCTTATGCTAACCCTATAGGTTGTAATCAAAAATCAGGGGAATTTACCCTTGGCCGATTCGACCCTATTACTGGCACTAACTGGAACCGTATGTATCACTACAATAGTGATTTAGTTACCCAGTTTGCACACGAGCATAGCCAGTACGACGATGCAGCTTTAAAAAGTAATTTTAAAAAAGCCCTGCTTGATGAAATAGATGCCAAACTTAACGGCCCAGCTTACTTGCTCAATACCGGTAAACGCATTGCGCTTAACCTGCAAAAGCTTGCGCATCAAGCCGATATCGTGCTCGACTTACATACGGGGCCTATTTCAAGTAAGCATCTGTACTGTCCAACGTATGCCAGCGACAGCGCACGTTATTTTAATATTGAACACGTACTGCTAATTCCAAGCGACTTTGATGGCGCAATGGATGAAGCTAGCTTTTGCCCATGGTGGCATCTAAGTGATGCACTTAGTGCGCAAGGCAGGAACTTTAATGTACAGGTTGAGGCCTTTACAGTAGAGCTAGGCAGCCAAGAAAAAATAGATTTAGCAGCCGCCTTTGATGATGCAAACAGCATTTTAAGCTATTTGAACCATAAAAATGTATTGGTAGATGCAGCACATCAACCTAAGCAGATGACGCGTTATGCGTGCCATTTAGATGACTACTTTGCTTATTATGCGCCGATTGGCGGCATGGTTGAATATGTTGCCCCATTAGGCGCACACATAAAGGCAGGTGAGCCAATAGCCTATATATTACGCATGGAGCGCTATTTAACTGAGCAACCCCTACAAACATTAAGCCTTGATTGCGATGCAATTGCTATTTTGCATTTTGCCTCAGCAAGCGTAAACCAAGGCACTGAACTTTATAAGTTTTTTACTAACGTATTTGAGTTATAACGCACCGCGCTATAACTCCCCCTTCTCATTGCGTGAGAGTAAGTTAACTAACTTACAATATAAGCGGCTATATGCCGCTTTTTTTGATCTGTGATAACGGTGTAAACGTAAGGTAATCAAATAAGTGTAAATTCAGTGAAAGTTCACCGTTACAAATGTAAAAACACGTTATAATTTATAAATCTACCTTACTCTCAAAGGAATAAACAATGAGCTGGCGTTATTGGATTGCAGTTACGGCTTTACTAAGCACACCCTCTTTTGCCCAACAAGAGGTTAAAAAAAATGAACAAGACAACGACATAGAGCTAGTTAAGCAATGTATTTTAAATGAAGTAATTGGTGGCGATGGTAAGCAAACCTTAGACGAGCTGCGCACAAAATGCTCCGCCCTTGAAGAAAACAAACAACTTACCGCACTTGATAAACGTAAGGCTCGCGAAGAGGTAAGCAAAAAAAATCGTAACGTAATTACGCCGCATAAACGTAACTACATTTTACCTTTATCGTATGTCTCGCACCCTAACGATCGCCCCTTTGATGGCTTTGACGAGCTAACAGATGAAGAAAATGGCGAACCCCTTGATAACCTAGAGGCTAAATACCAGCTTTCTATTAAAGTGCCACTGTATGATGATTTTGCAGATGACGACCAAGCCATATTTTTTGGCTTTACCTTGCAGTCGTATTGGCAAATTTATAACTCAGAGATTTCTTCTCCGTTTCGTGAAACCAACTACGAACCAGAAATATTTTGGGTAAACTACCTAGACCAAGAAAACGTACTTTGGGGCGACGAAATGGCCATAGCGCTGGGTATTTCGCACCAATCTAATGGCCGCAGCCAGCCAAACTCTCGTTCATGGAACCGAATTTACGCCGATTTTATATGGGAAAAGAGCGGTTTTGTATTTAGCTTTAAACCTTGGTATCGCATTGCCGAGGATGAAAAAGACAATATATTAGAAGCCGATGGCGACGACAATCCAGATATTTACAAATACATGGGTTACTTTGAATTTGGCGGGGCGTATCGTTATCACGATCACGAGTTTAGCTTTATGACTCGTAACAATTTAAATTCAGATAACCGTGGTGCACTTCAACTAGATTGGTCATTCCCGCTTTGGGGTCGTTTACGTGGCTACGCGCAATACTTTAACGGTTACGGTGAGAGCCTAATTGATTATAACGCTGATGTAGAGCGTATTGGTGTAGGTATATTACTTACCGATTTACTATAATTTATTAATACACCATAAAAAAAGCCAAGCCCTTTTATAAAGTGCTTGGCTTTTTTATTAAAGCGTTACTCGTTATTTTTTAACGGCAAACACCCCTTCAAACTCTGCAACAACATCGCTGCCATCAAATATAGTAACAGGTACTACGTAGCTTGCTTTGCCTGTTGTTTCCAGCTCACTGAGCTTACCTTTACAGGTTTGCACATCAACACAACCGCGTGGGTCGGTATTAAGTGGTTTTAAGTATTTTATAGTGGCATCGGCTAATACAATATTGCCCTCAAGCCCTGCCTCTTTAAGCGCTAAGTACGTTGCGCCCCAACCGGTTAAGGTTGCTAAGCTGTATATAGAGCCTGCAAACATGGTGTTGTGTAGGTTTAAGTTAGCGTCTAAATCAGCACGCGTTGTAAACTGCCAATCTGTGTAGCTTTCTACTTTTATACCCATTGCATCACTAATTGGGATTGATTCACGCCAAATATTTTGCAGTACTTGCGTCCAATCAGGGTGGCGAAACCAACCCGGCTCACTAGGCTTTTGTTTAATCATTTTGAAATGTTGAACATCGCCGTACGCTAAGTGGGCTTTTTCTTTTAGCTCATAGCCGTGGCGCTTATAAAACTCAAGCGCACGCTCGCGAGCAAATAACACTAATTCGCCTGCATTTTGCGTCCATGCTATTTTTTCAAGCTCGTGTAATAAACGGCTACCAATATGCTGGTTACGGTTGCCTTCGGCTACGGCCATGTAACGTACTTGCGCTTGTTCATGGTTGTTAAAGTGTAAACGGGCCACACCAAGCACATCACCGTTGTTATTTTTAATAAAGCGATGCTCTGAGTCTTGTTCCATATCATCTTGTTCAGAGCCACGAGGCTCATTCCAAGGCGCACGTAGTACTTCCCAACGTAATTGATAGTACGCTTGCCAGTCTTCGCTGCTCTGCGGTGTAGTTACTTGAAACATATATACTCCTGTTGTTTTGCCGTAAATAAAAAATAAAGGCTACGGCATGTAATCCAACTGAATAACTCTTTAACCTGCACATTGGTTTTTACATTAGAAAATTAAAGATTAAGTTGGTTGGAATTATTATGGCAAATACCATACTCCATCTTTTAAACACTGCCAATACGACTTTGGTAAGCAAGCGAAAAAATAACTGTTTTACCCATAGCATCAGCTAGTTTATGCTGGGCCTTTAGAGATTGAACATGCACTGAGCGAAGAGTTCTGCCTAGGGGAAATTTACTCTTTGTTGCCTACATGGGTGTAAGCCAGTAGAGTAACGCAGGAGCAGTTACCTAGCCCACCAGGTTACAAATCTCGCGCCGCGATTAAATCGCCCCTAGATTGAACAAACTTTAATCCTGAAAGGTCAACAGGCCCTTAATGTTATGAGCGATTTTATAAACCCTTTAACGGGTGTAGTGAGTAGCCACTTTATTAGTCACAGCCAAGATATTGGGCAACTAGTTTACTGGCATAAATATGCAGGCGATCACATACAGGTTCGCCAATCCGGGCAGCTTCGCTGGCTGCTAATTAACGATACATTGCAATCGGTGATAGAGCTTAACAATCCACAGCGCTTACTATTTCCACATTTAACCTATTTAGCTAAGCAGTGGCAAACCTTAGCACCACCAAATTATGTGTTAGAACTTGGCCTTGGTGGTGGCGCTATACGTAATTACTTACAATACACTTACCCGCAGGCACACGTAACATCAGTTGAAAAAAATGCAGATATAATTGCCTGCTATACAGATTTTTTCGCTCTTAAAAACCAAAGTGACGTGCAGTGTGATGACGCGCAAAATGTACTTAGCAAGGCACATAACCATGACTGGATTATTCTTGATTTATTTAGCCAGATAGATGCACCACGATTTTTGTTTGAACGCGCTTTTTATCAAAAAATATACGTTGCGCTAAACGCAGGTGGCACGTTATTTATTAACTTTTTATCGCAACATGAGTCGCAGTTAATTCAGTTACAGCAATTACTATTTAATGTGTTTGGCGTAAAAGTAAGCCCGCATAAAATTGCGGGCTTTGTGAATCATATTATTATTGTTGCTAAAGCTGGTAATTAAACCGATAAGTTAAACGTAACAGGCCCATCGTTACACAAGCTCACTTGCATATCGGCGCCAAACTCTCCCGTTGCCACACTAATACCTTGCGCTTTAGCTTGAGTTACAAAATACTCGTAAAGCGCGTTAGCTTGGCTAGGTGTGGCTGCAGATGAAAAGCTTGGGCGCATGCCTTTTTTAGTATCAGCCGCTAATGTAAATTGCGACACCACGAGTAACTCACCGCCTATATCTTTTAGGCTTAAGTTCATTTTGTCGTTTTCATCGGTAAATATTCGGTAATTACTTACCTTATGCAACAGTTTGTCGGCGGCTTGCTCATCGTCTGGTTTTTCAACACCGAGTAACAATAAAATACCTTGGCCAATTTCACCTATAACTTGGTCGTTAACTTCTACTTTGGCACTTTTTACACGTTGTATTAAGCCCTGCATTTAACTGCGTTCCTCTGTTTTTAGCTCTTCATCAATGTCTATTTCTGGTGTTTGTGGTACATGATTAGGGCTTATACAGGCGGTAAATTCGGCCCCTAATAACACCACCACCCACGACAAATACACCCACACAAATAAAATAGGAATGGTCGCAACAGCGCCATAAATTACTTCGTACGATGGAAAGTGGCTAATATAAAGCGCAAAGCCTTTTTTAGTCAGCTCAAATAATACTGCCGCAAAAAGAGCCCCCGGTAGCGCAGCCCGAATAGATACAGGCGTGTTAGGCACTAAAGTGTATAACATTAAAAAGCCAATCATCGAAAAGCCATAAGGCACCAGCTTTAACAAAAAGCCACTAAACCCAGGAATGCCCTGATCGGCAAACGACACTAACGAAACAATATACGATGTAACACCAATACTTGCGCCCAGCAGTACGGGGCCTAAGCTCAATACCATCCAATAAACCGCAAAAGAGATCATCATGGGGCGTTTTTTCTTAATACGCCAAATACGATTAAGCGTGGCATCAACATTACGTATAAGCAGCAGTGCAATCGCCGCTAAAAAGCCAATACCCACCGCGGTCATTTGGTTCGCATTGCCAGCAAAGGAGCTTATATGCTCTTTAATCACATCAGATGAGGTAGGTACAAAGTTAGTAAACAAAAAGCTTTCTATGGCTATGCGGGTCGACTCAAACCCCGGGAAGGCCGAAAATATTGCCACGCCTACCGCTATCAAAGGCACTAAAGAAAGCAAAGTAACATAGGCAAGGTAGCCTGCATTCACTGTAATTTGATCGTCTATACAGCGGTTAACGTATTGCATCCACCAGCTTGGCTGTTGCCTTAAAAAGGAGATAGCTTGCTGTTTATAAAGGGAGAGCTTATCATTCATACAATTGACTTGTGCTAATCGAATTTTGATTATGATAGCAATCAGCACCATAATTTACAGCACTTACTGGTAAATAGGGATCCAAATGAAAAAACAAACATTACTTAGCGCCTCGGTACTGGCCATTACGCTTACTTTATCGGGCTGTCAGTCGGCTTATTATTCTGCAATGGAAAAAGTAGGTGTACATAAGCGCGACATTCTTATTGACCGCGTAGAAGAAACCAAAGATTCACAAGAAGAGTCGCAAGAAGAATTTCAATCAGCACTTGAGCGCCTAACAACTTTAATTAATTTTGATGGCGGCGAGTTACAAGATGCCTACAATCAACTTAATGACGATTATGAGTCGAGCTTAGCAGCCGCTAATGAAGTGTCGAGCAATATTAATAAAGTTGAAGATGTAGCAGAAGCTTTATTTGATGAATGGAGCGATGAGCTTGAGCAATACAAAAGCGCGTCGCTTAAGCGCGAAAGCAGTAAAAAGCTAGCGGCTACACAACGCCAATTTAGCCAGTTACTTCGCTCTATGCGCAGTGCAGAAAGCAAAATGGAACCAGTGCTATCGTCTTTACAAGATAACGTACTGTACCTAAAGCATAACTTAAACGCACAAGCGGTTGCCGCTATTAAAGGCGAATTCACTAATTTAAAGCGTGATATTCAAGTACTGATGAACGACATGAATAAATCAATTGCCGATTCAAACAAGTTTATAGAGCAAATGAATAGCGCTGGCTAATCAATTAAATCTGCCTAACAAAGCCTGCACATTGCAGGCTTTTTTGTTGTTACGTTTTGTTACCTTTGAACTATTTGTTAATCTTTTGATGTTGTTATACTTTTATGAAAATAATAATAGATAGCAACAATGAAACTAAAAACCACCAGCCTTGTATTTATTTGTGGATTGCTTAGCGCTTGCGAAACTACTAATCGCATTGAGGTGATTGCAGGGGAAAGCACGCTTACCCCGCAGCATCAAACAGGCGAGCGAAAAGGACGCTTTTATAACCTCTACCCTGGCAAAAAAACCTACCCCACCACCTGCGAAACCGGCTGCTACCCGCCAAGCCCTAAATTACAATGCAAACAAGACGCTGAAGATTGCCAATTTATTGCTGAGCAAAAGCCAATTAATTTAAATACGGGCTTTACCGTGCGCTGGTTAGGGCACGCTGGGTTTATGATCCGCACACCTAACGGACAACACGTGCTATTTGATCCTGTAAAAGAGCAGTTCGACTCACCTGTTGATTTAGCCTTTAGGTTAGCCTCAGGGTTTTACAGGCAACCCGGCGATTGGCTTAAACAAAACGAGCTTAAAAACCTAAGTGCAGTGATGTACTCGCATATTCATTACGATCACTTTAATAAAGCCGATATAGAAGAGCTTGGTAATCAACCTCGCTACTTAACGCCATTAGGTATGGCCGACAACTTCCCTACTGGTGGCTATAACATTAGCGAAATGGCCTGGTATGCAAAAACACAGCTTGATGATTTAACGATTCATGCCCTACCAGCGCACCACTTTAGTAGCCGCGTATTGGTTCCTTTTATTTACGAAGATAACGATAAAGACCTATGGAATGGCTGGTTGCTTGAGCAAAACGGCAGTACCGTGTTTTTTGCAGGCGATACCGGCTACTCAAAACACTTTAAAGACATTCAGCAAAAGTATGGCGATATAGACATATGCCTACTGCCTATAGCCTCGTATTACAGTGAAGACAGCCCTACTTGGTATCGTTATGTACACACCACACCAGAGGATGCTGTAAATGCAGCTAGCGATCTTAACTGTAAAGTAATGATACCGTGGGGCTATGGTAACTCAAGCTGGAAAATGGGCGACCGGACAAGCCATTCAGCACTGTTAAGGTTGCTTTATATGCACAATAAAATGGCTTCAACCACACCTTTATATATTTTAAACGAAGGCGAAAGTATTTCACTGTAACTCATTGCTGAACTGTTTTAGGATGATTGTAATATCTAAATACATATTAACATTGAGAAATTAATGAAAAAACACGCATTAGCTTTAAGCTGTTTATTAAGCGCCCCAGTAATGGCCATTGATGTAGCGCATACATCGACCCCTATTACTATTGATGGCGTATCTGAAAGCGCATGGGATAAAGCAACATGGCATGATATGCCGCATCTAATGGATGGCACCTTGCCCTCATCAGATGCCGACTTTAAAGGCCGCTACCGCCTGCTGTGGGATAAAAACTACCTGTATTTACAAGCTGATATAACTGACGATGTACTTATTGATACGCACCCAGACCCGACCGTAAAATATTGGGATGACGATGCGCTGGAAATTTTTATCGATAGCGACGCGTCAGGTGGTATTCACCAGTTTAACCATACCGCGTTGGCATATCATATTGGCCTTGATAACCAAGCCGCCGATTACGGCCCCGATAAAAAAGCCCATTTATACACCGACCACTTAACAAGTAACTGGAAGCGTAATACCCAAGCCCCTTATAACATCACCTGGGAAGTTGCTATAAAGCTCTACCCTAACGATTACCAAGAAGGCGCTGTAAACACGCCCATTACGCTTAATGAAAAACAAGTCATTGGTTTTATGCTCGCGTATTGCGATAACGATGGCAGCAAAGTACGCGAACACTTTATGGGTTCGCACGAAGTACAGCCAGTCAATGGCGACAGAAACCGTGGTTTTATAGACGCAGATGTATTTGGCAAAATCACCCTGCTACCAAAAAGTAAGTAACTACCAATAAAATAATTGAAAACGTTGGGTTGAGCGTAGCGAAACCCAACGAAAAAATACCCTACCAACAATGACAGATGCTTTGCATTATCGATTGATTAAGCTTTGACTCTTTTACTTCTCTTTGTGCAAATATTTTTTAAGTGAATTATTCACAAAGAGGATAAGAGGCGCTGCGCTTTTAGAGATAAATACATTGCTGCAGTTTCACTATAGAACGAACTATAAACACAGACGTATTTGGAAAAGCCGCTCTACTTCCAAAAAGTAACCACTAATAAATAGTTGAGACGTAGGTTGGATTGAGCGCAGCGAAACCCAACGAAAAAATGCCCTACCAACAATGACAGATGCTTTGCATTATCGATTGTTTAAGCTCTGACTCTTTTACTTCTCATTCCCTTCTCCTTGTGCAAATATTTTTTAAGTAAATTATTCACAAAGAGAATAAGAGGCGCTGCGCTTTTAGAGATAAATACATTGTGGCAATTTCACTATAAAACGAGCTATAAACACTGACGTATTTGGAAAAGCCACTCTACTGCCAAAAAGTAATCACTAATAAATAGTTGAGAAGTAGGTTGGGTTGAGCGTAGCGAAACCCAACGAAAAAATACCCTACCAACAATTACGATGCTTTGCGTTATCGATTGTTTAAGATCTGACTCTTTTACTTCTCATTCCCTTCTCCTTGTGCAAATATTTTTTAAGTGAATTATTCACAAAGAAAATAAGAGGCGCTGCGCTTTGAGAGGTAAATACATTGTGGCAGTTTCACTATAGAACGAACTATAAACACTGAGGTATTTGGAAAAACCACTCAACCGCCAAAAAGTAACTACTAATAAATAGTTGAGAAGTAGGTTGGGTTGAGCGTAGCGAAACCCAACGAAAAAACCCCCAACCAACACGCACTACCACTATGCATTGTTGCAGGTTTATATAGCCTACTGACTTTCAGCTTAAACCAGCCTATTTAGCTGCGCCGTTCTAAACTGACCGCTGATAACTTATAGCTGACAACTCTTGTTTTAACCCACAAAAAAGCCGCTGTATTTTGCAATACAGCGGCTTTTAAACCATTACTCTAAATTAATAGATTATGATTTTGGAGCACGACCCGCACGCTTACGCTCACTTTCAGTTAAGTGACGCTTACGAATACGAATGTTCTCAGGTGTTACTTCTACTAACTCGTCATCATCGATGAACTCAAGCGCTTGCTCAAGTGTGTAGTTCAATGGTGGCGTCAATGTTTGTGCTTCATCTGTACCAGATGCACGAACGTTAGTAAGTTGCTTACCTTTAAGTGCGTTAACTGTAAGGTCGTTATCGCGGCTATGAATACCGATAACCATACCTTCGTAAACTTCAACACCGTGACCGATGAATAATTTACCACGCTCTTGTAAGTTAAATAATGCGTTAGTAAGTGCTTTACCTGTAGCATTTGCAATCATTACGCCGTTCTTACGAACACCTAGCTCGCCACCTTTGTGCGGACCGTAGTGATCGAATGTATGGTAAAGTAAACCAGAACCTGAAGTTAACGTCATGAACTCAGTTTGGAAACCGATTAAGCCACGGCTTGGGATCATAAAGTCTAAACGCATACGGCCCTTACCATCTGGTGCCATATCAGTAAGTTCACCTTTACGAAGACCAATTTGCTCCATGATAGAACCTTGATGCTCTTCTTCACAGTCAATTGTTAGTGTTTCGTACGGTTCTTCTAATACGCCATCAACAGTACGCAAGATTACTTCTGGACGAGATACAGCTAGCTCATAACCTTCACGGCGCATGTTTTCAATTAAGATACCAAGGTGTAATTCACCACGGCCCGATACGCGGAAGCTATCTGGGTTGTCAGTATCTGCAACACGAAGTGCAACGTTATGTACTAATTCTTTGTCTAAACGCTCACGAATATTACGTGATGTTACAAACTTACCTTCTTTACCACAGAAAGGAGAGTTATTTACAGAGAACGTCATTGTTACTGTTGGCTCATCAACACTTAGTGGTGGTAATGCTTCAACGTTGTTAGGGCAACAAACAGTATCTGAAATCTTAAGCTCGCCAAGACCTGTTACCGTTACAATGTTACCAGCGTAAGCTTTATCTGTTTCGATACGCTCAAGACCTAGGTAGCTTTGTACTGAACCAATTTTGCCGTTACGCGTAGAGCCATCAGCACTAACAATCGTTACTTGCTGGTTAGGCACAACAGAACCACGTTTGATACGGCCGATACCGATTACACCTTTATAAGAGTTGTAATCAAGCTGAGAAATCTGCATTTGGAAGTCACCTTCAGGATCTGCATCCGGTGGTGATACTTCGTCAACGATCATTTGGAACATAGGTTCCATGTTGTCAGACGGCTCGTCTAAATCTAGTGTAGCCCAACCGTTGATTGCTGAAGCGTAGATTACTTTAAAGTCTAGCTGTTCGTCAGTTGCACCAAGGTTGTCGAATAAATCAAAGATTTGATCCATAACCCAATCAGGACGTGCACCTGGCTTGTCGATTTTGTTGATAACAACAATTGGCTTTAAGCCTTGCGCGAATGCTTTTTGCGTTACGAAACGCGTTTGCGGCATTGGACCTTCTTGAGCATCAACAAGTAATAATACTGAGTCAGCCATCGAAAGTACGCGTTCAACTTCACCACCAAAATCGGCGTGTCCCGGGGTATCTACGATATTGATATGGTAGTCTTTCCAAGAAATGGCTGTGTTTTTAGCCAAAATGGTAATACCACGTTCTTTCTCAATGTCGTTTGAGTCCATCACACGCTCTTCGTTACCGCCGCGTGTTTCTAATGTACCTGATTGCTCAAGTAGTTTGTCAACCAATGTCGTTTTACCGTGGTCAACGTGCGCGATAATCGCTATATTTCTTAACTGTTCGATGCTCATATTTTTACTCAGAGAAGTTTATTCTCATTGATCCTGCAAGATCTACGCACTCATCTGCGTTTTCACCAGATGTCCCAGCATAGGATTTAAAAGGGCGCATATTATCCCTCATTAATGACATGGATGAAAGTTTATCCAATACAATTTTAAAAACTTTCTTAATACTTTTACTAAGTATCTGTTTTTTATATGACAATTATATGAAATAAATTTCGACAAATTACATAAATTGTCGTTTTTTAGCTAATTTGTTGATTGCTTTGGCACTATTTACTATTTAAGTTAAGCTGATTTAGGTGATTAAAATACGTGCAGAATCGAGCGTGAAATTTTTGCACCAATGTGGATATTTTACGCACCATAAAAGTGCAAAGCGCGTGACCACTTTTGTGCAACCATAATTTTTAACTTAATAAACAGCAAGTTAAAATAATGGCATAAAATCGGCTTACTAAAAAACCAAAGCATTTAATGCAGCAATAATAAAACCCAACAGTTGGAGGACACATGTCACAATCGGTTTTAGATTTTATTAAAGAAAATGACGTTAAGTTCATTGATTTACGCTTTACTGATACTAGAGGTAAAGAACAACATGTTTCTATTCCTCATCACCAAGTAGATGAAGATTTTTTTGAAGACGGCAAAATGTTCGACGGCTCTTCAATTGCAGGTTGGAAAGGCATTAACGAATCAGACATGGTACTTATGCCAGTAGCTGATTCAGTAAAATTAGACCCATTCACAGAAGAAGCTACGCTAATCGTACGTTGTGATGTTGTAGAGCCATCTACACTACAAGGTTACGAGCGTGACCCTCGTTCAGTTGCTAAACGCGCTGAAGAGTACATGAAATCTACCGGTATCGCAGATACAGTTTTATTTGGCCCTGAGCCAGAATTCTTCCTATTTGATGATGTTAAATACAAGTCAGATATGTCAGGTTCTATGTACAAAATTGATGCTGTTGAAGCAGCATGGAACTCAGATAAAGACTACGAAGGTGGTAACACAGGTCATCGCCCAGGTGTTAAAGGTGGTTACTTCCCATGTTCACCAGTTGACTCTTCACAAGATTGGCGTTCAGCTACTTGTTTAGTACTTGAAGAACTAGGCCAAGTAGTAGAAGCGCATCACCACGAAGTTGCAACAGCGGGTCAAAACGAAATCGCAACTCGCTTTAATACAATGGTATTAAAAGCGGATGAAATCCAAGAGATGAAATATGTTATTCATAACATGGCTCACCTTTACGGAAAAACGGCCACATTTATGCCTAAGCCTGTTGTAGGCGATAACGGTTCTGGTATGCACTGTCACCAATCTTTAGCAAAAGACGGTGTTAACCTTTTTGCTGGTGATAAGTACGGTGGTCTTTCTGAAGATGCACTTTACTACATTGGCGGTATTATTAAGCACGCTAAAGCAATCAATGCGTTTGCAAATGCCTCAACTAACTCGTACAAACGTTTAGTACCAGGTTTTGAAGCACCGGTAATGCTTGCATACTCTGCACGTAACCGTTCTGCATCAATCCGTATTCCAGTTGTACCATCTGAAAAAGGTCGTCGTATTGAAGTACGCTTCCCAGATCCAACTGCTAACCCATACCTTGCTTTCTCTGCAATGCTTATGGCTGGCCTTGACGGTATCAAAAACAAGATCCACCCTGGCGATGCTATGGACAAGGATTTATACGACCTACCAGCAGAAGAAGCAGCAGAAATTCCACAAGTTGCATCTTCACTAGATGAAGCGCTAGAAGCACTTAGTGCTGACCGTGAATTCTTAACGCAAGGTGGCGTATTCACTGATGATTTAATCGATGCTTACATTGCTCTTAAATCTCAAGAAGTTGAAAAACTTAACATGACAACTCACCCAGTTGAGTTTGAAATGTACTACAGCGTTTAATACGCCGTAGACAAAATTATCGATAAGATAATAAATGTGTGTTCTCAAGCCCGCTTAGCGGGCTTTTTTTTATGGTAAATTAGGGTTATCTCCACTAAAGTTATGTAATTACAAAATATGCAGGGTAGCAATGTGAATTACAGGATATTATTACTATTTTTTGCTTTAGGATTAAGCATTTATAGTTATGCAGGCAATAAGAAAATTTATGCTTGGAAAGATAAAAATGGTGTTTTAGTGTTCTCAGATACACCACGTAGTGGCGCGCACGAAATAAAACTAAGCAGCCAAGATCTTACCCTGTCTGAAACCGATAAACACACCCCTGGTTCACCACAACCAACGCACCCTAACCGTTTTCAAATTATGATATCGTCGCCTACACATAACCAAACCGTACGCGAAAACACCGGCTCGGTGTACGTAACAAGCCGCATAACACCCCGTTTTGAAGCTGGCTTTACCATACAGCTATTTTTAAACGGTAACGCTTATGGGCCCGCAAGCGATTTATCAACGTTTGCCATTCGGGATGTAGAAAACGGAGCTCATACTTTGTATCTCAAACTTTATAATAAACAAAATCAAGCCATTGCTATCAGTCAGCCCAGTACCTTTGTGATGCAAAGAAAGGCTGTAAATTAAGTACAATGTCTCATGAAGCAAAATTAGCGCAGCAGTATTTACTGATTAAAACTTGCTTGCAAATATTAACGCACTAAAGTGGTGCAAAGATGTCAAACGAACAAAATTTTAGCCCTGAACTTCTCAATGCCATTTGGCAAAATCAAACTACATCGGTCATGTTACTTGATAAAAGTTTTACCCTTGTTTATGCCAACACCAGCACCAGCGAACTACTCGGCTTGGGTAAAAAGCGCATTATTGGGCAAACCTTTAACAGCTTATTTAATTACCATTCTGTGGATTTAGAGCGCATAGCCCAGTACTCACTTATTGATGGTGTAGATTGCAGCCAGCACAGAGCTGACGTGGTCTTTATAGATTCTCGCCATGCAAAAATAGCTATTACATCGCGCCAAGTTAAGTTTAAAAACGAACGCTATATTTTACTTGAGTGTCGTAAAACCGATGAAGAAATAAAACACGACAAAGCCTCTAACCAAATGCATCAATATCAAGCTGCACGAAATTTAATTAGAGGGCTTGCTCACGAAATTAAAAATCCTTTAGGGGGAATACGCGGAGCGGCGCAGTTATTGCAGTATGAGGTAGATCAACAAGAAAGGGACGAATGCGCTGAGCTTATAATTGAGCAAGCCGACCGATTACGCGAATTAGTTGATAGGCTACTTGGGCCAAATCAGCTTCCGCAAAAGTCGTATGGCAATATTCACCAAACACTTGAGTCGGTTGTTAAATTAAGCACATTAGATAATTGTAAAAATATTAGTCTAGTTAAAGATTACGACCCAAGTATCCCTGATGTGTTTATTGACCAAGGCAAGGTTCAGCAAGTTGTACTTAATATTGTACGCAATGCTCAACAGGCGTTAGTTGATGGCGGTGAAATAAAAATAAAAACCCGCATTAATCATCAGTATCGCCGCCCCGGAAAAGCCCCTAAAAAAGCCTTGTTGATCCAGGTTTCTGATAATGGACCAGGCATAGACCCAAGCGTTCGCGAAACATTGTTTTACCCGATGATCACCAACAAAGAAGGTGGCTCAGGGCTAGGGCTTTCAATCGCACAAACGCTCATAGATCAGCACGACGGTTATATAGACTGCGATAGCTGGCCTGGCCATACTGAATTTAATATCTATCTGCCTTTTGCAGATTAATGTTTTGGAGTTGGCATGAAAACAGTTTGGCTTGTAGATGATGACGCATCAATTCGCTTTGTATTAGAAAAAGCGCTGACACGCGCAGGGTTTGAAGCAGAAAGCTTTGCAAATGCGCAAGACGTGTTAAGCGCGCTAAAATTTAGCCAGCCAACCGTGTTGGTATCTGACGTACGGATGCCAGGCATGGACGGCATGGCATTGCTTGAACTCATAGCAGAGCAAAACCCAGGGCTGCCGGTTATTATAATGACCGCCCACTCAGATTTAGACTCAGCGGTTAACGCATTTCAAAAAGGCGCGTTTGAGTACTTAGCCAAGCCATTTGATTTAAACGAAGCCGTGGCATTAATCGAAAGTGCCTGTAGAGCAAATTCAACTAAAAAAACTAAGCGTAAACAAGTTCCACCTAAAAGCGCGCACATTATTGGCGAAGCCCCTGCGATGCAGGAAGTGTTTAGAGCGATAGGTAAACTGTCGGCTTCAAGTATGAGCGTACTAATTAATGGTGAGTCTGGCACAGGTAAAGAGCTTGTTGCCAGCGCTTTGCATAACCACAGCCCACGTAAAGAAAACCAGTTTATTGCATTAAACATGGCCGCTATTCCAAAAGAGCTTGTGGAGTCTGAGCTATTTGGCCACGAAAAAGGCGCATTTACTGGTGCCGATAGCGTTCGTAAAGGCCGCTTTGAACAAGCCAATGGCGGCACACTGTTTTTAGATGAAATTGGCGATATGCCACTGGATGTGCAAACACGTTTATTACGTGTACTCGCCGATGGTGAATTTTACCGTGTGGGCGGGCACCAAAGTATTAAAGTTGATGTACGCATTATTGCTGCAACGCATCAAAATTTAGAAGATTTAGTAAAACAGGGTAAATTTAGGGACGATTTATTTCATCGTTTAAACGTTGTGCGCCTTCGTTTACCGGCTCTTAGAGAAAGAACTGAAGACATTGAGCGCCTAGCGCAGCACTTTTTACACAAAAGCGCAAAAGACCTACAAGTAGAAAGTAAAGTGCTAAGCCCAAAAGCCACAGAGCAGCTTAGGCTATTTAGCTGGCCTGGTAATGTGCGCCAACTTGAAAATACCTGTCGCTGGTTAACCGTTATGGCCCCTGGTGAATTAGTAAGTGAGCAAGACCTACCACCAGAGATCATTGATGCAGCACCTGTTCAACAAGAAGGTGATTGGCTTGATGCGTTTCAGCAATGGCTCAACCAAGAGCTTAAGCAAGGTAAAGAAAACATTTGGCCTGATATTCAAGCTCAGCTTGAAACTCGCCTTATAAAAACAGCACTGGCTAATTGCTCTGGCCATAAACAAGATGCAGCCATAAAAATTGGCTGGGGGCGCAACACGTTGACCCGCAAATTAAAAGAGCGCAATATTAGCTAGTTTCTAACTGTTACTCGTTGGCCCTAGGATGAAATTAATAGAACACATTCCATTGTTTAAACAAATGGAAATAGTGAATAGATTGCACTTTTTTAAAGACTTCAGCCTTGCTGAACGCCAAGTGCTACTAGAGTCGTTTGGGTTATTGTATTTAGTTAACCAGCATCAGTTTTTATTTAAACAATACGATAACGACAAACGCTTATACATTGTATTAAGTGGTGCGTTACTTGTTTTTAAACATAACCACTTGCTGGAGCTTGGCACTATAGAGCCCGGTGAGTTTATCGGTGAAGGCGCATTTATTAATAACCGCGAGCGCAGTACGAGCGCTCGCGCTAAAACCGACACCATAGTACTTGCCATTACCCCAGAGGCACTTACTCGCTTGCCTAATGTAATACGCGAAAAAATTAAAGATAGAATCATAGAAGGTATGAGTCTGCGCATTGCAAAGCTGAGTGAGCACATAGAAACCCACGGTTAACTCTATCCCTCAGTCCATATAAACAATTTGTAGTGAGCAATCAAGCCAGCTGGGGTGATTAACATGCGCCGTAAATGTATACGTATCGGATGGCTTAGCGCCAAAGGGCGTCGCTACAAGCGGCTGTGAGTGGCTATATGTTTGCGAGTAGGTTTTATAATAAATAACAACATAACCATATAAAAACTCCCAACCTAACCTTACAACAGCGCCACTGGGTAAGGTAAAGTCAGCATATTTATCTGTAAATGTGACGAGTAAATCATTGTACTTGTCTTCGCTGCAATGAGTTGTTCTTAGCCGAGACGGCATAGTAAAAGCGTCTTCTCCATCAGTGCTCTTTAAATAAAAGCCTATATTGCCATCACCATAAAAATGATTTGAACGCGTTGTATAGTTAACTTGTGGCTCGTAACCTAGCCCCTGCATAATAGTAGCTAACTGCTCAGTTTCTTTTGGGTAAATTTTATCGCTTGATAAGAGTAATGTAGCCTCACCAAAGTTAGATGGAATTGCCAGCGCTACGTATTCATAAGGAAGATTTTGTGCTTTTAGCGCAGCATCGAGCTGCTTGCGCTGCTCATCTTGCAAGTTTTCGCTAAAAACATAAACGGTAGGTTGTTGGCACGCAGTTAATAATAGCGCCCACATACAGATTAAAATGCCATTTTTCATAGTGACCCTCCAATGATTACAATTGTAGTCTATTGGAGGAAACTATCTATAGCAACTTAATACTCATGTGCTTAATTAAGTATTATTGTACGTTGGTATAATTTGTTTGGCTGTCTAACCAGGCATCTACACTTTGGCGCGTATATAAAACTTCGTTAAATAAGCGATGACGTTCAAATTCCAGTTTTGATTTTTTAAGTGGATCACCACTAATTAGCCGACTGTGCGTATCGTTAAACTTAGAAATAACCGAAAAGCCGCGTTCATCTTGCTCTTTTTGTGTTTTTACCGAGTTAGCTAAGTGAGCTCTTACATCATCTGCTGTCAGCATATCTGAATTATCTAAGCCCATTAGCTCTTTTTTCATTGCTAATCTTATGCCCATTTACTGCTCCAATTATATGCAGACCTAAACAATTAAAACGGTGAGATAATTACCATGTTTTAGGTACGATTTTTTATTTGCCAAAGCAATAGCAAATAGCACACCAAATTTTTGCTAGAGCATACGCATCAAATGCTGCAGTTTTTTTAAAGTTGAAAAAAGTTTTATATTTATCACTCTTTTTTATCCCACTCGGGCGAGCTTGCTAGGTGCAAAAAACAGTGCAAGCCTTTATACTTGCTGCTTATGCGCCACCAACAGAGATAACCATGTCAGAAGAATACATTGAAATTGAACTTGAAGAAGAACCTATAGAGCTTTGTAAATTACTAAAAGTACTCGATTTAGTAGAAGGTGGCGGCCAAGCTAAAAACCTAATAGCGCAAGGCTATGTTGGGGTTAACCATGAAATATGTACAATAAAACGGAAAAAATTATACAGTGGCGATGTACTTGAATTTGATGGCGATCTTTTTCAACTCACTTTAAGTGAAGATGCGACTCCTGTAGAGCGCCCAGTGGCAACAACCCAGCCGCAGCCAGAAAAAACACCTAATGAAACAGCTCAAAAGCCGGCAAAAAATAAAAGAAAGCGCACTAAAAAGCCAAAGGTTGATGAAAATACAGGGCGCCGCCCTATCTCATTTGGCTAGCCCTTAGCGCTTTGTGCCGTTTTTATTATATGTATAGGCTAGCTTGAACAGTTAGCCTTTTTGCTCTTTAATTACCTCGTAAAATACAATAAAAACAAGGTAATAATATGACAACCTCAGCCACACCCAATTGGTTTAAACCCGCCCTGTGGGCAGCACTTATCTGGAATTTATTAGGTGTGTTTGCATTTATAATGCACCTTATGATGACCCCCGAGATGATAAGTAAACTTCCGCTAGATCAACAAGCTGCATATTCAAACGTGCCTTTGTGGTCTACCATTGCATTTGCTGTAGCGGTATTTGGTGGCACCCTTGGCTGCATACTACTATTGGCCAAAAATGCATTTGCAACGCCTACCTTTGCGTTATCGTTGGTAGCGATATTTATTCAGCAATTTTATAATTTCATTGTGATAAATAGCATTAAAATGCTGGGGATAAGCGCGGTGTTTATGCCTATTTTAGTGATTGTTATTGCGTTTTTGCTTTTATATTTAAGTATAAAAAGCAAACAACAAGGTTGGTTGAACTAACTTCCCCCCCTTTTGTAAACTCATTATTTTGCTACTTGAAAAAACAATTTTAGGTAGCACTTCTATACTTAGTACTGTCTAAAAAACATGCATTGCGCTACCTGCTTTTTAGCCTGATTTGTCATATTTATTATCTCTGGTATGCACTTTGCAAACTATTGGCAAATAAACACGTTATTTTATCAAGGACATAATCCTAACTATCAAAGGGGCAAAAAATGAATAGTTTCGACACCCAACAACAATTAACGATTAATGGCGAGCAATACCATATTCACTCACTTAAAGGATTAGGCGACAAAGCAAAGCGATTGCCCTTTTCTCTCAAAGTATTACTAGAAAACCTATTACGCAATGAAGATGGCGTAAATATTAAAGAACAAGACATTCAAGCCCTTCTTGACTGGGACCCTAAAGCAAAGCCCTCAGCTGAGGTAGCCTTTACGCCTGCACGTGTGGTAATGCAAGACTTTACAGGTGTTCCCGCCATTGTTGATTTAGCAGCCATGCGTGATGCAATGGAAAAACTAGGTGGCGATCCTGCAAAAATAAATCCGCTTTCTCCTGCTGAACTTGTAATTGACCACTCAGTACAAGTAGATGGCTATGGTGACGACGGTGCGTTTGATTTAAATGCCAAGCTAGAATACGAACGAAATAAAGAGCGCTACGAATTTTTACGCTGGGGGCAAACTGCTTTTGATAATTTAAAAGTAGTGCCACCAGCTACAGGTATTGTGCACCAAGTAAACTTAGAGTTTTTAGCGCGTGTTGTTTTTAACGACAGTGAAAACGGAAAATCAATAGCCTACCCAGACACCCTTGTAGGGACTGATTCGCACACCACCATGATTAATGGTTTAGGTGTGCTAGGCTGGGGCGTAGGTGGTATTGAAGCCGAAGCAGCCATGCTTGGGCAACCAATTAGCTTGCTTATTCCTCAGGTAGTGGGCTTTAAATTAAATGGCCGCTTACCCGAGGGCACCACAGCTACCGATTTAGTGCTCACCGTTACCGAAATGCTACGTAACCACGGCGTAGTGGGTAAATTTGTTGAGTTTTATGGTGACGGCCTAGCTGATTTACCGCTCGCCGATAGAGCAACCATTGCCAACATGGCGCCAGAGTACGGTGCAACATGTGGTATTTTCCCAATTGATGATGAAACAATTAACTACCTGCGTTTAACGAACCGCGATGAAGATCACCTCAAACTGATTGAAGACTACGCTAAACACCAAGGCTTATGGCGCCATGAAGGCGACGAAGCGCATTACACAGACACCCTTGAGCTTAAATTAGACGACGTAGTACCTAGCCTTGCAGGCCCTAAACGCCCACAAGACAGAATTACACTTGATAAAGCCGGTGATGTGATAGGCCAGCACCTAAAAGGTTTCCAAGATGAGCGTATGGCTCGTCGTGATAAAAGCGATATTGAAGAAGCGCGCATTGAAAGTGAAGGCCCAACAACCAACCCTGATGAACCGGTAGACGAAGCGCAGTTTATGGGTGCAGCCAAAGTGAAGTTTAAAGGCCAAGAATTTGAACTAAACGATGGCGCCTGTGTTATTGCCGCTATTACAAGCTGTACAAATACCTCTAACCCCAGTGTTATTTTAGCCGCAGGCTTAGTGGCTCAAAAAGCTAAACAGCTGGGTATTAATGTAAAACCGTGGGTTAAAACATCGCTTGCACCCGGTTCGCAAGTGGTAACCGACTACCTTGAAAAAGCAGGCCTAATGGATGACCTAGAAAGCTTAGGCTTTAACTTGGTCGGTTATGGTTGTACCACGTGTATAGGTAACTCAGGCCCGCTTGCAGATGAAATTAGCGAAGCTATTCAAAAGCACAAGCTAGTTGTAAGCTCTATTTTATCGGGTAACCGTAATTTTGAAGGGCGTATACACCAAGACGTTAAAATGAACTTTTTAGCCTCGCCTCCACTTGTGGTAGCGTATGCCATTGCAGGGCGTACAGACATAGATGTATACAACGAGCCATTAGCGCAAGATGAAAACGGTAACGATATTTACCTGAAAAATATTTGGCCAAGCGTGAGCGAAGTCAGCGAACTAGTACAAAAAACGGTAACCAGAGAAATGTTCGAAAAAAGCTATGCCAACGTATACGAAGGCGACAGCCGTTGGCAAAAAATCCAAATTCCTGATGGTAAGCTCTATGATTGGGATGATGGGTCAACTTACATTAAAAGAGCACCATTCTTTGAGGGCATGAGCGTTGAACCACCAGGCGTGCCAACAATTGAAGGGGCGCGTTGTTTAGCTAAACTTGGCGACTCAGTAACCACTGACCATATTTCTCCTGCGGGGGCCATTAAAGCTGAAGCGCCAGCCGGTATTTACTTACAGGAAAAAGGCGTAGAAAAAGCGCAGTTTAACTCGTACGGTTCACGCCGTGGTAACCACGAAGTGATGATGCGAGGCACATTTGCGAACGTTAGGCTTAAAAACTTACTCGCACCAGGTACAGAAGGTGGCGTTACTCGCACCCAACCTGACGACAAGCTTGCCAGCATTTACGATGCCGCAATGGAATATGAAAAGAGTAACACACCATTAATTGTGTTAGCTGGCAAAGAATACGGTACCGGTTCATCACGCGATTGGGCAGCAAAAGGCTCGCTTTTATTAGGTGTAAAAGCGGTGGTTGCACAAAGTTATGAGCGTATTCACCGCTCTAACCTCATTGGTATGGGTGTGCTGCCTTTACAGTTTAAAGAAGGTGAGAGCCACGAATCATTAAATTTAACTGGCCAAGAGCAGTTTGATATTGAAGGTTTGTACGACAAAACGAATGAAGTGAGCATTATTGCCACTAATGCTGAGGGCAAAAAAGTCAGCTTTAGCGCCGATGTACGTATAGATACCCCTAAAGAGTGGGATTACTACAAGCACGGCGGTATTCTACAATACGTTTTACGTAACATGCTTGACTAATCATATACTTAAAACTAAAAAGCCTAGCAGTCGCTAGGCTTTTTTATGCGCTAAATAATTAACGAGTATTGCAACTTGGTATTGCTTTTAACTGGCTGTAAGCCCTTAGCCTAACGAAGGCGCAGTAACTCAGCTCACTAATTACAAACCCCGCACGATTAAAACCCCTCATATTGAGTAAGCTTTAATGCTAAGCGCACAATAAAAATTTAGTACCCACCTATACTTTGCATCTCTTTACTGCGCTGCTCTAATTTTTGCTTTGCCTTTTCAGCATCTTCAAACAGTTTTTGAATAGATTCAGCGTTGTAAACGGTAGGTGTAGGTGGTTGAATACTCTTTTTTGAGGTGCTTGCACTGCTACTCAAAATTGAGGTGTCTTCTGCGGCTACAACAGTGACATCACGGGCATCAAGTTTTACCTCAATACTTTTGCCATCTGCATTAGGCGTATCTGAAAAATGCCATTGGCCGTTTTTATCTTGCCACTTATAAATTTTGCTACCGGGTTTAATTGTCGCCGCATCATTGTTTACACTCTGCGCAATTTTATCGCCTGCTTGCTTTGCACCTTGCACTGCCTGATTAAGCGTATTGGTAGATAACGCGACCATTTTTTCTTTAATTTTGTGAGATTCAGCACTAATAGATGAACTAGAAAGCCATGTTTGGCCATCTGGCTTTTTTAGGTAAAACAAAGAGATAACAGCAATGATCATGACTGATATTGCCAAGTAGGTGAAGTATTTCATAGCGTTCCTGCTTAAAAATGAATCCTTGAAAGGCAAGTCTAATAAAAAATACTTAATCAGGCAATTTTTTTGCAATAAAAAACGCAACCTAAGTTGCGTTTAAATAGTTGTTTAGCATTCGCTTTTTTTAAATACCATCGCCGTCAATATGCAGTCCGCATTCGCGGTTTAAACCAAAAAAGCGCGTTTCTTCTTCGCTCATACCTGGCTCAAGTTTACGCGTAGTATGCACATCACCCATCGACACATAACCTTGCTCCCATAATGGGTGGTAAGGTAAATCATGCTTGGTAAGGTATTGATATACATCGCGGTTTGACCATTCAATAATCGGGTACACTTTTACCGTACCTCGGCTTATCTCAACAAACTGTTTATCTGCACGGGTCGATGATTGGTCACGGCGCAGGCCACTAAACCAAGTACCGGCACCAATTTCTTTTAATGCGCGGGTCATGGGCTCTACTTTATTAAGCTGATTATATTGCTTAATACCGTCCTCGCCTTGTTCCCATAATTTACCGTATTTAGCTTCTTGCCATGCAGGGCTTAGCTCAGCTTTATACACCTGTAAATTAAGTGATAGGCGCGCGGTCATTTGCTCAATAAACTGATACGTTTCTGGAAATAAATAACCCGTATCGGTTAATACCACAGGAATATCAGGACGCTGAGATGTTACTAAATGCAGCATGACCGCCGCTTGAATACCAAAGCTTGATGATAAAAAAGCTGTATCGGGTAAGTTCTCTAGTGCCCATGCAACACGCTGCTCCGCACTCATTGGTGCAAGTATGCCGTTTGCATCTGCAAGCAATGCCGCTTGGCTTTGCTTATCAAGCTGTAATATGTTTTTAAATTCACTCATGGTCAATTTTAAACCTCACCCACGCTCCGCGTGGGTATTTAATTAAGCGTGAAAATCGGTTACTGATACTTTTACTTCAGCAACAATGCCTTTGCGAATAACAAAGTCACCAAAACATTCACCGTCGTTTCGCTCACTTGCCCACTGGCCAATCAGCTTATCAAACGCGTCTAGGTAAACATCTTCACCTACGTTTTCTAGGTACAGTTTAGGAATGCGTGTACCTTCTAAATTACCGCCTAAGTAAACGTTGTATTTACCAGGGCCTTTACCTACTAAACCAGCTTCTGCAAGCATTGCGCGGCCACAACCGTTAGGACAACCTACAACACGCATAATAATACTGTCATCAGGTATGCCATGCTTAGCAAGTAGTGCTTCGGTTTTTTCAATTAAGCTTGGTAAGTAACGCTCAGCTTCGGCCATAGCAAGCGGACACGTTGGCAATGCTACACACGCCATTGAGTTTTTACGTTGCTCAGTGTCTTTGTCATCAATTAGGCCGTGGTTACGGGCAATTTCTTCAATAACTGCTTTTTGATCGGCAGGCACACCGGCAATAATTAAGTTTTGGTTAGCCGTCATGCGCATATCGCCTTGGTGCACTTCTGCAATTTTACGACAACCTGTTTTTAATGGCTTACCTGGGTAGTCTAAAATACGGCCACTTTGTATAAAGAGCGTAAGGTGGTGCTTGCCATCAATGCCTTCTACCCAACCGATACGATCGCCACGGTGAGTAAACTCATAAGGGCGGCTTGGTGCAAAGCTTACACCGGCACGTTTTTCTACTTCCGCTTTAAATACGTCAGACCCAACACGGTCTAGTGTGTATTTAGTTTTTGCATTTTTACGGTTAGAACGGTTACCCCAATCACGCTGCACTGATACAACATGCTCAGCAATTTTTAAGGTGTCTTCTAGGGCAATAAAACCAAAGTCGTCAGCTTTACGCGGATACGTAGCCGTATCACCGTGGGTCATAGCTAGGCCACCGCCTACAAGTACGTTAAAGCCAACAAGCTTGCCATCTTCGGCAATAGCAACAAAGTTTAAGTCATTCGCATGCACATCAACTTCGTTGTTAGGCGGAATAGTAACCGTGGTTTTAAACTTACGCGGTAAGTAGTTAGAACCTAAAATTGGCTCTTCTGTGGTTTCTGCTTTTTCGCCATTTAACCAAATTTCAGCGTATGCTTTCGTTTTTGGAAGTAAATGCTCAGAAATTTTTGCCGCCCACTCATACGCTTCTTGATGTAACTCTGACTCAACAGGGTTAGTCGTACATAGTACGTTACGGTTTACATCGCCTGCGGTGGCAATAGAGTCAATACCAACGCTATTAAGCATTTGGTGCATGCCTTTAATATTTGGCTTTAATACACCATGAAATTGAAACGTTTGACGTGTTGTTAAACGAATACTGCCGTAGCTTGTTTTTTCATCGGCAAATTTATCAATTGCTAGCCATTGCTCAGGCTTGATAATACCGCCAGGCATACGTGCACGTAGCATTACATTGTGCAGCGGCTCTAGCTTTTGCTTTGCGCGCTCAGGGCGTATATCGCGGTCATCTTGCTGGTACATACCGTGAAAACGTATAAGTTGGAAGTTATCGGCTGTAAAACCACCGGTAATTTCATCTTTTAAGTCTTGCTCTATGGTGCCACGTAAAAAGTTACTTTCTCTTTTCAAACGTTCGTTATCAGAAAGTTTTACGTTTTTATCTTGTTCGCTCATTTTAAATCCTAAATTTGTTACAGTGACGGCTGCTAGCTGTTAATAAAATAAGAAACGTGATTAATACACGTCTTTCTGATAGCGGTTAGCGCTACGTAAGTCTTTTAAATATTGCTCTGCGTCTTCGTAGCTTTTACCGGTGTTTTCGCTGATGATATCAACTAAGGCGTTGTGTACATCTTTTGCCATGCGGTTTGCATCACCACACACATAAAAATGCGCTCCTGCTTCTAGCCACTCAAAAATTTCTTTTGAGTTTTTGCGTAGTTTGTCTTGTACGTATACTTTTTCGGCTTGGTCACGGCTAAATGCAACGTCAACTTTGCTTAATAGGCCTGATTTTAAATAACCCTGAATTTCTACTTGATACAAGAAGTCTTGTGTAAAGTGTGGGTTACCGAAAAACAGCCAATTTTTGCCTTGTGCTTCTCGCGAGTCACGCTCTTGTAAAAATGCACGGAATGGCGCAATACCGGTACCTGGGCCAACCATAATAATGGGGGTATTATCATCGCTAGGTAAACGGAAGTTGTCGTTGTGCTCACTAAATACTTTAACTTTACACCCTTCTTCAGCACGGCGTGCTAAATAACCAGAGCAGCCACCTAAATGTTCGCTGCCAAAGGCGTCAAACTCAACTAAACCTACCGTTAAGTGCACTTCCTCTTCAACCTCGCTTTGGCTTGAAGCGATTGAGTATAAGCGCGCTTGTAGTTTACGTAGGCAATCTACTAAGGTTTGTGCGTCTATTTTTGCAGGGTTTTGTGCCACTACATCAAAAATTTGACGAGGCTCAATGTACTCACGCATAGCGGCTTTATCTTCTACAAGCTTTAGTAGCTCTGGCGTGCCCGTTGCAACTGCGTATTTTTCTACAAAGCCTGGGTATGACTGAGTAAGCTCTAACTTTTCGATTAATGCATCGCGAATAGGCAATGACTCTTCGCCCACTTTTACAAGTGTGCCTGAATCGATTTGCGTGTGTGTTAGTAGCTCATCTACGCGGGCTTCATCATTTAAAAAGTACACGCCTAATGAATCACCAGGTAAGTAGGTGATGTCTGAGCCTTCAAGCGAAATCTCAACATGGCGTACATCTTTAGTAGAATCGCGCCCTGTAATTTTTTGTACGGTAACAAGCTCTGCTGCAAATGGGTTTTGCTTAGTGTATTGGCTTGCTGCAGCTGTTGGCGCGCCAAATGGCATTGATACAACTTGGCCGCCAGCAGCATCTTGCTGCGCTTTTAAATCAGGTTCGAATGCATCAAGTGCACCGGTGATCCAAGTGGCTGCTTCATCATCGTAATCAACATCTAGGTCGGCACGTTGGAAAATAGTTTCTGCGCCAAGTTTGTTTAAACGCTCTTCAAAGTCTTTTGCTGTTTGGCAGAAAAACTCATAGCTAGAGTCGCCTAAACCCAGTACCGCGACTTTAACGCCATCTAACTTAGGTGCTTTTTTGGTAGTTAAAAATTCATACAGTGTTTCAGCATCTTCAGGTGGCTCACCTTCACCGTAGGTAGATACAACAACGGTTAAAAACTTTTCTTTTTTCAGGGCTGTAGGTTTGTAGTCAGACATGCTCACAAGTTTTACAGCTAGACCGCGCGACTCTGCTTGCTCTTTAAGCTTAGTCGCCACACCTTTTGCATTACCTGTTTGCGAACCATACAAAATAGTAAGTGGCGCAGCATCGCTTGCAGCCGCTGTAGGCGCTTGCCCACCAAGAGCCGCAGAATTAGCATTTGCAGCTAAGTAACCACTTACCCACGCTTGCTGAATCGGATTAAGTTCTGCTACTAAGCCTTGCAGCTTTTGTACTTGCTCTTGCGATAGCGGGCTTGCCGCTGCGTTAAGTTGACCTAACAACATGAATTTGTTCCCCATAACCCTGAAAATTACATACAGCCCACATGGTGCGCTGTTCAAAATGAGTTTTACCTCACCCAGAGTAACTCTGCTGAGGTTTTATTAGTGTGCAGGATAGCGGGCTATGCGGTGAGAAAAAAAGAATAGAATCTGCTTTGTTATTCCATTTAGTTATTAATTTATATAAAGACCTTCAAAAACAGCTTAAAGGCTTATTATTGCTATTTTATTAATTTTGTATTTAACAAATTTGTAACCTTGTGCAGATAGTGTATGTTATTTACTCAACTATAAAAAATAGGAACAATCATGTCACACGGGACATACAAAAATAAGTTACTTAGCACGGCATTACTGATTGCCGCCACCCCAGCAATGGCCAATGTCGCAAATGGCGGATTTGAGCAGTGGACAGGCAATGCGCCTGACGCGTGGACCACAATTGATAGCGGTATTAATGTATCGCGCTCAACCAGTATCGTAAATAACGCAAACAGCGCGGCGGCTATTAATGTGACCACCGGCTCGCAAAGCAATACCGACTTATTACAACAAGTTAGTGTGGAGGCGGGCAAAACATATGATTTCTCAGTGGATGTATATCACACTGAAGGAAGCATAAGGGCCCGCCTGTATGTAGATGGCTACCAAGGGTACTCTAACCAAGCGCAAACTAACCAGTGGCAAACAATTAGCCACAGTTATACGCCTAGCAGTAATAAAACCATTAATGTTGGTTTACGTTTTTACGATATGAGCGGCTTTGATGGCAATGAAACCGTTTATGTAGATAATTTTTTGCCTAATACAGATGGCGGCGCTTCAGGCAGCTGTAACGACCATAGCCTTACTTTAACACTTAATACCGATAACTACGGCAGCGAAACCAGCTGGGTGGTTAACAACAGCCAAGGTAGCAGCGTAGCCAGTGGCAGTGGTTATGCCTCTAACACACAATATAATGAGCAACTATGTTTAACTGATGGCGCATACACTCTAGTTATAAGTGACAGCTATGGCGACGGTATGTGCTGTAACGTAGGTAATGGTAATTACGCGCTCACTCAGGGCAGCACCACACTTGCCAGTGGCGCAAGTTTTAATAACACAGATAGTACAACTTTTGAATTAAGCGATAGCTCTGGTGGTGATACTGGCGGTGGCACTAACCCAACACCAACAGGTTATTACGTAACAACTCAGGGTTTATCTGGCTATGCATTAAAAACTGAGCTTTATAACATTATCAAAAATCACAGCTCGCAAGGTTACTCAGCTATTTGGAACTTTTACGATTCTTCAGCACGCGATAAATACTTTGAAAACGATAACAGTATTTTAGATATGTATAGTGAAAAGCCAAATGGTAGCGACAGCTATATTTACACCGCGGTGAGCGATCAGTGTGGTACTTATAACAGTGAAGCAGATTGCTATAACCGCGAGCATTCGTTCCCTAAAAGCTGGTTTGGCGGCACAAATGAGCCAATGAATTCAGACGTGCACCACATTTATGCAACCGACGGTTATGTAAACTCAAAACGTAGTAACTACCCTTTTGGTGAAGTGGCTAGTGCATCATTTACATCAACAAACGGTAGTAAAGTCGGTTCAGCAGCAAGCTCTATTAATTACTCAGGTACGGTGTTTGAGCCAATTGATGAGTTTAAAGGTGACTTTGCCCGCGCTTATTTTTACATGGCAACCCGCTACGAGAATGTAATAGGCTCGTGGGAAAATAACACAACTGCCAGTAATGCAGTCCTTAATGGTACAAGCAATCAAGTATTCGAAAACTGGGTAGTAGCTATGCTACTTAACTGGCATAACGCCGACCCTGTTAGCCAAATGGAACTTGACCGTAACCAAGCAGCTTATGAGTTTCAAGGTAATCGTAATCCGTATATCGATCACCCTGAATTTGTTGAGATGATTTGGTAATAGCTTGGTTATAACTTTTTAGCCCCAGCATTAACTGGGGCTTTTTAATAACTGTACTTTTTGTTTAGCAATAAGTGACGCTACATACTGCTTTTCTAAATCCCACGGATGACGCTTCCAACCCTTAAAACCAAAACCGATAATATGCACCTGTGCTTGCTGCTTTAAAAAGTGCTCAATAGCTAACATTCCCGAACTGGGTGTTTTAGCTTTAAAAGCAGGTTTGCCAAACGTATATAAGTGTTTTAATAATGCTGTTTTATCGTGCTGGGCGATTCGACTCACGTTTGCACGCGGGCTATATTTGCGTATTATTTCATCGCCATGGTCAATACAGCCCCTGCGGTTAATTAGCTTATAAAAGGGTTGAGTAAATAAGTTAGGTTTTGGATCAGTGATCATGACATTTTTCAGCTGCGTTATATCTATATCTGGAAACGCTGCGCAAAGCATTGCGCCTTGCTTACCTCGTCCCACTAGCCATAAATCAGTACATTTACGGCCTAAGTATGCAGGCATGTTTGCACACATATTAAAGCGCACCACTCTATCAAAGCTGTTTAGGGCTTTACTTACATCCTTTTCGACGGGGCCATTACCTATAATTAACACTGTTTGCTTAGCCATACTACGCTCCTTGTACCTTTATTAGCGCATACTAACGTGCACGCCACACTTTACCAGCAAACTTATATTAAACTTTTTTTGCAGCCACTCACTGTGCGGTAAACTAACAGGCATTACTTTTGATTTAAGGCCTGCTCTGCACGTTCTATTGATTCGTAGCGTTTACCTGTAATTTTTATCAGCCATACTTTATCTGTAAAGGTGCGGCTTAAATACACTGTTTGCCCATTTGGGATTTGCGGCATAAAGGAAGAAATAGATTCCCACTTGCCATCAACCTGCTCTTTTAGCTTCAAGCTAGCGTTAAAGTGCGACCCCTCTGCGTTAGGCTTTACTTCAAGCGCCGTCATTTGCGTATCATCACCAATTTCTATCATTGCACTTTTATTTAATAGCGTGAGTAGCTGAGGTTGATGCGTAGGGCTTAGATTTTTTAAAGCCTGCTCTATTTTACTATCTACGGTAATCTCATTCTGTAATTTATAAATACTGGCCTTAATTGCAAAAACAGGCTCTGCGTAACTGGGGTTTATAAAAAACAGTGAACTGATAAGCACTAAAATAGCGCTAGTAAATTTATTCGGCATATTATATCTCCTTATTAAAATCGAATTGAGCATACCTTATATTTTATTAAATTTAATATAAGCTATTAATATTCATAATATTCTTTATATTAATAAGCATGAATATACGCTTTTAGACTATTTATAAATACTAATTTTAGCGATAATAAAACGCTTAACGAATCAAATAAGAGCAGAGGGTATGCAAGCGTTAGGAATGGAGTTAAAACGCCTTAGAGCAAATAAAAAGTGGACTCAGGCTTATGCAGCGCGTGAAATTGGAATTCAACAGTCGTACCTTTCAAAGCTTGAAAATGGACAGTTTATCCCCTCAACTGAGGTAATTGAAAAGCTTAAACTTTGCTATGGCGAAGGCTGTATTGATAAATGCCTACCTATAAGTTCAGCGATACATAAGCCCTCAAACATCACTTTAATTATGAGCCTGACTTTATTTATGTGTGGGCTGATAGCGTGGTTGTGTGCAACATATGAAATTTTTTATCCACAAACCTACTTTACCTATCAAGCAAAGCTAGGTGACTTTTTAGCCTTTAACGTCACTCAGCAATACCAAGGCGAACGCTTTATTGAGGGGGATGTGACCTATCAAATTGTAGGAGAAAGGCAAGTCAGTCGAATCGAGAACCGCTTCCTAGTGGTAGGCTCTGCCGTGTGCATATTAATATCTATTGTTGCAGCTTTACTCTCGCAAAGGCATAGGTTTGGTAAATTATAGAGCTGTTATTTAGTTGTTCTTGGCAATTACTCCAGTATTACTCTACCTCAAACATCTATACAGTCGTACATCAGAAATTTGTATCTGTCGCTATAAATGCCTAATAACTTAACACGATTGGTATTATTTTCGATTAGAATTAGGACTATTACGTATTCGTGGCGTGCTTTTTTTCAAGTGTTCTAGTCTCAACCCAAGCTACGGCGCTTCACTTCACTGCGAGCAGCTGAGAACTGAAAGCTTCAAACTTACAGCTTTTTTAAACGCAAACAAAAAGCCCCGGCTAAAGCCAGGGCTTTTTTTACAAAACTTACTTAATTTAAAAATTAAGCTTGTTTTGGACTAGAAACAACGTCTACTAAAGTCCAAGATTTATTCTTAGAAATTGGTGCGCATTCACGGATAGTAACTACGTCACCCGCTTTTGCTGTGTTGTTTTCGTCATGTACGTGTAGCTTAGTAGTACGTTTGATGAATTTCCCATAGATTGGGTGCTTCACGTAACGTGCGATAGCAACAGTGAAAGATTTTTCCATCTTGTCGCTTACTACACGGCCTTGAAGAGTACGAATTTTATCGCTCATTATTGACCTGCCTTCTGGTTAATAATTGTTTTTACACGCGCGATATCGCGACGTACTGTTCTTAGCGTGTGTGTCTGAGCTAACTGACCAGTGCTTGCTTGCATGCGCAGGTTAAACTGCTCACGAAGAAGTCCTAGAAGTTCAGCATTTAGCTCTTCTACGCTTTTGTCTTTTAGTTCGCTTGCTTTCATCACATTACCGTCCGAGTTACGAAAGTTGTTTTGAATGGCAGTTTACGAGCTGCAAGGTCAAACGCTTCACGAGCAAGCTCTTCAGAAACACCTTCCATTTCGTAAAGTACTTTACCAGGCTGAATTTCAGCAACCCAATATTCAACAGAACCTTTACCTTTACCCATACGAACTTCAAGAGGCTTTTCTGTGATCGGCTTGTCAGGGAAGACACGGATCCAGATTTTACCTTGACGTTTCACGTGACGCGTCATAGCACGACGAGCTGCTTCGATTTGACGAGCAGTCATGCGGCCACGACCAGTAGCTTTCAAACCGAAAGTACCGAAGCTTACTTTGTTACCGTTTTGCGCTAAACCGCGGTTGCGGCCTTTGTGCATTTTACGGAATTTTGTACGTTTTGGCTGTAACATTACTCGCTACCTCTACTTAGCACTTTTCTTGGCTTTCTTTGGTGCGCGTTTAGCTGGCTTCTCTTGCTCTTGTACTAGTGGTAAACCACCAATAACTTCGCCTTTGAAGATCCAAACTTTAACACCAATGATACCATAAGTGGTTAAGGCTTCAGAAGTTGCGTAGTCGATATCAGCACGAAGAGTATGTAGAGGTACACGACCTTCACGATACCATTCTGAACGTGCGATTTCTGCGCCGCCAAGACGACCGCTAACTTCAACTTTGATCCCTTTAGAACCGATGCGCATTGCATTTTGTACCGAACGCTTCATAGCGCGACGGAACATAACACGACGCTCTAGCTGAGAGGCAATGCCGTCTGCTACTAGTTGTGCATCTAACTCTGGTTTACGTACTTCAGAAATATTAATCTGAGCAGGTACACCTGCGATCTTAGTTACCGCTTGACGTAGCTTTTCAACGTCTTCGCCTTTTTTACCGATAACAACACCCGGACGAGCCGTGTGAATTGTTACGCGGATCGATTTTGCTGGACGCTCAATAACGATTTTAGACACAGAAGCCGCTTTTAATTCCTTTGTAAGGAAAGTACGTACTTTGTGATCGCCAAAAAGCTGATCAGAGAAATCTTTAGAACTCGCGTACCAGGTAGAAACCCAAGGTTTAGATATACCTAGGCGAATACCAGTAGGATGAACTTTTTGTCCCATTACTTATACTCCTAGCTATCTGAAACCACAACAGTGATGTGGCTTGTACGCTTAAGGATGCGGTCTGCGCGTCCTTTAGCACGTGGCATAATACGTTTCATTGTAGGACCATCGTCCACAAAAATCGTAGTTACACGAAGCTCATCAATGTCAGCACCTTCGTTATGCTCTGCGTTAGCAATAGCAGACTCAAGTACTTTTTTAACTAATACAGCCGCTTTTTTCGGGCTGTACGCCAGGATTTCTAGAGCGCGATCGACAGGTAGTCCGCGGATCTGATCTGCAACTAGACGAGCTTTTTGCGCCGAACCAGAGGCGAATTTATGTTTAGCTAATGCTTGCATTTATCATTCCCCTCTTAGCGTTTCTTCGCTTTCTTATCCGCAGCATGGCCACGGTAAGTGCGAGTTGGTGCAAATTCACCTAGTTTGTGACCGATCATTTCGTCAGAAACGAAAACTGGTACATGCTGGCGACCATTATGGACAGCAATGGTCAATCCGATCATGTTAGGTATGATCATTGAACGACGGCTCCAAGTTTTAATTGGCTTCTTTTCACCGCTTTCCAAAGCTTTCTCTACCTTCTTCAGCAAGTGTAGGTCTATAAAAGGACCCTTCTTGAGAGAGCGTGGCATGGCTATTCCTCAATATTACTTAGTACGACGACGTACTATAAATTTATCCGTACGCTTGTTCTTACGCGTCTTAGCACCTTTAGTAGGCTTACCCCATGGAGACACAGGATGACGACCACCAGATGTACGACCTTCACCACCACCGTGTGGGTGATCAACCGGGTTCATGGCAACACCACGAACTGTCGGACGAATACCACGCCAGCGATTTGCACCTGCTTTACCAAGTGAACGAAGCATATGCTCAGCATTGCCTACTTCACCTAGCGTTGCACGACAATCAGATTGTACTTTACGTACTTCGCCAGAACGAAGACGTAATGTTACGTATTGACCATCACGCGCAAGGATTTGAACGTATGCACCAGCAGAACGTGCGATTTGAGCACCTTTACCTGGTTTTAATTCTACGTTGTGAACAGTCGAACCTACAGGCATGTTACGCATAGGTAATGCATTACCAGGCTTGATTGGTGCATCAACACCAGACTGGATTGCATCGCCAGCTTTTAAGCCTTTAGGTGCGATAATGTAACGACGCTCACCGTCTGCATATAATACAAGAGCGATGTTTGCGCTACGGTTTGGATCATATTCCAAACGCTCAACAGTGGCTGGAATGCCATCTTTAGTACGTTTAAAATCGATTAAACGGTAATGATGCTTATGACCACCACCGATATGACGAACCGTAATACGACCATTGTTATTACGACCACCTGATTTAGAGTTTTTCTCTAATAGTGGTGCGTAAGGTTTACCCTTATGTAAATCTGGGTTAACCACTTTAACTAGGTGACGACGACCCGCAGAAGTTGGTTTACACTTTTGAAGTGCCATAATTCTAACTCCCCTTATTACTCGGCGCCGCCGACAAAGTCTAGCTCGCTACCTTCTTTAAGAGTAACGTAAGCTTTCTTCCAGTCGCTACGACGACCGAAACGCATGCCAGTACGTTTTGTTTTACCCTTAACGTTAAGTGTGCGAACACCCGTTACTTCTACTTCAAAAAGCTTCTCAACTGCTGCTTTAATTTCAGCTTTAGTTGCGTCATTTGTTACTTTAAAAACAATAGTATTGTTTTCTTCAGCAGCAATTGTGCTTTTTTCAGAGATATGTGGAGCAAGGATCACTTTTAAAAGACGTTCTTCACGGATCATGCTAGCGCCTCCTCAAGTTGCTTAACAGCAGCAGCTGTAATAAGTACCTTGTCGAAAGCAATTAAGCTTACAGGATCGATACCAGCTACATCACGCGTGTCAACCTTGTACAGGTTACGTGCCGATAAGAAAAGATTTTCATCTACTTCTTCAGTCACGATAAGAACATCTTTAAGCTCAAGTTCTTTAAGCTTAGAAACTAGTTCTTTAGTCTTTGGTGCTTCAAGACCAAAGCTTTCAACAACGATTAAACGCTCTTGACGAACTAATTCAGATAAGATGCTTTTGATCGCACCGCGGTACATTTTACGGTTTACTTTTTGGCTGTGGTCTTGTGGTTTAGCTGCGAAGCTAACGCCACCTGAACGCCAAATTGGACTACGGATTGTACCAGCACGTGCACGGCCAGTACCTTTTTGAGCCCATGGTTTTTTACCACCACCGCTTACTTCAGAACGTGTCTTCTGAGCACGAGTACCTTGACGAGCACCTGCTGCGTATGCAACAACTACTTGGTGTACTAATGCTTCGTTAAACTCACGTCCAAAAGTAGCTTCAGAAACTTCAAGAGCGCCAGAAGCGTCTTTAATTGCTAATTCCATCACTAAATCTCCAGGACTTATGCTTTAACAGCTGGTTTAACGATAACGTCACCGCCGATAGCGCCAGGTACTGCACCTTTAACTAAAAGCAAGTTACGCTCAGCGTCAACGCGAACTAGTTCTAAGTTTTGAGTCGTTACACGCTCAGCACCCATATGACCGGCCATTTTCTTACCTTTAAACACCTTACCAGGTGATTGGTTTTGACCGATTGAACCAGGAGCACGGTGAGATAGAGAGTTACCGTGAGTAGCGTCTTGCATGCTGAAATTCCAGCGCTTAACACCACCTTGGAAACCTTTACCTTTAGAAGTACCGGTTACGTCAACTTTGTTGATTTCGTTGAATAATTCAACAGTAAGCTCAGCGCCTACTTCAAAATCGCCTTCACCACCATTTAGGCGGAATTCCCACAGACCGCGACCCGCTTCAACACCAGCTTTAGCGAAATGACCCGCTGCTGCTTTGTTTACACGGCTTGCTTTTTTAGTGCCTGCGGTTACTTGAAGCGCGTTATAACCGTCTGTTGCGTCAGATTTGATCTGAGCAATGCGGTTAGGAGTCGCTTCGATAACTGTCACAGGGATAGATACACCATCTTCAGTGAAGATACGTGTCATACCCACTTTACGACCGACTAGACCTAATGCCATTTTCCTATAACCTCTCTAATCTTTCGATTAACCCAGGCTGATTTGAACATCAACACCAGCAGCAAGATCTAAACGCATTAATGCGTCAACAGTCTTGTCAGTTGGTTCTACGATGTCGATCAGACGTTTATGGGTGCGGATCTCGTACTGATCACGCGCATCTTTGTTTACGTGCGGTGAAGTTAGTACAGTAAAACGTTCAAAGCGTGTAGGTAGTGGGATTGGACCACGTACTTGTGCGCCTGTGCGTTTCGCAGTTTCCACGATTTCCGCCGTTGATTGGTCAATCAAACGGTGGTCAAAAGCTTTTAGGCGAATACGAATGCGTTGATTTGACATTCTTAAACCTCAATATAAAGAGCATTTAAAGAGCATAAAAAAACGACCGAAACAATCTTAATAATTAAGATGCCGGTTGTTGATTTATATCTACGATGAGTTCCAAATCGGAACTCCTGTTTATTAGCTTGAAATCCAAGCTTAATTTATCCCTTCAAGTTCCAGAGGAATCTTGAAAGCCTGCGTATTATAGTGATATTGGTGATAAATGCAACAACTAATTGCAAATTAATTACGGGTGTAAGGCTGCCCAAATAACCGCCATTGGTTATTTATAGCTATAATTGAACTGCTCAGCACCAAATTAGTCTTATGTTTATAATTTAACCGATTACGCAAATTACAGGATTTTATAGATATTATGGTATCCTATGCGCTAATTTTGCTTTTAATACTCTCAATATGGTGAGTCGATGCGTTTATTAAATTATTGTTTGAATTTTCTTACTAGCTGCGTAAGCCGTGTTTTGGTAAAAAGTAAGGTCCTTCCCCAAAGCCCTATAGAACAATATGACCTTAATCCTGAACACCCTACTTTTTATATAGTACGTTTAAATTCGCGTTTCGATTTAGCTGCGCTTACTAATGTATGTAAAAAGCATGGTTTGCCTAACCCATGCGAATATCAAACGTTAGGAAACCAAGAGCTGGCACGCTTTATTGGTATTAAAAATCCGCCGCCTTTATTTGGCGATACCGCGAAACCGACCGCCGCTTTATCGCAGGGTAAGCAAATAGTTGAGCATTTATTAAATAGCGGGCAAAAGAATGTACAAGTGGTGCCGGTAACTATTTTATGGGGGCGCGACCCAGGTAAAGAAAAGCCAGGCATTCGTACCTTAATTACCCACTCTCTTACACCTAGTTGGTTCAGAAAATTCTTTGTTGTGCTGTTTTCTGGGCGCGATAACTTTATTCGCTTTAGCCAACCACTCGATTTATCACTTATCGTGAACGAAAAAGCCGATGTAAATGAGCTACCACAAAAACTATTACGAGTTGCTCGGGTGCACTTTAAACGTCAAAAACTGGCCGCTACGGGCCCTAAAATGCCCTCGCGCGAGCAATTATTTAACTCACTTTTGGCTTCGCCGACAATAAAAAAAGCAATTCAAGATGAAGCAAAGTCAAAAGGAATAAGCCAAACAGAAGCCCGTCAAAACGCGTTAAAACTACTAGATGAAATTGCCGCTAATTACTCTGAGGCAATGATACGTGTAGGCGACAGAATTTTAACGTGGCTGTGGACTAAGCTTTATAACGGTATAGATATAAAATACACCGAGCAGATTCATGAGCTAACAAATAAAGGTCACGAGATAATCTATATGCCGTGTCATCGCAGCCACATGGATTACTTGTTACTTACCTATGCCATATACCATCAAGGTTTGGTGCCGCCGCATATTGCCGCGGGCATTAATCTTAACTTTTTCCCTGCCGGTGGTATTTTTCGCCGCTCAGGGGCGTTTTTTATCCGCCGCTCGTTTGCCGGTAATAAACTTTACTCAGCCGTATTTAAAGAATATTTAAGCCAACTATTTATTAAAGGTTACTCAGTTAAGTTTTACACTGAAGGCGGGCGCAGCCGCACAGGCCGATTACTACCGCCAAAAACCGGTATGCTCGCCATGACATTGCAAGCAATGCTACGTGGCATAGACCGCCCGGTTTCTATTGTGCCGGTATACATTGGCTATGAACATGTAATGGAAATCAATACCTACTTAAAAGAGCTTGCCGGTAAAGATAAAAAAGGCGAGTCCATTTTTGGTATTTTTAAAGCCATTAAAAACCTTAAAAATTACGGCCGTGGTTACTTAAACTTTGGCGACCCTATTTCTATAAACCAATACTTAAACGACAACCAACCTGATTGGCGCGATGCAATACACCCTACCGATGTGCAAAAGCCGCAATGGCTAGGCCCTCAAGTAGCCGCATTGGCCGACCAAGTAATGGTAAAAATTAATAATGCCGCAGCACTTAACGCTGTGAATTTACTGGCTATGATTTTGCTAGTTAACGACAAACACGCGTTAAGTAAGCCTAAGCTGTTAGCGCAACTAGATTTTTACTTACGCCTACAACGCGATGCAAGCTATAGCGATAAAGTCACCGCCCCCGATGAAACACCAGAGCAGCTATTAACGCACGCCATTAAGCTTAATAAGTTTGATGTTATTAGCGATGAATTTGGCGAAATTATTGCAATTAACGATAAAGAAAAAACCCTGTTTAACTATTATCGTAATAATATTTTGCACTTATTTGCTGTGCCAAGCCTTATTGCTTTGCACTTATTTAAGCAACACAGTAGTACGGTAGAGCAATGCCAAAAGCTTGTTTCTGCTTTTTACCCTCTGTTTGCAAAAGAATGGTATTTACAGCCGCTAGATGAAAACTACATAAGCCGTATTTTGGCTAACTTTAGCGATCAAAACTTAATTGAGCTTGATGGCGATACCATTCATGTTACTAACACGAATGATTCGTTAGCCAAACTTGAAATGCTAGGAAGGTCGCTTAGCTTTACGTTGCAACGTTATGCTATTGTTGTGGGCTTTATTCAAACCAGTAACGGAATTGAAAAAGCCGAACTAGAGCGTGAAAGCCAAGTACTGGCAAACCGTTTAGGCACCTTACACGGCATTAAAACCCCGGAGTTTTTTGATAAAAAAGTACTGGTAAGCTTTATTGATAATTTACGCGGTGAACTGCTAATTACTGAAGGTGAAAATGGTATTCACGGTAGTACACAACTGTGTGAAATATACATGTACTTAAAAACCTTATTACCTGCACGTATATGGCAATCGGTTAGCGACATAGTGCAAGATCAATGTAATTAGCGAGTTGCTGTAATTTAAGCTCTAATTAAACACCATTAAAAAAGCCTCAACATTTAACATGTTGAGGCTTTTTTGTACGTTTAGTTATTAAACAGCAACGCTACATAGAGACTCTTATCTCTTGGCAAAACCTTTAGCGAAAGCACTGCTAATTTGCGCTTAACGGCCAGTCTATTACCAGTAAGTCTAATCAAATTAACGCTGGCGCATCACCCCTTCTTGAATCGTTGATGCGACTAAATTACCTTGGCGGTCAAAAAACTGGCCTCTTACCAAGCCTCGCCCAGAACTAGCACTTGGGCTGTCTATGGTATATAAAATCCAATCGTCCATTCTAAATGGGCGGTGGAACCACATAGCATGGTCAATCGTTGCCACTTGCATATTTGGCTGCATAAACGATACGCCATGGGGCTGTAATGCCGTAGGTAAAAACTCAAAGTCAGAGGCATACGCTAATAAGTAATTATGAATGCGTTGATCGTCGGGCATATCGCCATTGGCTTTAATCCAAATGTGCTTTACGGGCTCAATAACCTCTGGCTTAAATGGGTTATGAAAAGTAACCGGACGCATTTCAATGGGCATTTCGCGTATAAACTTATTACGGATCACCTCGGGTATGTGGTGGGCGTTTTCTTGATAAAACTCAAGCGACGAGCGAAGCTCCTCTGGTGGCGGTACATTAGGCATGGTTGCTTGATGCGATAAGCCTTCTTCTTCACCCTGAAACGACGCAGTCATATAAAAAATAGGTTTACCGTATTGAATAGCGCTTACTCGGCGGGTGCTAAAGCTTTTACCATCGCGGATGGTTTCTACGTCGTAAACAATCGGTTTTGCGGCGTCGCCGGGGCGTAAAAAGTAAGAGTGTAATGAATGAACAACACGTCCTTTTGGTAGCGTTTCTTTTGCAGCAGACAATGCCTGCCCCATTACTTGACCACCAAATACCGCTCTAAACCCTAAATCTTGGCTTTGCCCACGATATAAACCTTGTTCAATTTCTTCAAGTGACAATAACGATAATAAATCATCTAATACTTGGCTCATTTGCTGTTCTCTCAATCCCCAGATAAGCTAATGATACTATACAATGCAGCTATGTAAATCTAACTAAATGAGTAACGCTATGAATTATTGGCTATTTAAAACTGAGCCCGACGCTTTTTCGATTGATGACTTAAAAACAGCGCCGCAACAAACCACCCTGTGGGAAGGCGTGCGTAATTATCAGGCACGTAACTTTATGCGTGACGATATAAAATTGGGTGACTTAGTATTTATTTACCACTCTAGCTGCAAACAAGTAGGCGTTGTGGGTATAGCCACTGTTACTAAAGAAGCCTACCCCGACCCAACCCAGTTTGATTTAAATAGTGACTATTACGATGCGAAAGCGACGCCCGACAAGCCACGCTGGTTTGTAGTTGATGTAACCTATAAAAGCCATTTAAACAAACGCGTAAGCTTAAAAGACATTAAAGCAAACGAGGCTATTACCGAGTTAGCCCTTAAAAAAGCAGGCCGCCTTTCGGTAATGCCAGTCACACAAAACGACTGGGAGCAAATAATAGCCATGAGCAATTAAGCTCAGTAAGCAAATATCAAGCTGTAATAGTAGCTAACCATTAACGGGCTAAAGCTTGGCTATGTTTGACCTCATTTGGCCGTGTTTGATACGATCCCCCGCGAGTTATAATTGGGGGATTAATGAAACTACTGTATTGGTTAGATGAATGGTTAACGCTTTGCCGTGATGAACAACAAACTAAGCTGCCTATGTGTGGCGGCGACCTACTCGGCGATGTGTATGTAAAATACGAATTTGTTGATTTAAATAAGCCCCTGCTTTTTACTTTCTCCCCCGCGGGCACCAACGTCCAAGAACACGACCTAACCGATGACTTTGCCCCTTGGGGCTATCACTTGGCGCAAAAACAAAATGTTAATGTTATTTCGTTCCAACATTTAGGCAAAAGCAATTGGTTTAGAAGCCGTAATTTAATCTTCTTTTTGGAGCAGCTATCAAGCTTACTTACACCGTTTAAGTGCCGCTTAGGCTATGGCCTTAGTCGCGGTGGTTTTGCTGTTGGCGCGTTTGCTAAATTACTTAAATTAGATCAGGTTTTATTTTTTCATCCTGTTAGCACCAAAAACACCGAAACAGTTCCGTGGGACACCCGCTCCAGCACAGAGCTTGCGCAGCAATTTGATTGGCAAAGTGAGTATAACGACCTCGATTTAGGCCATGCTAAGGGGTATATAATTTATGACCCCACCAATAAAATAGACCGCCTACATGCTAAGCGGTACCCACAACTGACTCATTTAAGAGTGTTTGGTATGGGCCACGGTACCCACGCAAGCTACCTCACTAAGTTTGGCTTTTACAAACAAGTGGCTGTTGACTTTATACGCCACCAGCAGATTGATATAGCGCAGTTTCGTTTGCAAACCAAAACCTTGCGCTTAAAAGAAGAGTATTATCAAAGCCTAAATAAGGCAAATGCGAGTTCGCCTCACCGCTTGGCGTTATTAAGTACAGCACATCAAATTTTAGCAGATGAAAAAGAAGTGCATGTGCAAGAACATCAGGCCAAAATAGATATTCAGCCGTTAATAGATGTGGCACTTAAACATCAAGATGAACACCCAAATGATGCTATTCAGTTATTAGAAGTTGCCCAACAAATAGTGCCAGATGATCCGCTGGTTGAGCACAAGCTCAAGCAGCTAGAATAGACCTATGACGGTTTATTCTTCTTTCTTTTTTTGTGACCATGCTTGGGCACAATCGTAAAATACATAAAAAGCCCCAACCACGAAAAAATAATTACGCCTAATAACCAGCCGTTTTTTTCGTGGCCTTGGGTGCGCTTACTATTAACCACTATCACCACGGGTAATATATAAGCGCTTAAAATAATTATTAAAAATACTACTTCATTCATTATTTAACCTAAGCCTTGGTTATTTGGCCAAGCTTTGCCAATCTACTTCATTTGTTAGCACACGTTCAAGGGCAATGTAGTGCAGGATATCGCCCGCATTTACCTTGTAATCAAGTGGCGGATTTAAATCCATATTTTGTGCACTTAAGTTATGCGCCACCCCTAACAAAATAGCATTATAGTCATGCTTAAAATGATGAAATAAAGTACCAAACTCCATCTCTTCGCATTCACTTGGAATAGCTAGGCTAAACTGCGTGTCGCCGTGCAATGTAGATAATAGCTCTTCTTGTACTCGACTCGAGCCTGGGTCTTGCATTGAGCGTACTAAAATCTCAGCCGACTTAGCGCTACTACACTCCACATTTTGGCAATGCTCAAGCAACATATCGACCTTGGTTTCATCTAAAAAGTGCGCACTAATATGGCACTCATCTTTAACTAAACGGCTAATACGCAGTGCCGTTGTAAATGTTTGGTCGTCATCTTGCCCATCAATAATAACTTTGTCGGCACGGTTAATAGCTACGCGCTCAAGCTCTTCTATATCGGTAAAACTTGTTAGGCGGGCAAAGTCGACATTTTCGTTAGTTAAAAATGGGTGATCCATTTGCTCAGTCACCGCCAACAAAATACGGCGGTCGGTACGTTTGGTATCGGCCAGGATATAATCAATCATTTTTTTTGTTCGGGTATCGTGCCAACCAAAAATAATAATGTGGTTGTTACTGTGAGCAAAGTTTTTATCACCAGTCATAGCGCGCCTAATTAAGTAAGTCACTGTTTGCCCTGTTTTTCCTAACAGAACACCAAATAAAGCTAATCCAAACGGAATTTGTATTAAAGCCACTACCCAACGCCCCAGCTCGCTGGTTGGGCTAAAATCGCCGTAACCCACTGTTGAGGTAGTTACTGTGTAGTAGTAAAAAAAGGTCGTAAACGAGGTAAGCGCTTGCTCATTTGCAATAAATAGCAGCCCCCAAGTCACTAACATATGAGCAAGTATTGCAAGCACCACGGCTTGCCAGCTCAGCTGATCGATATGAGCACGAACAAGTAGCGCTAGCCTCTTAAATATTACCGGCATGATACAAAATCTTTGTTAGTAAATTATCTATAAACAGTACGTTACTGTAAGCCATGCTTTTAAGCAACGTTTAAGCCTTTAAGTAAGGCCTGTTACCCTTTTAGGATTAAATTTTGTTCAACCTATAAGATACTCAGACCCTAAAATATAAGACTAAATGCGGGTTTGCTAATGTGCTAAGAGCATGATTAATTATAATAAGACTAAAAAACACACAGACACATTATGCTTAATAAAATTGCCACACCGTTTACCAAATTAGTAGAGCGCTACTTACCTGACCCTTTTATATTTGTCATATTGCTGAGCTTAATTACTTTACTCTCTGCCAGTATTTTTACCCCCGCAACACATATTGAAGTTATTAACGCATGGGGGAGTGGTTTTTGGAACCTGCTTAGCTTTGCCATGCAAATGCTATTAGTGCTGATTACAGGTTACATGCTAGCAAGCACGCCCATTATCAATTCGTTATTAAACAAACTGGCGGCGCTTGCTAATTCAGCGCCAAAAGCGATTATTTTAGTCACGCTTATTTCGCTATTAGCCAGCTGGCTTAATTGGGGGTTTGGCTTAGTTATTGGGGCTTTATTTGCCAAAGCAATTGCAAGGCAAACACAGGTCGATTACCGCCTATTAGTTGCCAGTGCTTATTCTGGCTTTGTGGTGTGGCATGGCGGCTTAGCAGGCTCAATTCCGCTTACGATTGCTACCGAAGGGCACTTTTCACAAAATAGCATTGGCATAATTAGTACCGAGCAAACCCTGTTTGCTGGCTTTAACATAGCCATACTTATTGGCTTATTTATTATTATGCCGTTGGTTAACCGCTACATGCTACCCAGTGATAAAAACAGCGTATATGTAGACCCAGCACTTATTAAAGAGCCCCCGCCCGTACATGAAAAAATTACTCGCCCTGCTCAGCATTTAGAACACACAAAGCTGCTTGGCATTTCGATTGGTTTACTTGGCCTTTGCTATTTAGGGTATTACTTTATAGTTGCAGGCGGTAGCCTAAACCTAAACAGCATTATTGCTGTGTTTTTGTTTTTAGCCATTACCTTGCACCAAACACCCCATAACTTGCTTAATAGCTTGCAACAAGCAATTCCCAGCGGGGCGGGTATTGTCATTCAATTTCCGTTTTACGCAGGTATTATGGCTGTGATGGTCGACAGCGGTTTAGCGCAGCAAATATCGCGTGGTTTTATAGCTGTTGCTGATGCCGATAGCTTGCCATTTTTTAGCTTTATAAGTGCAGGGCTTGTTAATATGTTTGTACCTTCTGGTGGCGGCCAATGGGCAGTACAAGCACCTATTGTTATACCCGCAGCGCAAGAGCTGGGCGCCGATATATCACGTGTTGCTATGGCTGTTGCGTGGGGCGATGCGTGGACCAATTTAATTCAACCCTTTTGGGCTTTACCGGTATTAGCCATTGCAGGGTTAAAAGCGAAAGACATTATGGGGTTTTGTGTAGTGCAGTTATTTGTAACGGGGGTATTTATATCGCTAGTGCTGAGCTTTTACTAACCCTTAATAACGCGCAGTATTTAGGTATACTGCGCGTATAGCGATTAGCTTGATAAAATCGTCATCGGCAGGCTCAGTATTGGGTTTTCTGAATCTGCAAAGTGCATCATTACTGCCACATGGCCTGCAACTACAATAGCGTACATAGCGGCTGAAAAACCTTGGCCGTATTTATCAAGCGGCAATAAATGCGAGTAATGTCGGCCGCGCCATTCAAATACGATTTCCAGTGCGCCCACAAACAAAAAGAATACCAGTAACATTAAACCAAATGTATAACTAAGCCATAAGCCAAATAACACGCCCAATAAGCACACACTTAAACCGACCCAAGATCGCATTGAAAAGCTGATACTTTTTAACACATGTCCGCCATCAAGCGGTAAAATAGGCAAAAGGTTAAACAAATTCAATAAGGCACTGAGTACTGCAACGCCGGCAAATATATCCATTTCGGTGGCGTAATATAAAACCACACCCAGCACTGAGGTAAATAAACCAAACGCTGGCCCCATGAGTGATATAACTACATCTTGCCAGCGCGTTGTTATTTTATCGTCACTAACAGCCAATCCGCCTACAAAAGGAATAAGGTAAATACCCTTGGTTTTTATGCCAAAGTATTTCATGGCTCTAACGTGTCCGTACTCATGTACCACTAAACAGGCAATTAGCATTAGTGCAAATTCAATACTAAATAACCAGGCATAGCCGGCAACCGATGCACTCGCTAAAGCCACCTTAATTACTTTTGCACTTTTAAATAATTTAAAGCCCAGTGCCGCTAGCCCTAAAAAGCCTTTTTTGGGCTGGCTATTTACCGGCGCAGGTAAAGCTAGTTCAGTAGCAAACACACCATCAACAAATAACGATAAAGACTGCTCATGAACATGTGAGCTATCAATCCCTATTTGCTTATTATCTAAAGTAAATTCGGCGTAATGCTCTTTGGGTGTTGTAAAGCTTATGGCCTGTTGATTATGAAATATTTGTACTATTTTATGCCCAGATACCATTAGCGTTAATGGTTGCTCTGCAAGCATGAGATCGATTTTTATCATGACTAAAACCAGTTAAAACAATGGCGCTAGTATACCGATGAATTTAAAAAACACGAATTGCCTTAAACTATAAGCGCAAAAGCACTTAGAAGATAAAAAATAATATAAAACTAAGCTGACAAAAGGCTGATCAGGCGCTATTTTTACAGTACTAATATATTAAGCAGTTACAAGGATAGAGCATGTCGATTTCGGTACCCAATATTTTAGTTGTGGATGACTCAAAGGCGATTTTAATTGTTATGGAGGCCATTTTAAATGAGCTAGGAGTCTCGAATAAAGTTACAAAATGCCTGAGTGCTCAGCAAGCGCTAACTCACGTAACCGACGATATAAACTTTTACGACATTGTATTTACAGACTTAAACATGCCTGAAATGGATGGTATGGAGTTTATAAGAAAACTAGGCGAGCTTAATTTTACAGGCGCAGTAGTTATAATTTCGGAAATGGATCATAAGGTTATTAACCTAGCCGCCAATTTAGCGCGCCATAGCAATATTCATTTAGTCGCAAATTTAGCTAAACCCGTGCAACTTAGCCAAGTAAAAACCGTTTTACAAAAAGCAAAGCACTTAGCAGTACATAACGACCTTTCTCATGCCTCTATTTCAGAAAAAGCATTGCATGAGGCAATCAATTTAAACGAGATAATCCCTTACTATCAGCCAAAAATAAATTCTCAAACCAGCGAAATAGAAAGTATTGAGGTGCTAGCGCGTATCGTTAAAACGCACACTGGCGAAATTATCTCGCCCAATCGGTTTATTTCGTTATCGGAGCAGTCGGGGCTAATTAATCAAATTACCTTTAGCTTATTTGAGCAAGCCACCAGCGACTTAAAAGCTATACGAACAAACATTGCTGCGCACCTAAAACTGGCTTTTAACCTATCTCCCACACAATTAGATGATTTAAGCTGTCCCAACAAGCTGATGCTTATATTGCAGCTCAATGAGCTATCACCTAGTGATATAATTTTAGAGATTACCGAGCAACATGCGCTGTCTAGCCTTTCTCAACTAGAAACCTTAAACAGATTAAGAATGCATGGCTTTGGCATATCATTGGATGACTTTGGTGTAGGTTTTACCAACATGAATCAGATTAAGCGTCTGCCTTTTACTGAAATAAAAATTGACCGTACACTTATTAGTAATATTGAAACAGATCAGTTTTCGCAAGTGGTGGTCAGCTCACTGGTTGATATTGCCAGTCAAGAGCAACTAGCCCTTGTGGCCGAAGGCGTAGAGCGCGCCGAAGAATCGCTCTACTTAAAAAACTACCGCACTAATTTAGCCATGCAAGGATTTTTGTTTACCTGCCCTAAAGCCAAAGACGATTTTATAGAGTGGGCACTAAACTGGGTAAATACGACGGGGGGCACAATTAAACGCTAACCTTCAACCCCGTCGTAATTATTTATTATCTCGGGGCGTGTCGTCATCTTCACTAACTATGTGCTCGCTGCTTGCTAAACGCTGGCGCCAGCGCTGCTTGGCGACCATACGCATATTGGTCGATTGGTCGCGCTCATCAACAATTTCAAGCCCCATAAGGGCTTCTATCATATCCTCTAGGGTTACAATGCCTTGCACATCACCGTATTCATCAACAATTAAACATATGTGAGTACGCTGTTTAAGTAAGGTTTGTAGTAGCGATGACACATTATGCCCTTCGGGTACCGTATGAATAGGCTTAACTAATTTGCTAATTTTATAATCGGTACCTAAGCGGTGATAAGCCAACATAATGTCGTTTTTATGCACAAAGCCAATTATGTCATCGGCGTCTTTATCAAATACTAACACGCGCGAAAATGATGACGAGCCATGCTCGCTCATGTACTGATCGACCGTTAACCCTTTATGCACTTTATACAGCACAGTACGCGGCGTCATTAAGTCGGTTAATTTAGCATGCCTAAAATGTAAAAGGTTGCGGATTATTTCTGACTCATCGGCATGGATTGCCCCAGTTTCGGTGCCTATATCTGCCATGGCTTCTATTTCTTGGCGAATATAAAAAGCCTCATCGTGCTTGGCCCCCATTAAATTAGTAAGCTTTTGAGCAAGCCACACAAATGGTTTTAGCGATATCACTAAAAAGCGTAAAGAATAGGTCACGCTAGGGGTTAAGGCACGCCAATAATTGGCCCCTAAGGTTTTTGGAATAATCTCTGAAAGTACCAATACTAAGAGTGTCATTATGGCAGAGGCAATTCCTACTGCCGCATCTGAAAAAACCACAGCGGCTTGCGCACCCACACCTGCAGCACCGGCGGTATGGGCCACTGTGTTAAGCGTTAGTATTGCAGCAAGCGGTTGATCTACATTATTTTTTAGTTTTTCGAGCTGCTTTGCAAGTTCAGGCTGTTTTTTGCGTAATAGCGCCACATAGCTGGGCGAAATACTTAACAGTACAGCTTCCATTACAGAGCATAAAAAAGAAATAACAATGGCAGCAACCATGTACACAATCAGTAAAGTCACTTTTTCTCCGATGAGTTGAACATATGGGCATGGTAACAATACATGCTATATTTGGCCAAATAACTATCAATAATAGGCACAAATATGAGAATTAGCTCACCTTGGACCACAAAAAATAAATTACTAAAACAAGCAGCTACCTTTTTTGCTCTTGGCAGCTTGAGCTTGACAGCAATAGCAGCCCCGCTTGATAAATCAAATATCGAGTTTATTGGCCCTTTAGGCGAAAACATGCAAGTTAAGCCCTTTCAAACACCACACGGCCAAGTCATTATTAATAACTTATTAGAGCAGTTGCAACGTAATACGCAAAGTGTGTCTGTATTTGGTAAAAAGCATAGCTGGCAGCCGTTTAATAAAGTAAACGCACTTACTTTAGGTGGCCTACAAGCGCTTAAGTTCAATATTGAAACAACCCGCTATAGCCAAGGCACATTAACTATAAAAGGGATAGAGAACGCTCAGTTGTTTATTGATGCCAAACTTCAAAAAGGCGATAACCACACATACTCTTTATCGTTAACTAATGGCTCTCATAGTGTGATTGTAGTGGCGCAACAAGTGGCTAACTGGAACAACGTTTCTCTCGATTTTGAACCCAAAGCCGACACTGACAACATTACAATTAACACCTCTACAACTAAGCGACTTTCGGCCGAGCAACTTTTTGATGCACCCACCATTAGTGGACTTTCTTTAGCGCCCGATGCTAAGCAATACGTTACCAGCACGCGCAGCTATTCAAATAAAACAGCTAACCAAGCAAACGTGGTAACTGAGCTTAAAAATAGCCAAAATCAAACCTTGTATCGTTTTGAAGGCCAGCAACCAAGCAATATGGTATGGAGCCCCAATAATCAATTTTTAGTTTATATGCTAGGGAGTGAGCTAAAACAGCTAAACCGTAAAAACCTCAGCATTAAAACATTGGCTAGTGAGCTTGAAGGCGCAAGTAACTTTAATTTTTATGATAATAACAGCCTTATTTTTAGCTGGTCTAAAACCCCCGAAGACAACAACAGCTTAACTAAGCACTACAAAGGTCTTCAAGATAGATGGTCATACGCACGCAACGTAAGTCAGCTCTATATGTTAGACACCAACAGCGGCTTAACCAAAGCGCTTAGCCAAGGCCCTATTTCGCATAGCTTTGAAGATGCAAACACTAATCGTGGCAAAGTATTAATGAGCCGCCAAGTTATGGTTATGCAAGCCACCACCCACCCAGAAACTGAACTGGTGGAACTTGACTTACAATCGAATAAAATAACCTCTTTTGGTAAATTTAAAACCTTTAACCATGCAAAGTACGCCAACAAAGATGTGTACGTTGTTGCTGGCCCAGATTTTAAAAATGGCGCAGGCCGTGCCCTTCCAAAAGGGATGTTAGCTAATAATTACGACGGCCAATTATACTTACTTAGCGATAACGGTAAAAACGTAAAAGCCCTTAGTAAGCAGTTTGACCCCGCTATAGGTGAATTACATGTGCTTGATAATGGCGATGCGCTTATAAAAGTAACCGAGCAAGATACCCAACCTTTGTATTTATATGACTTGAGCAAACAGCGCTTTAAAAAACTTAATACGGGTTTAGATATCGTTGAGCAATTTAGCTACTCGCACGAGAGAAACCCGCAAGTGCTACTAAGCGGTACCACAGCATTCACCCCTCAGCAGCTTAAACGCTTAAATATAAGTAAAAATAAAACAGACCTAATCTGGGACTCTAAGCCGCTTGCCTACGCTAATACACAAATACCGACTCTGGAAGAGTTTAACTTTACAAATAAAGACGGCGTAGAAATTACAGGGCGTGTGTACATCCCTACCAACTTAGATAAAACTAAAAAACACCCTGCACTTGTCTATTACTACGGTGGCACCTCACCGGTTACCCGTGGTTTTACAGGGCGCTACCCATTCAACTTGTGGGCAGCAAATGGCTATGTTGTTTATGTATTACAGCCAACAGGGGCAACTGGTTTTGGGCAAACATTTTCTGCTCAGCACGTTAACGCCTGGGGCGATTATACCGCTAGCGATATAATGCAAGGTACGCAGGCCTTTTTAAAAAAATACGATTTTGTTGATAGCAAAAAAGTGGGTAATTTAGGTGCCTCATACGGAGGCTTCATGACCATGCTACTTGCCACCAAAACAGACATGTTTAGTGCATCTATTGCGCATGCGGGTATATCAAACTTAACCTCGTATTGGGGCGAAGGTTGGTGGGGGTATTTATACTCAGGCGAAGCATCAAAAAATAGCTTTCCGTGGAATAACGCTTCGCTTTATAGCGATCACAGCCCTGTATTTCATGCCGATAAAGTAACGACCCCTTTACTACTGTTACACGGCGATGGCGATACCAATGTACCTGTTGGCGAAAGCTTAACCATGTATACCGCCTTAAAGCTTTTAAATAAAGACGTAGAACTTATTGAATATAAAGGCGCCGACCATCAAATTTTTGCTCGTGATAAACGCTTTGATTGGTGGAACACCATGCTTGCTTATTTTGATAAACAACTAAAAGGCGAACCACAGTGGTGGGACGCAATGTATTCAGATAAGTAACACAGCGCTCAGCACATTTTTAGCTAAATGTGCTGAGCTTTCTCACATAAACAGCAACCTTAGGTAAGCCGCCTTTTATATCTGAAACATAAAGTTACCGAAAAGTTACACCGCCCCCTTCTCAGCATTTAACGATTGGTGCTACCATACAGAGCTATAAATATACAAAAATAAGTCCTATGGCAATTAACGTTTTATTGGTTGAAGACGACGAGCTACTCGTTAAGCGCATCCAAAATCACTTTACAGACACCGAATTTTCGATAGAAATAGACCCCACAGGTGCCGATGCCCTAAACATAGTTAGGCAACGCGTAAACCTGCGCAGTGCTATTTCTCTTGCCATTATTGATATTGTATTACCCAAGCGTGATGGGTTGCAGCTTGCCAAAGAGCTCAACACTTTGACCGATATTGGCGTGATTGTTTTATCTAGCCGCGACTCTCAAGCCGATCGTATTGCAGGGCTTGCTCAAGGTGCTGATGACTATATTTGTAAGCCTGTTGATTTATTAGAACTTGAGCTGCGCATGCGCGCACTTTATAAACGTATTGCAATTAATCAAGACGATGATGAAAGCGAAGAGTTTATAGAGTACGCCGACTTTAAACTCCACCCCGATAACCGCACATTAATTACCTCATCAGGTATTGAATCGCGCTTAACCGAAGCCGAGCACAAAGTGCTAATTTGTTTAATTAGCAACGCAGGCAAAGCAACCTCGCGAGAAAAAATATCAGAAGAAATAGGCCAACCAGATTGGAGCCCAAATGACCGCACTGTGGATGTTTTAATTGGCCGTTTGCGTAAAAAACTATACGATGAAAAAGACCAAAAACGCATTGTAACCGTGCGCGGCAAAGGTTACATGCTCTCAATTTAGCGCATTAAAATTTTAAACGCAGAAAAACGCAGCAAGCACCGAGCTTATCACCTCAAAATAATTAAACATTATTGCGGTTCGGTATTATTTCCAGCAGCGTTTAGTTTATTTAGTTAACTGCGCTAGTAACCGCTCAAAAGCGCGATAGTTTAGCGCCTCTTTTAGCTCTTCTAAACTAATATGCTCTGCACCTTTTAAATCACTAATAGTACGCGCCACTTTAATAACCCTATGGTAAGAGCGCGGCGATAACGACAGCTTTTCGCTAGCGCGCGCTAAAAACTGCAACTCAGCCGGAGCTAAAGTGCAATGTATATTCATTTCTTTATTATTTAATCGTGCATTAACTTTACCTTGGCGCTTTAGCTGTGCACTGTAGGCCGCCTCTACTCGGGCTCTTACTTGGGCACTGGTTTCTTCAGGCTCGGTACTTTGTAGTTCAACACTTGTTAGGCGCGGCAGCTCTATTTGTAAATCGATACGATCGATAAACGGGCCTGATACGCGCGATAAATAGCGCATCACTTGGTCAGGTGTTGCTCGCTTATCATTATGACACCCGGTAGGGCTTGGGTTTAGTGCGGCTATAAGCTGAAACTGCGCCGGAAACTCCATTTGCCTTGCAGCCCGCGAAATAACCACCGAGCCGGTTTCCATGGGTTCACGCAGCGAATCAAGTACCTTACGTTCAAATTCCGGAAGCTCGTCCAAAAACAACACCCCGTTATGCGCAAGTGAAATTTCACCCGGTTTAGGGTTTGAAGAGCCACCAACTAAAGCGACTGCCGAGCAAGTGTGGTGTGGGTTTCGAAAAGGCCGTTGGCGCCAATTATTTAAATCAATTGATTGGCCAATAATAGAATACAGTGCAGCCGTTGATATTGCCTCATCGTCTGACATGGTTGGCATTATCGTCGCCATACGCTGCGCTAGCATAGATTTACCCGTACCAGGTGGACCTAAAAAAAGTAGGTTATGGCCTCCAGCGGCGGCTATTTCTAGCACTCGCTTAGCACCGGGTTGGCCTTTAACATCACTTAAATCGAGTAAAAAGTCGGGAGACTGGGCGCAATCTGGGTATTCAATATTTAAAGGTAGTGGCTGCTGATTTAATAAATCCCCCCATACTTCTTGTAACGAGTTAACCGCTTTACGCTTAACGCCGTTCACCAAACTTGCGAGGCTATCGTTGGTAAAAGGTAAAAAGCAGCAACGGTTTTGCTCTTTTGCAGCAAGTACGGAAGGCAAAATGGCATTAACTCCCCGCACTTCACCATTAAGGGCAAGCTCACCGTAAAATTCATATTTATGTATATCTGGACACACTACCTGCCCCGAGGCCACTAAAATACCTACGGCAATGGCTAAGTCGAAACGCCCGCCATCTTTAGGTAAATCGGCAGGAGCTAAATTTACGGTAATACGTTGATCAGGGAAACCAAATTGAGAGTTTTCTAGGGCGCTACGCACCCTGTCTTTTGATTCTTTAACTGAGGCCTCTGGCAGCCCAACAATATTAAATGCCGGTAAACCATTACCTAGGTGTACTTCTACAATAACTTCGGGGGCGTTTATACCCACTTGGGCACGAGAATAGATGCGAGCTAGCGACATTCCTTATCCTAATTAATGGTTTAATTAATTAGTTTAGTCAGAATATTTAAAAACGTGTACTGTGATTTGCCATTTAATAGCCGCAATACGAAGCAATAAGGTGGTTAGCATTGCCATTACCATGGCAAGTTCGGTCGCGAACGCAAAGTGAATTCCCAGCGTGTAAACTACACCGCCAGCAATACAGGTAATAGCATATAACTCGCCTTTTAGCAGCATAGGAATTTCGCGAGCAAGCACATCACGGAGCATGCCCCCAAAACAACCGGTAATTACACCCATAATAATCGCGGTCATATTTGGCATGCCGGCTAGTAAGGCTTTTTGGGTGCCCATTACCGCAAAAAATGCTAAACCAAATGCATCGGCAATTTGTAATGTATAGTGCGGAATCGACTTTTGCTTGTTAATAAGCCGCGTGGTAATAAATACCGCGGCTAAAATAGCATAAAAAAAACTTTGATCGTGTAACCAAAATACCGGAACATCTAATATGAGATCGCGAACCGTACCGCCCCCAATCGCTGTTACCGCTGCTAATACTACAACCCCAAAACCATCCATTTTCTTTTCGTGTGCGACCAAAGTACCTGTAACAGCAAACACAGCAATACCGATTAAATCAAACCAGTGATAAAGTTCAGTCATGTGTAACAACCCAAAATTATTTGTGCCGTTTTAACATAAACTATACAAAGTTTTAAGTAATAACGTATTTTTAGAGAAGTTTATAATATTTATAGATATTACTCGGGGGTATAAATCTAAGAGTGCTTTATAGGGAAAGAAATATAAATTTTAGGCATAAAAAAACACGCTTTAAGCGTGTTGTTTCATTTTATGTATTTCAGTGGTTGCGGGAGCCAGAGCTTATGAAAGGTGGACCGACGACCTTTGCTGGCTTATACAGAGCTGAGACCGACGAGCTATTCATTTCACTGAATTTCAGGCATAAAAAACACGCTTTTGGCGTGTCGATTTAATATAACTTATTATTTCAGTGGTTGCGGGAGCCAGTGCTTATGAAAGGTGAACCGACGACCTTTGCTGGCTTATGCAGAGCTGAGACCGACGAGCTATTCATTTCACTGAATTTTAGGCATAAAAAAACACGCTTTAAGCGTGTCGTTTCATTTTATGTATTTCAGTGGTTGCGGGAGCCGGATTTGAACCGACGACCTTCGGGTTATGAGCCCGACGAGCTACCAGGCTGCTCCATCCCGCGCCTGAAATATGTATACTTATTTAGCGTTGCTTACATTACAACGTGGCTGCCAACTTACTAAAGGAAATTGGTTGCGGGAGCCGGATTTAAAACGACTACCTTTGCTGGCTAATGAAGAGCTGAGACCGACAAGCTTTTCTTTAACTAACATTTTACAGTAACCTCAAACCCCTAAAGGAAATTGGTTGCGGGAGCCGGATTTGAACCGACGACCTTCGGGTTATGAGCCCGACGAGCTACCAGGCTGCTCCATCCCGCGCCTGTATATTTTAAGTCTATCGACTACTTAATTTAATCTCTTAAGTTAGAGTTTACAGTAACCAAGCTTTTAAAAAATTGGTTGCGGGAGCCGGATTTGAACCGACGACCTTCGGGTTATGAGCCCGACGAGCTACCAGGCTGCTCCATCCCGCGCCTGTAATTTCTTTGAAATAGTTTCGTGTTAATAACGAGCCTGTTTCGAAGAGAGCGCTATAATATAGGAATAAACTTATATTGCAAGGCTTTAACTAGTTAATTGTGTTCAACCGAACAAAAAGCAATCAACAAGCACTATAAATAGCTATCTCTGGTGTGGGCTTATCATTTTTTGAAACTCCCAATCTGGGTGTCCCATTACAATAAAGTCAGGATTTTCAGTACTCTCACGCTGGTTATAAGTAAGCGGATTAAACTCTGCATCGGTTATACACCCACCCGCTTCTTCTACAATAACTTGTGACGCGCCGGTATCCCACTCGCCTGTAGGACCAATTCGTAAAAAGCAGTCGGCTTTACCCTCGGCAACTATACATGCTTTTAGCGAGCACGAGCCTACTGCAATAGTGGCAAACTGCGTATTTAAATACTGACTGACCGCTTCAATTTTTTGTCTACGGCTTACTGCCAACGTTAGGTTATCGGGTGTTGCTACCGACATTTTTGTGTCGCTACCATTTTCTCGTTTAAATGCACCCTGATTAGCAGTAGCAAAGTAAGTGCTCCCTTTTGCCGGCCAATGAATCACACCTAAAACGGGGTGATTATTTTCAATAAGTGCAATATTAACGGCAAAGTCACCACTTTCTAAAATAAACTCGCCAGTGCCATCCATCGGATCTAATAACCAATAGCGCTGCCAGTTCTTTCTTTGGGCAAGTGCCGGAATAGGCGTTTCTTCCGACATGATAGGAATGTCGGGCGCAAGCGCTTTTAAACCAGCAACAAGCACATCGTTAGACGCTAAGTCTGCTTTTGTAACAGGCGTAGAGTCTGATTTTTCTTGCTGGCCAATATCGTCTTTTTTATAAATAGCCATAATGGCATCGCCTGCACTTTGTGCAAGTTCAATACAAGGCTCTAGTAATTTATTCATTTGCAGCTCCAGACGCTAAATACTTATTTAATAATAGCAAAGCGGCAACACTGCGAGCTTCGGTAAAATCGTCTTGCTCTAATAATGACTGCCAATCTGTTAATGGCCACTTAACAACCACTAAAGGTTCGGGCTCATCACCTTCTAACGTTTGCGGATATAGTTGCTTAGCAAATAAAATATGCATGGTCGCGTTAAAGTAACTTGGCGCCATTGATACTACTTTTAGTGGCTCAAAAAATTCAGCACCAAAACCCACTTCTTCTTTAAGCTCTCTGTTTGCAGCTTGCTGTGGTGTTTCGCCTGGGTCTATCAAGCCTTTAGGAAAGCCTAATTGGTAGTCGTTTGTGCCCGCGCAATATTCACGTACCAGTAGCATTTCGTTATCTGCAGTTATTGGTACAATCATTACAGCCCCGCGGCCACCGCCACGTATGCGCTCATACTGGCGCTCTTCGTCATTAGAAAACTTAAGCTCTAACGATTCAACAGTAAATAAACGGCTTTTAGCAACTACATTGTTACTAATAATTTGAGGCGGAGTTGGGTGCTTTTTCTGTGTCATTGGCGTTATTTTGCTATCATGGCAGTTGTGCTTAATCATAAACTTTTCACAAGGAAAAGCCCATGCTAAATTGGTCAAAAATCGATACCGTTTTACTCGATATGGACGGAACATTACTCGATTTACATTTCGATAGTCACTTTTGGCTTAACGTTGTACCAGAGCAACTTGCGCTCACTCGCAATATTACCCTTGATGAAGCAAAAGCCGATATGCACAAACGCTATCAAGCGGTAAGTGGTCAAATACAGTGGTATTGCTTAGATTATTGGCAAGAGCAACTCAATTTACCAATAATGGAATTAAAACGCCAAACCCAGCACTTAATAAAAGTACGCGAAGATGTGCCCCACTTTTTAACAGAGTTAAAAAAAGCAGGTAAAGAGCTAATTCTTTTAACTAACGCCCACCCTGAAAACGTCATGCTTAAATTTGAACATACCGCGATAGATAATTATTTAGATGGCGTGGTGTCTACTCATCAATACGGAGTGAGTAAAGAGCAGCAAAGTTTATGGCATCAAGTACAAAAAGACTTAGGGTTTAATAAGCAGCGCACTTTGTTTGTTGATGATAGTGTGCCAGTTTTAAATGCTGCCCGAGAATACGGCATTGAACATTTACTTGCGGTGGCCAACCCAGATAGCCAGCAACCACATAATGTAATAGCCGATTACTTAAACGTAACCGACTACAGAAACATAATCTAGCAGCTAGATTATTGTTGCGGGTAACGCGCCACTAGGCCTTGATATACTAACTTTGCAAAGTCGGCATGTTCGGTATCAAGGCTTTTAACGACTTCGACTAAATGCTCGTTATCCTCTTGGCCATTCCATACTTTGATGTAGCTGCCATCTTTGTAGCCATGATCTTGGCGAAAAAAGTTTAACGTGTTTTTACCTACGTAACCGCGGTATAAATCGTCAATATCCATCCCTATTTGCGCCATACACCCTGCAAACGCGGCCGCGTTAAAGGTTTTATTTGCAACTGCTGAAGCTGCTAATATTTCAAGAGTTTGTTTAAAGTCATCTGCGGCCTGTGGTGCGCTAAGTTCTTGTTCTAGCTGCTTAGCTAACTCTTCGTAAGAGGTTGTTCCGTCAATTCTTAACGACAAACCAAAATGAAATATATCAACCAATTCTAGAATGACTTGCTCGGTGTCTGGGGTTTGTTTTTTCCACCACTTCCAACCGTAATGATCTAGCATCTCTGCACACTCTACCCAAATGGCTCTGTACCACTCAAAGCCTTGGCTAAACCATTGATCATGAACTTTAGTGTTCATGGCATTTTGCATTTCTAGCATTACTACTAGCTTATTTAAGTTGGCTGACATATCGTTTCCACTTGAGCTTTTAAATTACGCTTATGATACAGGCAAATAATAAAAAGTGCATTTTTGATCTATTATAAACAGCACATAAAAACAGGGCAGGAAATAATGATGAGTAAAGTGTTACTGCATACCTTGGCGACTATTGTAATGGCTGCTTTTTTAGTAGCGAATGCGCAAGCAAGTACAGAAGGAATTGCTGCAGCCCCCGAGCAAGTATCACCATTATTACCGGGCTTAAGCGTGCCTAATATAACGCTCAAAGATCAACATGGTAATAATGTAGAGTTACAAAAGCGCTTTGCTGAAAAAACAACGGTGCTTATTATTTACCGCGGAGGTTGGTGTCCTTATTGCTCAAAGCAACTGGCTAATATACAAGAAATTGAGCAGCAACTCGCTAATTTAAACGCGCAAATTATTGCAGTATCGCCAGATAGCCCAGAAAAACTAGCCCAAAGTAAAATAAGCTCGCCAAATTATTTACTGCTTTCAGATGATAGCCTAACCCTAGCAAAAGCCTTAGGTTTAGCTTATTTTTTAGATGATAAAACAGCCGCTATCTATCGCAATAAGCGCGGTGTTAACTTTGTTGATGCCCAAGGCAAGGTAAACGTCACTTTACCTGTACCGGCTGTATTTGTAATTGATAAAAGTAGCGTTGTGTATTTTCAGTACGCAAACCCTAATTACAAAGTACGTTTAACAGAGGAGCTATTATTAGCTGGCGTTAAATCAATAGAAAATCAATAATTTGTAGATATATACCAATCGACTTAAATATTTAACCATTCTAGGGTGCTAAATAGAGCGCTATAAATGTCTAATAACTTAACACCATTGATATTACAAAAAAGGCCAACTAGGTTGGCCTTTTAAACGCTTAACGCGAGCCACTAAACTCAGCCCATGACTCTATTAAATCTATAAAATCTTCAAAGCCACAACCACTCACTAGGCCACTTTCTTCAAGCATTAAGTCATCATCTTGATAGGCGACTAAATCTTCGCTGTCTTGGTGTAGGGCATGGGCTTCAAATAAGGCTTCGTCTTTAGAGAGTATTAAGTCTATCTCTTGGCCTTTTAACGTTATTGGCTCGTAACTTGTTTTTACCGAGCTAATAAGTGCTTGTACCATCTCGACTTTTTCTTTGCCAATTTCTTCGTTTAACCAACGGCCAATTAGGGCATGCTCGCTGCTTATTTTAATGCGCAGCCCACTAATAGGGTCACGTATAAATTGATATTCCATAATTTTTACTTTTAAAACGCTAATGCGCTAATTATACCCATAAATAGCCTTAAACACCGACCCTAAAACGCAAAATAGCGCCAATGGGCGCTATTTAAATAGGCGACATAAAAGCTAACTTCGCGATCTAAAACGTGCAGCATCTATAATCGACCATAAATAAATAATAGGCACGAGTACAAAGCCTACTAATACATAAATAAGTGCGTAACTAATTATAATAGCTAGCGCAAAAAAGATAGCGGCTAAAATTCGCCCTTGTACCAATTGCCCTAAACCAGGAAAAAATATATTACACAACGCTGCAATAACATTACCGCCAGAACCTTGATCAGCCATACTCACCTCTGTAGTTAATTAATTTTAAGTTTTAGTTATTTACTTACTATCACACTTTATGCCAATTTATTAAAGCTTAAAAATCAAATAGTTAAATTACTACTAAATAACTGCTTTAGTATTTTTTACTAAATATAGGTCAATTTGATTATTTTTATTATTAATTATCGTTACTTAAGAGTACAAAAAAGCGACTAAGCGATTAGTTTTACAAGTATTTTTAGAATAGCTGTTCATAAAAACAGTATTTTATTTAGCCTAACAAAAACACCTGTTATACTGCCCTCATTATTGATTGAAAAGGCGTAACGATGGACGTTTCTGAATTACTCGATGGCTTAAATGACAAACAACGCGATGCCGTTGCAGCCCCACTACAAAACATGCTGGTATTAGCAGGTGCTGGTTCGGGTAAAACACGTGTTTTAGTTCATCGTATCGCGTGGTTAATGCAGGTTGAGCAAGCCTCTGCTTATAGCGTTTTTGCGGTTACCTTTACTAATAAAGCCGCTAAAGAAATGCGCACCCGTGTTGAAGAAACCCTAAAAGCCCCTGTCGGTGGCATGTGGATTGGTACATTCCATGGTTTATCACACCGTATTTTGCGCGCTCATCACCGTGAAGCAAACCTGCCAGAAGCCTTTCAAATTTTAGACTCTGACGATCAACTTAGAATGATCAAGCGCTTATTAAAATCAATGAATATTGATGACAAAAAATGGCCCGCCAAACAATTTGGCTGGTACATCAGCGCTAAAAAAGATGAAGCCCTGCGCCCTAAAGATATTCAAGCCTACGATATAAACGAGCAAATGATGCTACGTGTATATGCCGCCTATCAAGAGGCGTGTGACCGTGCAGGTTTAGTCGATTTTGCAGAAATACTGCTACGTAGCTACGAAGTACTTAAAAATAACCCTACGCTACTTCGCCATTACCAGCAGCGCTTTGCCCACATGCTGGTAGACGAGTTCCAAGATACCAATACCATTCAATACGCATGGTTAAAGCTACTTGCTGGTGATACACAAAGCATTATGATTGTAGGCGACGATGACCAAAGTATTTACGGTTGGCGCGGCGCTAAAATAGAAAACATTAAACGCTTTTTAACTGATTTTGACGCCGAGACTATTCGTCTTGAGCAAAACTACCGCTCAACCGCGACCATTCTAAAAGCATCTAATGCGCTAATTAAAAACAATTCAGAGCGCATGGGTAAAAGCCTTTGGACCGATGGTAACGAAGGCGAGCCTATATCAATTTATGCCGCCTTTAACGAGCTAGACGAAGCCCGCTTTGTAAGCAGCAAGCTACGCAGCTGGTTAAATGCTGGTAATGCGTTGCAAGACGCCGCTATTTTATACCGTAGTAACGCGCAATCTCGTGTACTCGAGGAAGCCATGCTTCAAGAAGGCTTAAAATACCGTATTTACGGTGGTATGCGATTCTTCGAACGTCAAGAAATTAAAGATGCGCTATCGTACTTACGATTGGTAGGAAACCGCCAAGACGACGCCGCATTTGAGCGTGTCATTAACACCCCTGCGCGCGGTATTGGCGATAAAACACTTAGCCATATACGCGACTGTGCGCGTGCTGAGTCTCTGCCTCTTTGGTACGCAGCTAAAGCAATTGTTGAACAACAACATTTATCGGGTCGTGCGGCAAGCGCTGTTACAAAATTTGTAGAGTTGGTAGAGCACATAGAAGATAAAATTAGCGACCTTACACTGCAAGAGCAAGCCAAATACGCTATTCAAACCTCTGGCCTTATGGCTATGTATCAAGCTGAAAAAGGCGAAAAAGGCCGAGCTCGCGTAGAAAACTTAGAAGAGCTTATCAGTGCCTGCGATCAGTATGAACTCCCCGAAGAAGAAGAGTTTAGCTCACCACTACAAGGCTTTTTAGCTTATACATCGCTTGAGTCTGGTGAAGGCCAAGCCGATGAACACGAAGACGCTGTGCAAATGATGACTCTTCACTCTGCTAAGGGCTTAGAGTTTCCACTTGTGTTTATGGTGGGCGTTGAAGAAGGCATGTTCCCATCGCAGCAAAGTAATGAAGAATCAGGGCGCTTAGAAGAAGAACGCCGCCTTTGTTACGTGGGCATGACCCGAGCCATGGACAAACTTTACATAAGCCATGCCGAAAGCCGTCGTTTATACGGCCAAGAAAAGTACCATAGCCCATCGCGATTTTTACGTGAAATACCCGAAGATTGCGTAGAAGAAATTCGTATTAAAACACAGGTATCACGACCGCCTGCTGCAGGACGTTTTAGCGCATCAGTAAGCCATGCTGTATTTGAAGAAAGTGGTTTTAACTTAGGCCAACGTGTACTGCACGCTAAATTTGGTATTGGCACTGTGCTTAATTACGAAGGCAGCGGCGCGCAATCGCGTGTGCAAGTAAACTTTGACGACCTTGGCAGCAAATGGTTAGTAACCGCATATGCACGACTTCAAGCTGTATAAGCACTGTGTTGAGCAATTAACGCAGCAACTAACTGGCGCAAAGCATCGTCAGTTAGTGCTTATTACAGGCCAGCCTACTTGGTGCTATGAACTATTAAGCGCGTTAACCCGTTCGGATGATGTAAAGTTACTTTCAAGCAGCCTTGCCAATGCCAGTTGGCCTGAGCATACTCATCAACTACTTGGGCAAGAGTTTCCTCATGCCGTTTATGATGGCTTTAGTGGCATTTACCCCGATAAACTCGCTGCATTAGCCGGCACCGTAAAAGCCGGCGGGCTTTTATTTTTATTACTGCCTGATTTACAACGTTTAGCCTCATGGCAAGACCCTGCGCTGCAAAGCGTGCAGTCTTATGGGTGTAGTAATCAGCAAAGCTATTTTAATTTACGTTTTTCTCGCCTTTTACAAACGCTACCCGCCATACACTTTGATGAACACACTGACTTTAAACAGCCGCCGCTCAAAAGCAATGTAACAAATAAAATTGAGTATCAGGCGCAGCAACAATGCGTTGAGCAAATAATTAAGGTGGCCACAGGGCGTGCGAACAGGCCTTTAATTATTAATGCCGACAGAGGGCGAGGAAAATCAGCCGCGCTAGGTCTTGCAGCCGCAGCATTACATGATAAAAAAATCATTGTATGCGCAACACAATTTAGAGCCACCCATAGCTGTTTTAAGCATTTAGCTAAAACCTTACAGGTGGAATACAAGGCTCAGCAAAAACATTTAGCTAATTTACAATACATGGCGCCCGATGCACTGCTTAATCAGTTGCCGCCATGTGATTTATTACTGGTTGATGAAGCCGCCGCAATACCTGTCCCACTACTGTTAACCATGTTAAAGCACTACCCGCGTATAGTCTTTGCAAGCACCTTGGTGGGCTACGAGGGTAATGGCCGAGGCTATACCATTCGCTTTACGCAACATATTAAAGCAAATTACAAAGCGGCAAAAATTGTAAACTTAGAAGAGCCTTTACGTTTTGCCAAGGGCGACCCTCTTGAGCAACATGTACGCACACTCTTTGCTTTAGGTGCACAATATAACGAATACCCCCCCGCTTTAAATAGCATTGAGCACGTTGAAGTCACTCAACAGCAACTCGTTAACAATGAGCCTTTACTGCAGCAAATAGTTGCGTTGCTAGCACTTGCCCATTACCAGAGCAGTGTTAACGATTTACGCCAATTACTTGATGCCCCAGCGCAAAGGCTGTTTATTAGTAGATGCGACATGCATGTTGTGGGTGTGTGTTTAATAGCAGTTGAAGGCGGTATGGATGCAAAGCTAGCTAAGCAAGTAATCAGTGGTGAGCGCCGCCCACAAGGGCATTTAATGGCGCAATCGCTCGCGCAATTAAGCGCACAGCCAAGCTATTTAACAAAACAAAGCGCACGCGTTATTCGTATAGCTGTTGCACCTAACCTGCACCAACAAGGCGTAGGTAAAGCATTGCTAGCGCATTGCCAGCACCAGCTAACCCCCACCTGTAGTTATATAGGTGCAAGTTTTGGGGCTACAGCAGGGCTTTTACGTTTTTGGCAATCTCAGGAATTTTGTGCTGTAAAGCTAGGTTATCAGCGAGATAAAAGCACGGGTGAGCACTCAGCCCTCGTTATTAAAGCATTAGACACTTCCACGCAGGGCTTACATACCTTAGCTCAGCAATTTAAAAGTGATTTGTTTTATGGTTTATTAACGCACTTTAGCCAACTCGACAGTGAGTTAGTCAGTGAGCTAATAAGTAAATTTATCGATGAATCTAGCGTGCCCAGCCCACCTATAAACACTGCAATTACTACAATAAATCGCTTTAATACCGCGCCAAAACTATGGTATTTATTTAACCACTCCCCATCCAGCCTAATGGCAACTAAAAGTGAAGATCGCCACTTGCTGATACAAATGGTATTACAAAACCACAGTAATGAGCAGCTAATCAAGCAACATTGCTTAAGTGGAAAAAAAGCCTTAGAGCAACAATTTAAACTCGCAGTTAAGTCACTAATTAAAAAACCACACAACCTTTAAGCTATTTATCTATTTTGTTCTATCCTTAAAGCATTACAAGGCAATTAAAGATAAAGGTATGGAATTCATAAACTTTCAAGTGGGCTGTAAAACCATTTCACTTAAAATTCTCGATATTTTACTCACCGAGCGGTTTGATAATAACCTCACTACATTGCCAAATAACAATAAGAGCTTTATTGGTGTAAAAGACTACATGGAAACACCCACGCCGGTGTTCGACCTAGGTGTTATTTTAAATGGCAGCTCTACAGAGCAAAGTAATAAAAAAGCACTTAATGAGCTAAGAACCTGGCAAGCCTCGCTTAATGATTGGTTTAGCCAATTTGAAAAAAGCATCGCGCAACAGAGCCACGTAATAACAAACGATAAAACTCAGCTGCACAACATCGCCGTATTTTATAAAGAGTTTAAAACTGACAACAGTGACCTAAAACCTATCATAGAAAAACTTGATGAGCCTTTTCAAGCGCTAGTAACAGCTACAGATCGTGCAGTTAGTACTCATAACGAGCAAGACTATAAACAAGCCAGTAAATATTTAGCGAGTATAAAGCGCAACAGCTTTATGCAATTACAACGTCTGTTTGATGCGGCAAAAGAGCAAATAACACTCGATTATAAACCTATTATTGTTTTTACTACTAAAGATGGGCTCAACCCGCATATCGGATTACTAGTAGATAAAGTAGAGGACAATATAGATTATAAAAAAGAAGACATTAAGCCACTCGATAAATTAACCGAAGTAGGCTTTGATATAGACCCGCAAACCAAAGGCATGATGCGAGGGCTAATAAAGTTAGCCGAAAAACACAGTGTTTTAATAGACCCTAGCGCAATATTTAGACCTGATCATTTAGCACAACAGGAAGACGAAGAAACACAAGCGTATGGTTTATTCTAAAAATAAAAAAGCCGAGAAGGCTCTCGGCTAATTAACTTATAGCAACACGTTATACAGTAGCTATAATATCTTCAACTGGTAAACGCGCTTTAGGTTTGCCAAAGTTCCAATCTTCTTCTTCAACTGGGTAACCCATTGCAAGTGCCACTTCACAAATATGACCATCAAGCTCTTCGCTAAACTTCTCACCGATTAACTCTGAATCAACACCTTCCATAGGCGTAGATGCAATATTTAAACGCGCCAGTGTATGCATAATGTTACCCAGTGCTAGGTAAACTTGTGCTTTAGTCCAGCTGCCATTGTAGCCATTTTCATCCGTATTCATTTCAGCAAAAGCGTAGGCACCCATAAAGCTTTCACGCAGTTGCGCTGGTAAGTGACCAGAGCTCACTTCAACATCCACACGTTTAACAAACTTCTCTTTAGTAAACTTAGGATCGTAAGCTAATAACAGCGTATGCGACGCTTCTTTAGCGTGTAATTGATTAAACTGGTGCTTGTTAGCAAATGTATCGTGCAAACGCTGCTTAGCTTCATCACTTTCTACCAATACAAACTTCCAAGGTTGAGAGTTGATTGAAGAAGCAGACAAGCGAATAGCTTCTTTAATTACGTCAAGATCCGCCGATGAAATACGTTTGCTCGTATCGTATTTTTTAGCCGTGTAACGGTTATGTAAGTCTTTAATAATTTGATGAGACATGCTCTTCTCCCCTTTGGTAAGGTATGTAAATACAAGATGGGGCAAGTTTATAGGGTTTGCTATCGATTGATAATTAGCAAAATACTTAAAAGACTTTCTAAAAAAATTTGATAATAGATCAAGCCCATACCTTTTGGGATAACAGTGTTATTGGTGCGGGATCTGTAGTAACTAAAAATGTAGAGGCGGATACTGTTGTTGCTGGTAATCCAGCTCGTGAGATAAGAACAATATATTTACCATACAAAGGTGTACGGCGAACCTTATCCGCGGGTTTCGTGATACTCAACCCACGCTACGGAGGTGATGGAGACTGTGCGAATAATATCTGGAATGTATTTTTACTTTTCTGCAGACGTAAAAAAGCCCGGCTCTTTCGAGTCGGGCTTTCTTGTATTTGGAGCTTGGCGATGTCGTGGTGCC